>NZ_JBEPPZ010000012.1:0-115977 GCF_040547565.1 Marinobacterium sp. MBR-109
GCTCATCGGAGTAACGAGGCATACAGATCTCCAAACGCCCCTGAGTGAATAAGAGAGTTTAACAAAGGACGCGACAACTATCCTGACAGAGGGGGTTCTGGAGCTGGAAAAGCAACTGGGTTTGCCCGTTGACTTGCTGGTGCATGTGGCGAGTACAGCGTACACACCTTTTCAGCTGATAGCGCGTAAGAGCTCCATGTGTCTTAAAGAGGCTGCATAATGGTTGACCTTCTGCAGAATGAAAAACGATATCTGTCACAGCTACTGGAGGCTGTGCAGCGGTGCTCCTATTTTCTGTATGAATCAAGTTCCAAGTTGGAGTGGCCACTGAGTGGTGAATCTCTTTGGCACCGGCGCAAGGATGCAGAGTTATTCGAAACCTTGGCTGCCATCAATGAGCGCTTTGCAAAACTGCAGGATACTCTTGCTTCAACCATGCGCCACAGTGCGCTATTGATGAGTGAAAACACGGATAACTTTCTGAAAATTCTTGTGTACTTTGAGAAGCGTGGAGTAGTGCCATCGGTTGAGCTGTGGCAACAAGGGCGTATGGCTCGGAATATGGCAGCGCATGATTATGAGACGGACTACAGTCTGATTGCCGAACATTTCAATGTGCTCTCTGAGCTTACCCCGATGTTGCTTGTGACAGCAGGTTATTTGGGCGAAATTTGTAAGAATGAACTGAAGCTAAACGCCGAACCTGGGGACTTCAACGATGAGTTTGCCTCGCTCTTGAGAAGTGTTGAATTATCGGATAAATAAATGAGGAGCGTCTGCTGGAGTGGTCAGAGCGTATTCTCACCGCCAACAGCCCGGAAGAGGTGCTGCATGAGCAACGACGTTGATGTGCGCTGGAAACAGCGTTTTCAGAACTTTTCACGCGCATTCAGTTTGTTACGTGAAGCGATGGAGCTTGATCCGGCTGGTTTGAGCCAGCTGGAAAAGGAAGGCATTATTCAGCGCTTTGAATACACATTTGAGCTGGCGTGGAAGGTGCTGAAAGACAGGATGCAGGCCGATGGCCTGATGCTGGATCAGATTTCGCCCAAGGCGGTGGTGCGCTAGGCCTACGCGTCTGGCTATGTCGATGATGCTGAAGCTTGGCTGGATATGATCGGTGATCGCAATCTGATGAGCCATACCTATGACTTTGCCAAGTTTGAAGCGGTGATCGACACTATCCGTACCCGATACCTTCCGGTGCTGGAAAATCGTTACTTCGGCTGGATGGAGGATTTGCTTCACTACGACACCCTCAAGAATGCTCGTTTGAAGGGCCATATTGACCGGGTAGGTATCGTGATTTTTGCCTGTGATAATAAGTCCGAGTGCTGCTGTGGCTGACGGAGTATTAGTCCTGTACGGTATCGATTGAGATTCGCCAGCGTACCACTTAGGCAGATCATGCCTGTCAATCCATTGACATCCTCTCTCCATCCGGTAGATTGTCAGAATCCTGACAAGCCCGGACACACCCATGCGTACAACCAACAGCGGAGTTTCTGACCAGCTGCCTTTCCAGGCCCTCATAATCGATGATGACGCCGACAGGCGTGAGACCTTACGTGCCTGTCTACAGTTTATCGAGCTAGAGTGTCATGTTTTTGACTTCGTCAGCTGGCTGCAGCAGAGCAAGGCGTTTGCGCTGGATGCGGTCGGGGTGGTGCTGATTGGTGAAAGCAGTTTGCCGATTGCGCTGAACAAGCTCGTCGCCGAGCTGGACCGTGGTCCGGTAATCCCCAAACTGCTGACCTGCGACTGGCCGGAGCTGGATCAGGCCGCGTTTGCGCAGTCCGGTATTCTTGGCGTGCTGGAGCAACCCTATCGTTATCCACAGCTGCTGGACTGGCTGCATCAATGTGCCCTGCTGCGTGAGCGTGGCATAACCGAGCCGCGTGCGCTGCCGGATATGCCCGGCTTTGTCGGGCAGAGTGCGCCCATTCGCGAGATTCGACACCTGATTGCGCAGGTGGCACCGCGTGACATCAGTGTCCTGATCACCGGCGAGTCCGGTACAGGCAAGGAAGTGGTGGCGCGTTGCTTGCATGAGCATTCGCCGCGCCGTGACGGACCTTTTGTGCCGGTCAACTGTGGCGCGATCCCCTCAGAGCTGCTTGAAAGTGAGCTGTTCGGCCATGAGAAAGGGGCCTTCACCGGCGCCATCTCCAGCCGGCCCGGTCGGTTCGAGCTGGCCAACGGCGGCACCCTGTTTTTGGACGAAATCGGCGATATGCCGCTGCCGATGCAGGTCAAACTGCTGCGAGTGCTGCAGGAACGGCAGTTTGAGCGCGTGGGCGGCAGCAAGACCCTGGAAGTGGATGTGCGCATTGTTACCGCGACCCACAAGAACCTGGAGCTGATGATTCAGGATGGTCAGTTCCGTGAAGATCTCTATTACCGCCTCAATGTATTCCCCATCGAGATGCCGGCACTGCGGGACCGGCTGGAAGACCTGCCGCTGCTGATCAATAACCTGAGCCAGCAGCTGGATGAGACCGGCTCCGGCCGTTTGCAGTTTCACCCGGCCGCGCTGGAATCCCTGCGCCTGCACCCCTGGCCGGGCAACGTGCGTGAGCTGGCCAATCTGGTTGAGCGGCTCAGCATCATTCACCCCGGTGGCGTGATCGGGGTATCGGAGCTGCCGCCCAAATTTCGTCATATTGAAGAGCCGGACCCGGCCCGCTATGTACAGCCGGAGCCATTCCCGGAGGCCATTGCGAACGGCCCCACCGTACCGGTTGAAGCTGACACCCTGCCGGTTGAGGGCCTTGATCTCAAGGCCTGGCTGGAATCCCATGAGCAACGCTTGATCCATCAGGCACTTGATGCGACCGATCAGGTGGTATCGAAAGCGGCACGCCTGCTGCAGATTCGGCGCACCACGCTGGTGGAAAAGATGCGCAAATACGGGATTGAACGCCAGTGACTGAACACCAACAGCTGCAACAACGGATCACTGAACTTGAAAGTCAGGTGGCTGCCCTGCAGACCGACCGGACGGCCCTTGAGCGCCTGCGCCGCCTGATTGACCGTATGCCCGGCGGGGTGCTGGTAATCGGCCAGACCGGCCGTGTGACCGAATTCAACCCGGCGGCGGTATCGTTGCTGGGGATCGAGCTGGCCGACAAGACCTGGCTGGAGGTGATCAACCAGTGTTTTGCACCAAGGCCGGACGATGGCCATGAGGTGTCGCTGAAAAACGGCCGCCGCGTCAGCCTGTCGACACAGGCATTGGATGGCGAGCCGGGACAGCTGGTATTCATCACCGACCAGACCCACACACGTACGCTGCAGGAGCAGCTGCACCATTACCAGCGGCTGTCGGAAATGGGGCGGATGATGGCCTCGCTGGCGCATCAGGTGCGCACACCGCTGTCGGCGGCACTGCTCTACGCCAGCCATCTGATGGCTCCGCAGCTGGATGACGACAAGCGTATCCGTTTCGCCGGCAAGGTCAAATCGCGCCTGACCCACCTTGAACAGCAGGTGCGTGACATGTTGATCTTCGCCCGCGGTGAAACCCGATTGGAAGACCGTGTTGATGGCCGTACCCTGATGGCACGGCTGGAAGATCTGCTGGATCAACCTCTGAGCCAGCACGATGCAGACTGTGACTGTATCAACGAAGCGCCTGATGCGGTGATCCAGTGCAATCTCGAAGCCCTGCTTGGGGCGGTGCTCAATCTGGTCAACAATGCCCTGCAGGCCTGCGAAGAGGGCACTGAGCTCACGCTTCGTCTGGCCCAAGAGGGGGACAGACTGCTGCTTGAAGTGATCGATGATGGCCCGGGTATGGATGCCGCTACACTGAAGCGGGCGCAGGAACCCTTCTACACTACCAAATCACATGGCACGGGGCTTGGCCTTGCCATCGCTCAGGTGATGGCAAGAGCGCATCATGGCGAGTTTGTTCTGGTCTCGACACCGGGTGTGGGCACCCGTGCGAGCTTCCGTCTGCCTCTGATCAATCCCACCGCACAGGAGTCGGCATGAGCGTAAAAGTCTTGATTGTTGAGGATGACATTGACCTGCGCGAGGCGATCACCGATACGCTGGCACTGGCGGATATCCGCTATCTGGAAGCCGGCAGTGGCGAGGACGCGCTGGCGCTGCTGAAGCGGGATAGCGTGGATATGGTGATCTCCGATGTGAACATGCCGGGGATGGACGGCCATCAGCTGCTGGCCCATCTGAAGCAGCAGAACCCTTCGTTGCCGGTGGCCCTGATCACTGCCTATGGACAGGTGGAGCGGGCGGTGGACGCGATCCGCAACGGTGCCGCTGACTACCTGATGAAGCCCTTTGAGCCGCAACAGCTGATCGACCTGATCCGCACCCATGCGCAGGGTTTGCTGACGGCGCAGCACGACGAGCCTGTGGCCGAGGCGCCGGGTAGCCGTCAGCTGCTGCAGCTGGCTCAGCGGGTGGCCGCCACCGATTCAACCGTACTGATCACCGGCGAGTCCGGTACCGGCAAGGAGGTGCTGGCACGATATATCCACAATCACTCGCCCCGTGCCGACAAGCCGTTCATCGCCATCAACTGTGCCGCCATTCCCGAAAGTATGCTGGAAGCGACCCTGTTCGGCCATGAAAAGGGCGCCTTCACCGGCGCCATCAGCAGCCAGCCCGGCAAGTTCGAACAGGCCAACGGCGGTACGCTGCTGCTGGATGAGATCAGCGAGATGGATCTGGGGCTGCAGGCCAAGCTGTTGCGGGTGTTGCAGGAGCAGGAGGTGGAGCGTATTGGTGGACGCAAGGTGATCCCGCTGGATGTGCGTCTGCTGGCCACCAGTAACCGCCAGCTGGAGCAGACCGTGGCGGAGGGCAAGTTCCGTGAAGATCTCTACTACCGCCTGAACGTGTTCCCGCTGCAGTGGCAGCCGCTGCGCGAGCGCCCGGAAGATATCCGCCCGCTGGCCGAGCGCCTGCTCAAACATCACTGCCGCAAGATGGGCCGCAACCTGGCAGCGCTGGACGCCGCCGCCACCAGCAGCCTGTGTGAGCATCACTGGCCGGGCAATGTGCGTGAGCTGGATAATGTGATCCAGCGTGCGCTGATTCTTCAGGCCGGCAACCGGATTACGGCCGCTGATCTGCATCTGGGCAGTGCCGCCATACCGCTGCGTACGGGGGCAGCACAGCCGGCCCCGCCAGACAGCCTGACAGCGGAGACTGACGAGCCTGAAATGGATCTGGCCGAAGGACTGCTGGGCAAGGATCTGAAGCAGCATGAGTATCAATTGATCGTTGAAGCCCTGCGTGCCACTTCCGGCAGTCGCAAGGATGCTGCTGAAAAATTGGGCATCAGTCCACGCACGCTCCGATACAAGCTGGCGCGAATGCGGGAAGAGGGAATTGATCTGGAGTCATTGTTGTCAGGTAAGTAAGTGCACGCTTACTCTGCAGTATATGACTTTTGTCGGTATCCGAGTAGACCAATGTCTAATTCAGGGGACCCGAGTGGCTTCGGTATAACCTCTCATTAATCAACTCGATCGCGCCGACAATAGCGACTATAAATAAGTGCGGCGTTCCACGTTATAAAAACAAAACGCAAGCTAAGGGCATCACGATGAGTGAACAGAACGTATATCCGGTCGATCCGGCTTTTGCTGCCAAGGCACATGCCGATGACGACAAATATCAGGCGATGTATGAACAGTCGATCAACGACCCGGAAGCCTTCTGGGGCGAGCAGGGCAAGCGCCTGGACTGGTTCAAGCCGTACACCAAGGTCAAGAACACCACGTTTGATCCGCACACTGTCGATATCAAATGGTACGAAGACGGCGAACTGAACGCCTCCTACAACTGCCTTGACCGCCACCTGGAAACCCGTGGCGATCAGGTCGCGATCATCTGGGAAGGCGACGACCCGAGCGAAGACGAAAAAATTACCTACCGTGACCTGCACGCACGCGTGTGTCGCTTTGCCAACGCGCTGAAAGCCAAGGGCGTTAAGAAGGGCGATGTGGTCACCCTCTACATGCCGATGATCCCGGAAGCCGCTGTTGCCATGCTGGCCTGTGCCCGCGTGGGTGCGGTGCACTCCATCGTATTTGGTGGCTTCTCGCCGGAAGCACTGGCAGCCCGTATCGAAGGCGCGAAGTCGAAGGTGGTGATCACCTCCAACTACTCGCTGCGCGGTGGCAAGGTTGTACCGCTGAAAGAGAACGTGGACAAGGCGCTGGATCATCATGAAGCCGGCAACCTGATCGAGACTGTATTTGTGGTCAAGCGTGTCGATAAGGATGTGGCCTGGAACGACAGCCGCGATGTCTGGTACGAAGGCGCCGTTGCTGAACAGTCCGACGACTGCCCGGCCGAGCCGATGAACGCCGAAGCACCGCTGTTCATTCTGTACACCTCCGGTTCTACCGGCGCACCCAAGGGGCTGGAACACACTACCGGTGGTTACATGGTATACGCCTCCATGACCCATCAGTACGTATTCGATTACCATGAAGGTGATGTGTACTGGTGTACCGCTGACGTGGGCTGGGTGACCGGTCACAGCTACATCGTTTACGGCCCGCTGGCCAACGGCGCCACGACACTGATGTTTGAAGGCGTGCCGAGCTATCCGGACAACAGCCGTTTCGGCCGCGTGATCGAGAAGCACAAGGTCAATCAGTTCTACACCGCCCCGACCGCCATCCGTGCACTGATGCAGCAGGGTGAAGATGTGCTGGGTGACTCCGACCTGTCCAGCCTCAAGCTGCTGGGTTCCGTGGGCGAGCCGATCAACCCTGAAGCCTGGACCTGGTACCACCGCATCTTCGGCAAGGGCAAGTGCCCAATCGTGGATACCTGGTGGCAGACTGAAACCGGCGGCATCATGATCGTGCCGCTGCCGGGTGCAACGGCCACCAAGCCGGGCTCAGCCACGCGTCCGTTCTTCGGCGTACAGCCGGCGCTGCTGGATGCAGAAGGCAAGGAGATCGAAGGTGC
This sequence comes from Marinobacterium sp. MBR-109, assembly GCF_040547565.1. NCBI lineage: Bacteria > Pseudomonadati > Pseudomonadota > Gammaproteobacteria > Oceanospirillales > Oceanospirillaceae > Marinobacterium > Marinobacterium sp. MBR-109. The sequence continues at coordinate 6,958 of NZ_JBEPPZ010000012.1, forward strand.
CGGTGAAGGCAACCTGGTGATCAAGGATTCCTGGCCGGGCCAGAGTCGCTCCATCTGGGGTGATCACGAGCGCTTCATCCAGACCTACTTCAGCACCTTCAAGGGCGTGTATACCACCGGTGACGGTGCCCGTCGTGATGAAGACGGCTACTATTGGATCACCGGTCGTGTGGATGACGTAATCAACGTATCCGGTCACCGCATGGGCACCGCCGAAGTGGAGTCCGCATTGGTGGCGCACCCGGCTGTTGCCGAGGCCGCTGTTGTCGGCTACCCGCATGATCTGAAAGGTCAGGGCATCTATGTATATGTCACCCTGCAGAGCGGCTTCGATGCCAGTGACGAGCTGATGAAAGAACTGCGCAACTGGGTTCGCTCCGAGATCGGCCCGATCGCGTCGCCGGACCTGATCCAGTTCGCGCCGGGCATGCCGAAGACCCGTTCAGGCAAAATCATGCGCCGTATTCTGCGCAAGATCGCCGAGGACGATTTCGGTGCGCTGGGTGACACCTCCACGCTGGCCGACCCGACCGTGGTGGATGATCTGATTGAGCATCGCATGAACCGCAAGGGCTGATCAACGCCCGACAGGTCAATGACCAATGAAACGCCCGCCGCTCACCCGGCGGGCGTTTTTGTTTGGGGATTGGCGACAATCTGGGCTCGTGGTGCGGCGTTGTCGACAAAGAGGTGGTATTATTGCGCCCGACCACCGACACCCTGTTTGACAGGCACAAGTTCGATAACTTCGGCTATCCTTCCATCATGCCGAAGAACGAGGGAGATGATGCATGCAACTGGCACAAAAGATCATTATTGCTGACGACCATCCTCTGTTTCGCGCTGCGCTGCGACAAGCGGTGACCCAGGCGGTGCCCGGTGTCGAGATTGTCGAGGCCGACAGTCTGGCGGCGGTGCAGGAAAAGGTCGAACAACACGGCGATGCTGATCTGGTGTTGCTGGATATCCACATGCCGGGTACGCATGGCTTTTCCGGATTGGTCTTCCTGCGTGGGCAGCATCCGGGTGTGCCGGTGGTGGTGGTGTCCGGCAGTGAGCAGCCGCATGTGATGAAGCGTGCCATCGATTACGGTGCATCCGGTTTTATCCCCAAGTCTGCTCCGCTGGAAACCATCTCCGAAGCGATTACCGCCGTACTGGAAGGTGAAGAGTGGCTGCCGCAGGAGCTGACCGAGAATATGGGGGATGTCAGTGAAGAGGACCAGCAGTTTGCCGCCGCGCTGGCCTCCCTGACACCACAGCAGTTCCGCGTCCTGACCATGTTGACCGAAGGGCTGCTGAACAAGCAGATCGCCTACGAGCTGAGCGTGTCCGAAGCGACCATCAAGGCCCACGTAACCGCCATTCTGCGCAAGCTTGGTGTCCACAGCCGCACTCAGGCGGTGATTGCGGCCCAGCGTCTGGGTGTCGAGCCGCCCAAAACCGAAGTCTGATCCAATCCCCGCCCGGGTCGCAACACCGCCCGGGCAGCCCCTCTTTTTTACTCCTTTTCCGCCCTTAAGTTGGCAATGATCTTGTTGATCATCGCCCGCAGTGCCGCGGGCTTGATCGGCTTGGTCAGCAACTGTGCCTGGGCCGCATTGATTTCATCCTTGACCTCATCGGTACGATCCGCCGTGATCACGATGGCGGGCGAGAAGTACTCGGCCCCCACTGTCTGACCTTCAAGTGATGCCAGCTGACGCAAGGCCATGATACCAGTCTCGGTCTCGCCCAGGTGATAGTCCGCCAGTACGATATCCGGCACCCAGTTGCGCTCCAGTGTGACGGCAACGGCTTCATCACCGGACAGGGCGGTCACAACCTCGCAGGACCAGCCCTGCAAGAGTGCACTCATCCCTTCCAGAATCTTGGGTTCGTTATCGATCACCAGTACCTTAATGCCGTTCAGTCCCTTGCTGCGAATCCAGCCACGCTGTTCCGGTTTGGGTTTCTGCGCCTGTGCCGGGTCGCCCAGCGGCAGTGTGATGCTGAAAACCGTACCCTGCCCTGGCCATGAGCGAACCTTGAGCTGGTGACCCAGCATGCGGGCAATACGATCGGTGATCGCCAGCCCCAGCCCCAGCCCCTTGACCTGACTGTGCTTGGGGTTGTCGATCCGCTTGAACTCTTCAAACACTTCGCGCAACTTGCTTTCGGGAATGCCGACACCGGTATCCCAGACCTCCAGTCGCAGCTGCTGGCCCACGCGCCGTGCCCCCATCAGCACCTTGCCGCTGGCGGTGTAGCGCATGGCGTTGGACAGAAAGTTCTGCATGATGCGGCGCAGCAGAGTCTGGTCGGAATACACTACCTGATGGCAATTGACGCTGTGGAACGCCAGCCCCTTCTCCTGTGCCAGCACGCTGAACTCGGTATTCAGAGTCTGGAACAGGTACTCCAGTGAGAAGTGGGTCAGTGTCGGTTCCAGTGCACCGGCATCAAGCTTGGAAATATCCAGAATGGCGGTGATCAGCTCTTCTGCTGCCTTGAGGGAGCCGTCAAGATTCTCCACCAGCTGACTGGTTTCTCGGCTGTGGCTCTGCTGCGCAAGGGCCGAACTGAACAGACGCGCGGCATTGAGCGGCTGCAGCAGGTCGTGGCTGGCCGCGGCAAGGAAACGGGTCTTGCCCAGGTTGGCGGCTTCGGCATCGGACTTCGCCTGTCGCAGTTCATCCTCCATCAGGGCGCGAATGGTGTTTTCCTTGCGTAACTCCTTGTTAACCACTGACAGTGCATGGGTACGCTCGCGCACGCGCTGCTCCAGGTTTTCGTTGGTTTCCTGCAGCGCCTGCTCCGCCTTGCGCCGCTCCGTGATGTCCTGATACAGGGTGAAGTAACCCAGTACATCGCCGTACTCGCCGATATGGGGGATATAGGTCACTTCGGCAAAGCGGATGCTGTCGCCCTGTGTGGGCAGGCGGGTTTCAAAGCGCTGACGCTCGCCACGCAGGGCAGCGTCAATATAATGACGCCGATTGAGATACTCTTCTTCCGGCAGTGCCTGCAGGCAATGCACGCCGGCAATGTTGTGCCGGTCGAGGCCAAAGGCATCGGCATAGGCCTTGTTGATAAACAGGAAGCGGCATTCTGGGTCGAGGTACGCGATGAGCACCGGCACATTATCGGTGTAGATGCGGATGTTCTGTTCGCTCTCGCGCAGTGCTTCCTCAATGCGCTTGTGCTCGGTGATATCCATGTAGGTGTTCACATAGCCGCCGTTTGGCATCGGGTTGCCACGCACTTCCAGCACCGTACCGTCCGGGCGATAGCGCTCGTAGCTATGGGGGGCGCCGGAGCGGATCGAGTCCAGTCGCATTCTGACCTGATGCTCTACGTCCCCCAGTCCGTATTCACCCTTGATGGCGTTGTAACGGAACACCTCTTCAATCGGACGGCCAACACAGATCAGCCCTTCCGGATAGCTGAACATCTCCACGTAGGGGCGGTTCCAGGCCACCAGTCGCATCTGCTGGTCCACTACGCTGATGCCGAGGCTGATGTTTTCGATGGTGGACTGCAGCAGCGAGCGGTTGAATCTCAGTGCCTGAGAGGCTTCATCCACGATGGTGACCACATCGCCGATCTCCATCTCGCGACCACGCAGGGTGGAGTCCATCACGATACGGGCTGATGAAGCGCCGATGGCACCGGACAGCAGGCGTTCGGCGTGCTGGATCAACTCAGGGCTGGCCTTTTCGGCCGCCATCGGAGGGCCTTCCCCACGGTTTTGGCCAAAGCTGCTGAACGCCTGTCGAGTACGGCTCATGCCCAGAAAACGCTCACTCAGCATCTGCAGATCACCGACGGTGACCTGACCAAAATGCCGAGAGGGGTCGGCAATGCCCTTGGCAGAGGTGTTCACAAAAGCGCTGGCCTGAATCCGGTCCACCAGCCGAATGCTGGTGAAGCGTGAAATCAGCACGAACAGCAGAAGGTTGACCCCGAGGCTCCAGATGACGCCGTGTGTGAGAGGATCAAGCCCGCCCAGCCCAAACAGGGCGGTTGGGTTGAGCAGTCCGTTGCCGCCGCTTATTTGCGGCAGCCAGTCAACCGGAATCAGGCGAGCGGAGTTGAGCGTGGGCAGAACCAGTGTGTACACCCAGAGCAGAAAACCGGCGCTGAGCCCTGCCAGCACGCCATAACGGTTGCCTTCGCGCCAGTAGATGCCGCCGATGATGGCCGGGAGGAACTGGATGGCCGCGACGAAAGCCAGCAGGCCGAAGGAAGCCAGCGGGCCCTGTTCACCCAGAATGCGGTAATAGAAGTAGCCCATCAGCAGCAGGCAGATAATGGTGATGCGCCGTACGCGCAGCAGCAGCGCACCCAGGTCATGGGACTGAGACAGGCGCAGCCAGGAGATGCGGAACAGCAGCGGCATCACGATATCGTTGCACACCATGGTGGCAAGGGTGATGCTGGCGACGATGACCATACTGGTGGCGGCCGAGAGTCCACCAATAAAGGCAAATGTGGCCAGGTAGCCCGAACCTTCAGCCAGCGGGAGCATCAGCACATAGGTGTCGGCATCGACGCCGCTGCCATCGAAGAAAATCATCCCGCCGGTTGCAATGGGCAGCACAAACAGACCGAGAATCAGAAGATAAAGTGGGAACAGCCAGCGAGCGGTGTACAAATTGCGGCGACGGGTGTTTTCCACAATGCTGACATGAAATTGACGCGGCAGACAGATCGCCGCCGCACAGGCCAGTACCACTTCCGTCAGGAACCCCGTCGTCAGCGGGTTGTTGAAGTTTTGATTGTCCCGAAGCTGTGTCTGGACTTGCCAGGCGAGATCCTGGAAGCCGTCAAAAATGCCAAAAATCACGAACAGCCCCACCGCCACAAAAGCCGTGAGCTTGACCAGCGACTCGAAGGCCACAGCCAGGACAAGCCCTTCATGGTGTTCGGTGGCGTCGATATGACGGGTGCCGAACAGGATGGCAAAGACGGCCATCAAAAGGGCCACGAACAGAGCGGTATCACTGCCCTTGCTCATTGCTTCAGTGGCACCGGGTGCCAGTGCGTTATAGCTGATCGCGACTGCCTTGAGCTGCAGTGCGATATAGGGGATGGTACCCATAACCGCGATCAGCGTAACCAGTACCGCCAGGCTCTGGCTTTTGCCGTAGCGTGAAGAGATGAAGTCGGCGATGGTGGTGATGTTCTGCTGTTTGCTGACGGTGAATATTTTTTCGATGACCCGAATGGCCAGCAGAAAGACGAGAATCGGACCCAGATAAGTGGCCATGAACTCCCAGCCGGTGGAAACGGCGCGACCGACCGCGCCGTAGAAGGTCCAACTTGAGCAGTACACGGCCAGTGACAGCGAGTAGATGACCGGGTTGCTGGCCCACTGCTTGCCGGCACTGCTCTTGTCACCAAAATAGGCGATGGCAAACAGCAGGCCCAGATAGGCCAGTGAAATCAGGATGATGGTCCAGCCGGATAGCATGTTGAATCTCGCTTGCAAGTGGATCAGGCCGCTAGTGTAGCGCCTAAGTGTGGCGCCGGCACCGTTGCAGACGCCGGAGCAGGCCAAGAGCCTGTGACCATTGTATTACATGCCACGGATCATGTTTTCTGAATTTTTTTGTAACATACTGATTCTTTGGTGTTATTTTTGATCGTGTGCTGCTGGCAAGGCAGTGTTCTACTAAAGTCGGGGCTTTTATTCCGAGCGTTCTTTCTGCAAGATCAGTCTGGAATTAATCTCGGCTCCAATAACAAGAAAACGGAGAAACAACCATGGCAGATGATAAATCCCAAGCTGCTCAATACTGGTCGACGAACCTTCGTCTGATCCTGGGAAGTCTGGTCGTGTGGGCATTTGTGTCCTACGGCTGCGGCATCCTGTTCCGCGGCATGCTGTCCGGCATTCCGGTCGGTGGTGCTGACCTCGGCTTCTGGTTCGCCCAGCAGGGCTCTATCCTTACCTTTATCGGCATCATCTTCCACTACGCCTGGAGAATGAACAAGCTTGATAAAGAGATGGGTCTGGAGGAGTAAGCCGGTATGAGTCAGTTTGCAATCAACTTGATTTTCGTAGGTGCGTCCTTCGCGCTCTACTTCGGTATCGCCATCTGGGCGCGTGCCGGTTCCACCAAGGAATTCTACGTTGCAGGCGGGGGTGTACACCCGGTTGCCAACGGTATGGCGACCGCTGCGGACTGGATGTCAGCTGCATCCTTCATCTCCATGGCAGGTCTGCTGTCTGCTGGTTACGTCAACTCCTCCTTCCTGATGGGTTGGACGGGCGGTTATGTACTGCTGGCGATGCTGCTGGCGCCGTACCTGCGCAAATTCGGCAAGTTCACCGTACCTGACTTCATCGGCGACCGCTTCTACAGCCGTGGTGCACGTCTGGTGGCGGTAATCTGCCTGATCGTGGCGTCTGTTACCTACGTAATCGGTCAGATGACCGGTGCCGGTGTTGCTTTCTCCCGCTTCCTGGAAGTGAGCAGCACTGCCGGTATCTGGATTGCGGCGGCGGTTGTATTCTTCTACGCCGTATTCGGTGGCATGAAGGGTATCACCTATACCCAGGTGGCTCAGTACGTGGTGCTGATCATCGCTTACACCATTCCGGCTGTGTTTATCTCGCTGCAGCTGACCGGTAACCCGATCCCGATGTTCGGCATGTTCGGTGATCACACTGAATCCGGTCTGCCACTGCTGACCAAGCTGGACGAAGTGGTTCGTGAGCTGGGCTTCCGTGATTACACCGCTGATGTGGACAACAAGCTGAACATGGTGCTGTTCACGCTGTCCCTGATGATCGGTACTGCAGGTCTGCCGCACGTTATCATCCGCTTCTTCACTGTACCGAAGGTGGCTGATGCGCGCTGGTCTGCCGGCTGGGCGCTGATCTTCATCGCGCTGCTGTACCTGACAGCTCCGGCGGTTGCTTCCATGGCGCGTCTGAACCTGATCAACACCGTTTACCCGAATGGTCCGACTGAACCGGCCATCGAGTACGCCGAGCGTCCTGACTGGGTGAAAACCTGGGAAGAAACCGGTCTGATCAAGTTTGAAGACAAGAACAGTGACGGTCGCATCCAGTTCTACAATGCCAAAGCGGGCGATGACTTTGCACCCGTTGAGCAGGCACGTGGTTGGAGCGGTAACGAGCTGACCGTAAACAATGACATCCTGGTACTGGCAAACCCTGAAATTGCACAGCTGCCGGGTTGGGTTATCGGTCTGATTGCGGCCGGTGGTATTGCAGCGGCGCTGTCGACTGCAGCAGGTCTGCTGCTGGCGATCTCCTCTGCCGTATCGCACGACCTGATCAAAACCATGATCAATCCGAGCATCACCGATAAGGGTGAGTTGATGGCGGCCCGAATCTCCATGGCTGTGGCGATTCTGGTGGCAACCTATCTGGGTCTGAACCCGCCAGGGTTTGCGGCACAGACGGTGGCACTGGCGTTCGGTATCGCGGCTGCGTCCATCTTCCCGGCGCTGATGATGGGTATCTTCTCCAAGCGGGTGAACAACAAGGGTGCGGTTGCCGGCATGCTGGCAGGTCTGCTGAGCACTCTGGTATACATCTTCACCTTCCTGGGCTGGTTCTTCATCCCGGAAACCAATACTCTGGCCAACACTCCGGATAACTGGATTCTGGGCATCTCTCCGCTGTCCTTCGGTGCAGTGGGTGCGATGATCAACTTCGCGGTTGCCTTCGCTGTGTCTTACATGACTGAAGAGCCGCCGGTTGAGATTCAGGAACTGGTAGAAAGCGTGCGTTACCCGAAAGGTGCTGGCGCTGCAGTCGACCACTGAGCATAATACTGCCTGAGTACAGACAGCTGATGTCTGACAAGGGTTGATCCAAATCGGGCTTCCAACTGGAAGCCCGACTTTTTTCAGGAAGTGAGAAGTATGATCTGGAATCTGGTTGCAACAGCGTTTGCGGGTCTCGGTGCCGCTGGGGTGGCGCTCATCCTGCGTATGCTGAGCCGAAAGAAACTCCCCAAGTGGATCATTCCTGCGTTTGCAGGTGCCGGTATGCTGGCCTACCAGATCTATATTGAATACAGCGCACTGGATCTGATCAAGTCCAGGCTGCCTGAAGGTACAGTCGTGATCGAAACCGAAACGGACAGTATGGTGTGGCGCCCGTGGACCTATCTGGTTCCGCTGGAAACCGCCTTTACCGCACTGGATGTTAAAAACGCCGACAGCCGCACTCTCGAAACGGGTGATCAGGTGGTCAGGTTTGTGCTGTATCGGTTCGAAAAACACCATGTGACTCAGGCACGCCCACAGGGTTATCTGCTCAACTGTGACCAGCGTGAGGTGGTCAAGCTGGATGAGGAAGGGCGGCCGATGGCTTCGCCTGCAGAAGCGCTGGCCAAAGGAGATCAGGTACATCAACTGTTGTGCCGGCCCTGAGCTGGCGTGCGACACGATGAAACCGCTCCGACTAAAGTCGGGGCATATTTAGCCACCTGTGTTTGTTAGATTCAGTGCATAAGCCCCCATGCTTTCACCGGAAATAACAACAACAGGATGGTGTCATGTCTTCAGGTACGGGAGGCGCCAAGGCTTACCGGCGCGAGAACCTTCGAGTTATTCTGACCTGTCTGGTCATCTGCTTTGCTGTCTTGTATGGGTGTGGCGCCGTTTTTATTGCTGAGCCGCATCACATTCGCCTTTCAAACGTCCACCCTGACTTCCGGTTTGATCAGGAAGGCTCCGTCCATCTCTTTATTGTACTTGTGTGGGCCTATGTGTTTGGCATGAGCCAGCCACGCCCTGATCTCGAACTGCAGGAGTAGAACATGCCCAACTCATTCAAGATCGACAACATCCCTTTCAGTTTGCTGAATGAAGAGGAGCAGGCGCTGTTGCGCGCCAATCTGGATATCGGCTATTTCCAGAAAGGCGAAACCGTGATCAAGGCAGGTGAAGTGCCTGACGGTCTGCATGTAGTGCTCAAGGGTCGGGTCAGCGAGAGTGAAGCCGTTGCCGAGAATGGTGAAAAAAGAACTCAGCATGTGTTTGTTCACTACGAGAACGAAGACTACTTCGGCGGCTGGTCGGCTCTGAGAGGCAAGGCGATCCATAATTTTGTGGCGGAAGAGGAAACCATCTGTCATATCCTGCCGACACGAACGCTGCTGGAGTTGATGGCCACCAATGCCCAATTTGCCGACTACTTCCAGCAGAACCTAGCGGTAAAGCGAGAAATTGTTGCTCAGCATGGCAGCAATCAGGACATGGCCGAGTTCATGCTGGCCAAAATCACCGATGCCACCGTTCGCGAGCCGCTGGTAGTTGAGCAGGGTACCAGCATTCATGCCGCAACCGAGTTGATGCGTGCCCATAAGGCCGACTGTGTACTGGCGCGAAAGGGTGGACGCTATGGCATGGTGACCGGAACCGATCTGCTGGATGCAGTGGTGCTGAAGCAGTTGCCGCTGGAAACGGATGTGTCCGAGATCGCCAGTTACCGTCTGATCGCCATCGACCATGAAGATTATCTGTTCAATGCCCTGGTGATGATGACCCAGCAACAGATTGAGCGTGTGGTGGTGATGGACGGTCAGGAGATGGTGGGTATCGTCGAGCTGACCGATGTGCTCAGTTACTTCTCCAGCCACTCTCATGTGATTGGGCTGCGTATTGAACGTGCGGCCAGTATTGATCAGCTGCGTGAAGCTGCGCAGGGCCTGAATGAGTTGATCAAGGCGCTGATCTCTACCGGGGTCAAGATTCGTTTTACCATGGATCTGCTGGCGGCCATGAACGGGCGCATTATTGCCAAGCTGTTTGATTTGATCGTGCCTGTGGACATGCAGCCCCATGTCTGTCTGATTGTGATGGGATCGGAAGGGCGTGCCGAGCAGATCATGAAAACCGATCAGGACAACGCTCTTATTTTTCGTGACAATCTGGCCTGGCCTGAAATGCAGCAATGCATGCAGCAATTCAGCGAAACACTGATTTCATTCGGTTTCCCGCCTTGCCCGGGCAACATCATGGTGTCCAATCCCGAATGGGTCAACTCGGTGGGCGACTGGACCCAGCGGCTCAGTGACTGGGCCGATACCTGTGAAGGCAGCGCGCAGATGAGCCTGGCCATTGCGGTTGATGCCAAACCGGTGGCGGGTAACGAGGCGCTGTTCAAGGTGGCTCGCAACTGGTTCCTGCGCCATCTGCGAAACAATGACGTATTCTTCTCGCATTTTGCCCGTGCTGCGATCGAGTTTGATACACCACTGACCTTCTTTGGCAACCTCAAGGACAAGGGGCAGCTGGATATCAAGAAGGGCGGGATCTTCCCCATTGTGCACGGTATCCGCACCATCGCGTTGGAGCAGCGGATCCTCAAGACCAATACCTTCCAGCGTATTGAGGCGCTGATGGAGAGTGGGCAGATGCAGGAGCAGCATGGCCGTGACCTGTCTGAAGCATTGGCATTGTTTATTCAGCTGCGCCTGCGGCAGCAGATTCATCGTGCTGAAGAAAGCCCGGACGGCACTGACCCAACCCCGAACATGATCGACCTGCAACAGCTGAACAAGCTCGAGCGGGAACTGCTGCGTGACGCATTGCATGTGGTGAAGGGGTTTAAAAAGCACCTGACAATGCGTTACCACCTGGGAGGCTGATATAGATGATCATTCCGCGCTCAATACGGCGTTTGAAAGAGAAGCGTGAGCACCGGGAGGGGCCCTGGGCGCATCTGTTCGAGGCTTGCAAGGGTGATGAGGTTGTGTCACTGGACTGTGAAACCACCAGTCTTGATGTGAAAAAGGCTGAAATACTGTCCATCGGGGCTGTACGCATCAAGGGGCGCAAGGTCATTACCAGTGAGCGGCTCGACCTGAAACTGAAGCCGCCGGCCAGTCTCAGTGGCGATTCAATCAAGATCCACAAGATCAGAGCCAGCGATCTGGCTGATGGCATAGAGCTGGACGAAGCGCTGGAAAAGGTGCTGGAGTTTGTCGGTAACCGCCCCATTCTCGGTTACTACGTCAATTTTGATATTCGCATGCTGGACAAGTTCATTCGCCCCAAGTACGGTTTCGGCCTGCCCAACAAGGCTATCGAACTTTCCCATGTCTATCACGACATCATCAAGTGGAAGCACGTGGGTGGTAATATCGACCTGCGCTTTGACACCATAGCCGGCAAGCTGGATATCCCCATCATTGAGCGGCACACGGCGCTGGGGGACGCCATCACGGTAGCGCTGATGTATGTGCGCCTGCGCTACGGTGAGTCGCCTGACGGCCGATACTAGGCGGTTATACCAGCGTCAATCTTCCTGGCGGGCTATATGGCCCGCTTTTTGCATTATAGCGTTGAGCAGTAACAGCTTGACCCTTGTCAGGCCCAATTGGCGTCAGGATATTGTCAACTCCGACATGATTGCGGCTTGAAGCGGGAGGGTTAGTCTCTATAATGTCAAAATATTGCCGTCCGGGAGGAAGCTCTGCATGATTGAACGTGCTGATATCAACAGCCTTCTGTCACAGATGCGCGCGATCAAGTCAGAGGTACAGCAAGGGCCGCGTCCGGTCGAGATGCAGGACCTCAGAGCCGAAGGTATTGGTGCGCCGGGGATCAGCAAGACCGAAAGCAACAGTTTTGCGACGCTGCTCAAAGGGGCTGTGGATAAGGTCAATGAACACCAGTCGGATGCATCACGACTGCGTGACGCTTATGAACGGGGTGATCCCAGTGTGGATCTGCCGCAGGTCATGATTCAGGCGCAAAAGGCATCGGTTTCGTTTCAGGCCATGACCCAGGTGCGTAACCGTCTGGTAACGGCGTATGAAGATGTCATGAAGATGCCGATTTAATGTTTTCAGGTTTTACACGGTCAGGGCTGAATGGATAACACACCGGCACAATTTAACAGCAAGGGCAGTTTGATGACCGGCTTTAACAGCCTGGGCATCCTGCGTCAGCTGGGCCTGATGGTGGGGCTGGCTGCCAGCATCGCCATTGGCTTTGCCGTTGTGCTCTGGTCACAGAAGCCGGATTATCGTGTGCTGTTTTCCAATCTCAACTTTTCCGATGCCAATGAGGTGATCGAACAACTGCGGCTGTATAACATGCCGTACAAGTTTGATGCCGATGGTCGCGCAATTCTGGTGCCGCAGGAGCATGTGCATCAGGCGAGGCTGAAGCTGGCCGCCGAAGGCTTTACCGCTGACAAGACGGTTGGCTTCGAGCTGCTGGAGCAGGAACAGGGGCTGGGGACCAGTCAGTTCATGGAAAATGCTCGCTTCCGTCGCGGCCTTGAAGGCGAGCTGGCGCGCACCATCAGCAGCCTGCTTGCGGTACGTTCTGCCCGAGTTCACCTTGCTCTGCCGAAAGAATCCGTGTTTGTCCGCGATCAGCGCAAGCCGCGTGCTTCCGTGTTCATTGAAATGTTTTCCGGGCGCACTCTGGAGCGGGATCAGGTGGCGGCCATCGCCAATCTGGTGGCGTCCAGTATTCCTGAGCTGGCGGTGGATGATGTCACAGTCGTAGACCAGAAAGGGCGCCTGCTCAATACCCGCAGTCAGGACAAGGATGTGGTGCTGGCGGCCAAGCAGCTTGAGTATACCCGCAGCATTGAAGAAACCCTGCTCAACCGTGTCAACAGCATCCTGCAGCCGGTGGTTGGGCTGGGCAACTTCCGGGCCGAGGTATCGACCGATATTGACTTTACCGAGGTCGAGCAGGCCGATGAAATGTACAACCCGGATCTGCCGGCGCTGCGCAGTGAGCAGACACTGGAAGAAAACCGCGCAAGCGGTGACCTTGCCCAAGGGGTCCCGGGTGCCTTGTCCAATCAGCCGCCCGGACCCAACTCGGTTCCTGAAGAGATGACAGGTGATGTTGCCGCGCGGGGTGGCGCTGCACGTTCAGGCTCCAGTCGTGAGCAGGCCGTGCGCAACTATGAGCTTGACCGTACCCTGAGCTATACCCGGCATCAGACCGGTGTGGTGAAGCGCCTGAGTGTTGCGGTGGTTGTGGATGATCTTCAGACCATCAACCCTGAATCCGGTGAGGCCGTACGCACGCCCTGGACCGAAAGCGAGCTTGAGCGGCTGCAGGTGCTGGTACGTAACGCTGTGGGCTTCTCGGCCCTGCGCGGCGACAGCGTCACCGTGGTCAACTCACCCTTCGTGCCCCCTGAGCAGTTTGAAGTGGAAGAGTCTTCCTTCTGGCAGGAGGACTGGTTCTGGGATCTGATGAAACAGCTGATGGCGGGGCTGTTTGTACTGTTGCTGATTATGGGTGTATTGCGCCCGATTCTGCGCAGTCTGGCGGATGCCGGTAAGGGGCGTGAGGTGGCAACACTGGGGCCTGCCGGTGAGATATCGGCAGATCTTGAAGGGCTGGACGGCGCCGGGGTGGCGGATGACAAGGTGACACTCGGTGGTTCCGATCGTGGTGTCATGCCGACGCCCAATGAAAGTTTTGACTATCAGCTCAATGCGATCAGAAGCATGGTCGCCGAGGATCCGGAAAAAGTGGCGCAGGCAGTTCGGCAGTGGGTGATCGATCATGAGCGATGACAGTGATCTCACGGATATTCAGAAGGCGGCGATTCTACTGATCAGCCTGGGCGAGTCCGATGCTGCCGAGATTCTGAAGCACCTTGGCCCCAAGGAGGTGCAGCGTATCGGCGAGGCGATGACGCAGCTGGATAATGTGCCGCAGTCGCGCGTCGAGTCGGTCGTCGCCGATTTCATGCACGTTGTCAGTGACCAGACCGGCATCGGCATCAATAACGACCGCTATATCCGTGCCATGCTGAATCAGGCCCTGGGCGAAGAGAAAGCCAAGACACTGATCGACCGTATCCTGTTCAGTACCAATACCTCGGGACTCGATACCCTGCGCTGGATGGATCCGCGTCAGGTTGCTGAAGTGCTGCGCTATGAGCACCCCCAGATTCAGGCGGTTGTGATCGCCTACCTTGATCCGGATCAGGCGGCGGTTGTGCTGACCTACTTCGATGAAAAGGTACGGCTGGATATTCTCATGCGCATTGCAGCGCTGGACCGCATTCAGCCTCAGGCACTGCAGGAACTGAATGATATGTTCGAAACTCAGTTCGCCGGCAGCAAGGCCAGCCAGTCGCGCACACTGGGCGGTGTGCGTTCGGCCGCCAACATCATGAACTACATTGAAACCAGCCTTGAAGCCGAGCTAATGGAAGGGATCAAGGAAAATGATGAGGGGCTGGCGAGCGAGATTTCGGATCTCATGTTCGTGTTCGAGAATCTGATCGATGTCGACGATCGAGGCATTCAGGTGATACTGCGCGAAATTTCCACCGACAGTCTGGTATTGGCGCTCAAGGGCGCCGATACTGCCCTGCAGGAAAAGATATTCAAGAACATGTCCAAGCGCGCCTCTGAGCTGTTGCGTGACGACCTTGAGGCCAAGGGTCCGGTGCGTGTATCCGAAGTTGAGGACGCTCAGAAAGAGATCCTCAATGTGGCCCGTCGCCTGGCCGATGAGGGTGAAATCATGCTGGGTGGCTCCGGCGAAGAGATGATCTGATGAAACAGGATGCTCCTGTCCGTATTCGTGCCGCTGATGTGGCCAGCGCCGAGCGCTGGCTGCCGCCCGATGTGGGTGTTGAAGCGCCGGTGGTGCAGGCGCTGGCACGCAAGCCGAAAACCCCGCTCGAAGAGGTCGATGTCTCCGTGGTTGAAGAGGAGATATTTGCCGAAAAATTGACGCTGTCACAGTGGGAAGAGATCTGTGAGGAAGCGCGCCGTGAAGGTCATGCCGAGGGGCTGAACGAGGGGCGTGAGCAGGGCCGCAAGGAAGGTTACGAACAGGGATTGGCTCAGGGGCTGGAAGCGGGGCAGGCCGAGATTAAGGCTCGACTGGAACGGCTCGATGCTCTGCTTGAGCAGCTGCAGCAGCCGATCGAACAACAGCGTGAAGAGCTTGAGTCCACCCTGATCAAGCTGGTGGTGTCCCTGTCCGAAGCGGCCGTCAAGGCCGAGCTGAGTCAGCGTGTGGAGCTGCTTGCGCGCAGTGTCCATGAAGCACTGGATCAACTGCCCAAGGCCAGTGGTGAGGTTCTGCTGCGGGTTCATCCTGATCAGCAGGCTGCGCTTGAGCCGCTGCTGGATGACAGTCGGCTTCAACTCAAGCCGGACGAGAGTCTTGCAGCGGGCAGCTGTATCGTCGAAAGTGGCAGCTGTCGCGTTGATTATCATACTGAAGAACGTTTTGCCCAGGTGGCGGAGCAACTGCTGGCCCGCCTTATCAGTACATCTGAAGCCAATTCCAACTGATCATCGGAGCCCGCCTTGCCGGATCTGAATCACCGTCTTGAACGCTATCTGCAGGTTGACTATGAACCGCCCCGTCCCGGAGTGGAGGGGCAGGTTACGCGGTTGATCGGCCTTACGCTGGAAGCCGTAGGGCTGAAAGTGGCGCTGGGCGACTACTGCATGGTGGATCTGCAGGGAGATGGCAGTGTCGAGGCTGAGGTGGTTGGCTTTGCCGGTGACCGCATCTATCTGATGCCGCTGGACAGCGTGGACGGGCTGGCGCCCGGCGCTGCGGTGCGTCCGCGCGTGGGTGCCAGCCTGGTGCCGGTGGGGTTTGGCCTGCTCGGGCGCGTGATTGACGGTATTGGCCGCCCGCTGGACGGAAAAGGGCCGCTCAAGCCCGATGACATGGTGACGCTGGCCGGCGAAAGCATCAATCCGTTGCATCGACACCCGATTGAGCAAACTCTTGATGTCGGCATACGGGCCATCAATGGCCTGCTGACGGTGGGCCGAGGTCAGCGCCTGGGGCTGTTTGCCGGCAGCGGGGTAGGCAAGTCGGTGCTGCTCGGCATGATGACCCGGTTCACCGAGGCGGAAATTACCGTGGTGGGCCTGATCGGCGAACGTGGCCGTGAGGTGCGTGAATTCATTGATCACAGTCTGGGTGCCGAAGGCATGGCGCGTTCGGTGGTGGTCGCCTCGCCGGCGGATGACTCGCCACTGATGCGCCTGCGTGCGGCCCAGCTGACCACCCGGATTGCCGAGTATTTCCGTGCACAAGGGTGCAACGTATTGCTGCTGATGGACTCGTTGACCCGCTATGCTCAGGCGCAGCGAGAGATCGCGCTGGCCGTGGGTGAGCCTCCCGCCACCAAGGGGTATCCACCATCCGTATTTGCCAAGCTGCCCAAGCTGGTGGAGCGTGCGGGCAACGGTGAAACCGGAGGGGGCTCCATCACCGCCTTCTATACCGTACTGACGGAGGGCGATGATCAGCAGGACCCGGTGGCTGACTCGGCACGCGCCATACTGGACGGGCACTTTGTGCTGTCTCGTACGCTGGCAGAGCAGGGGCATTATCCCGCGCTGGATATTGAGGCCTCGATCAGCCGTGCCATGCCACAGATCGTGGACAGCAGTCAGTTGAATCTGGCGTTGCAGTTCAAGCGGCTGTACTCGCGCTATCAGCAGAACGCGGACCTGATCTCGGTCGGGGCCTATGCGCGCGGCAGTGATCCTGAAACCGACCGTGCGGTTGATATGCTGCCTGCCATTCGTGCCTACCTGCAGCAGGGGATGGATGAGCCGATGCCGATGCAGCGCAGCGTACAGGAACTGGCGATGGTCATGTCCCCTCCGCCGCAGCCCAAGAATCAGCCTGGCCAGCCGCAAACGCTGCGGCGTACCCCATAGGAGGCAGTGACACATGGCGGCCAAACGGTCTGATCGGTTACAGGTGGTACTTTCGGTTGCCGAACGCAAGCGCAAGGAGGCCGACCGCTTTCTGGCAGATGCACAGAAACGGGTGAGTCAGGGGGAAGCCGGTATTGCGCAGCTGCAAACCTATCTACGTGAATATCAGCAGCAGTTTACGACCAGTGGCCAGCAGGGCCTGAGTATCGGTGCATTGCATACTCAGCAGGCGTTCATGCACAAGATCAACACCACCATCTTCGAGCAGGAGTATGCGCTGAAACAGGCGCGAGAACAGCTGCAGCAGGTGCGTGCCTACTGGCAGCAGATCTATGCTCGCCAGAAAGGGATCGAGCGTCTGATTCGCAAGGCCCGGGACGAGGAGCAGCAGGAGCAGGAGCGCAAACTGCAGCAGGATATTGATGAGCGCTCACAGCACATCCGTCCTCGCTTTATCTGAATCTGGCATCCAAATTGCTTACTACCTGTAACCTTGTTTGCAGGAACCTGTCATGGCAATCACACAACCATCACCTTCATCTCCTCTGTTGCTGGGTCTGGGCGGAGGCGGACAATCGCTGAACCCGACAGCCAGTGCGGCGGCGGCCCCGGTCGCTCCGATGCAGGGGGGCGGTTTCCATTTCCATTTCAACGGTTCGTTGCAGGCCTATCAAGAGGCAAGAGCTGGAGCCGGTGCGGGCACGGTTTTGCCACCCACAGGCGAGAGCTTGCCGGATGCGCCGGACATCGAGTCAGAGCAGCCGGATGGCACTGTTGACCCGGAGCTGGGACAGCAGGGCTTGTTGCTTGAAACGGCTTCTGAAGCCGCTGAGCAGTTGCCAACGGAAAAACTGCAGGCACAGGCAGCGCAGACTCAGGCAGAAGCAGCTGATAAATCGGCACAAACCATGGCAAACGGCGAGGCGTTGGCTGCACGGCAACAGACTGGCGCGGCTCGGCAGGTTGAGGCTGAGCGGCAGGGCGATCAGCGGCGCCAGGCTGAAGCGGTTCACGTTGAACGTAATGTCGAGCAACTGACACGAGAGCAGAAAACAGCCGAGCAATCGGCGCAGATGCAACTCAGGGATCAGCAGGTTGCCGCCGAAGCCGCTCGCCAGCAGCAAGCCGGCCAGCAGAACCGTGAGCAACAGATACAGCAACAGGCTGCACAAACACAGCAGCAAACAGCACAGTCACAGCAGGCAGCCAGTGCCGATCAGCAGCGCGCCGCCATGCGGTCAGAGGGACAGCCAGCCAGCAGGGCTGAAACGGTGCGACAAAGTGAATCCGTTCGCCAGAATGAAGCGGCAGGTACTGTGCGTGCCACACCGGCACAACCGTTCCCGGGGGAGGGTAAGCCGGCACAGCCCGCCATACCCGCATCGGTAACGCGTGAGCAAGCCCAGGCAACGGGTGCCATGGTGGGAGTAGAAGGGGGCGTTGAGGCGGCCCCGGGTGTTAATACGGACACAGATTCGTTGCGCTTGACCGAAGCCGGACAGCCTGCAGCCGGTGTGCAACCCGATGGCGACCCATCGGTACAGGGGCAGCCGCTTGTGAGCAGTGAGTCGACCGCTGATGAAACGCGTCAGCCAATCAATCTGCAGCCGCAGAACGGTCCTGCTCAGTCAGCAATCAGTGCCACTGCATCAACACAGTCCGATGGTGCACTGGAAGCGGCTGTAACGGCCAACAACGCGCCGCGTACAGGTCCTGATACGGCTGGCGGTCGTGTTCAAGTCGAAGCGATGGCCAGCCGTGCAGATCAGGTGGTACAGGGCGGCAGCGGCAGTAACATGAGTGACGAAGGGGGGGGAGAGCAGCCGTCTCAGCGGCAGGATTCTCAGCAGGCCCAGGCTCAGGCTGCCGCCGGGAACCGTAGCCAGAGCGCCGCGCCAGGGGTAGCCCTGCCACAACAACCTTTCTCACTGGCCCAGCAGCAGTTGCTCTCGCCCAATTGGGGGCAGGCGATGGGTGAGCGCGCGATCATGATGGCGCAGCACGGTCCGCGTACCGCCCAAATTCAGCTTGATCCGCCGGAGTTGGGCGCCATGCAGATCCGTATCCACATGCAGGGTGGCGATCAGGTCAGTGTCAGCTTCACCAGTCCCAATCCCATGGTACGTGAGGCGCTGGAACAGCAGATGCCGCGGCTGCGCGAAATGTTTGCCGAACAGGGACTCAATCTGCAGGATTCTTCAGTGGCGGACCAGTCCTCCCAGCAGCAATCCGGGCAGCACGAACAGGCGCGACAGGGCCAGCCCGGTGGCAGTTATGGGCAGGGTGACGCGGTTCCGAACGAGGGGCTGGCACTGCATTCGGTCAAGGTCGGTCTGGTGGACTATTACGCCTGAGGCTTCAGCCCCAAAAACAGTGTGTTATATTAGTCTCCACCCAAGCGCATTAACGCTCGACCAGCGGAGGCACTGATGGCAGATAAAGAAGCAGCAGATGGCGAACAGGGAGCCAAAGGTTCCAAAAAGAAGCTAATCATCATACTCGTGGCCGTAATAGTCCTGCTGTTGGGCGGCGGCGGGGCTGCTGCGTTTTTCCTTCTGTCGGGTGGCGGTTCCGGTGGCGAGGATCAGCAGGTTGAGGCGGTCAAGCGAGAGGCGATCTACACCAAAATCCGCACGCTGGAAGGCAAGCCATCCTTTGTGGTTACGCTGCAGTCATCTGATGGCAAGCGGCATTACATGCAGGCCTTTATTGAGGCGAAAAGCCGGGACTCGGCTGTGGATGATGCATTGAAACTGCACATGCCACTGATCGTGGCGCGGCTCAACGCCCTGTTCGCCACCCAGGCGTTCGAGGAGTTGCAAACGCTGGAAGGCAAACAGGCACTGCGAACAGAAGCCACGGCGCTGGTACAGTCGATCATGCAGGAAAAAATCGGCCAGCCCGGGGTTGAAACCATCCTCTTTACCAACTTTGTGATGCAGTAGGGTTATCCATGTCGGTCAAGGACCTGCTTTCACAGGATGAAATAGATGCGTTGCTGCACGGCGTCGATGACGGAGATGTCGAGACCGAAGACGATGCCGGCGAGGATGCTGATGGCATAAGGCCTTACGATCTGGCCAGCCACGAGCGTATCGTGCGTGGCCGGATGCCAACGCTCGAAATGATCAACGAGCGTTTTGCCCGTCATACCCGTATCAGCCTGTTCAACCTGTTGCGCCGTACCGCCGATGTGACGGTCGGCGGCATTCAGGTAATGAAGTACGGCGACTATATTCATACCCTCTATGTTCCTACCAGCATGAGTCTGGTCAAGGTGCATCCGTTGCGGGGTACGGCCCTGTTCATCATGGATGCGCGGCTGGTATTCAAGCTGGTAGACCAGTTCTTCGGTGGTGACGGTCGGCATGCGAAGATCGAGGGACGAGAGTTCACCCCCACCGAAACGCGCATTGTGCACAAAACACTGCAGCAGCTGTTTCAGGATTTGAAAGATGCCTGGCGCTCAGTGGCCGAGCTGGAGTTTGAGCATATAGGCCATGAAGTGAACCCGGCCATGGCGAACGCAATCAACCCGACCGAGGTTGTGGTGGTCAGCTCGTTTCAGATCGACCTTGAGGGCGGCACCGGCGAGCTGCATATTACCATGCCCTATTCGATGCTGGAGCCGATCCGTGAGCAGCTGGTGTCCGGTGTACAGGCCAATGAAGAGAAGGGCGACGAGCGCTGGCTGACGGCATTGCGGCGTGACATTATGATGGCCACGCTGGAGCTTGATCTGACGGTCGCCGAGCGGGAGCTGACGTTGCGTGATGTGATGCAGCTGGAAGCGGGCGATGTTATCCCGGTGGAAATGCCGGAAAATCTTGAACTGAGAGCCAACGGCATTCCCATGTTTGAGTGCCAGCTGGGGACCTCGCGTGGTAATCTGGCGGTTAAAATCAAGGATCCCATCAAGCGGCCGGGTAGTGAGTAAACCGGCCGGCGGAGAGTGACCAAGGTGAGTGACGAGAACAACGATCAGGATCAACAGGCACTGGCGGACGAATGGGCCGCAGCGCTGGAGCAACAGACCGGTGATGCCGGTGTGGATACGGATGCGCTGCTGGATGACGTTCAGGCACAGTCCGGGGGTGGTGCTCAGGGCGTCGAACTCGACGAACTGAGGGATGAATCTACGCCGATTGCGGATCCCAAGCTGGATGTGATCCTGGACATTCCGGTACACCTGACCATGGAGGTGGGTGGCACGGAGATCGCCATTCGCAACCTGCTGCAGTTGAGTCAGGGATCGGTCATTGAACTCGACCGTGTGGCGGGTGAACCGCTGGACGTGAAGATAAATGGTACCCTGATCGCGCACGGTGAAGTGGTCGTGGTTAACGACCGTTACGGTATTCGCCTGACCGACGTGATCAGTCCGCAGGAACGCATCCGGCGGCTCAAATGAGGGCGCTGCTCGCTCTGGTGCTGCTGCCGACACTGGCATCGGCTGCTGAAGAGAGCGGCAAGGCCGGTGCACGTGTCGATCTGCCTGATCCGCTGTCGTTGGGGGCTATTGGTCAGCTGCTGCTCGGGCTGGCGCTGGTGGTGGGTCTCATTCTGGTGCTGGCCTGGCTCATGCGCCGAGTGAATGGTGCGCCGGCTCAAGGCCGAGGCATGAAAGTGCTGGCTGCGCTGCCATTGGGTCAGCGTGAACGTGCCGTGCTGGTTCAGATCGGACAGGAGCAGATGCTCCTCGGTGTGGCGCCTGGTCGGGTCAGCCTGCTGGCACGTTTTGATGAGCCGGTGCTGGATTCGGCAGAGCTGCGTGGTGCCGCATTTGCCGATCGTTTGCAGCAGGTGCTGGGGCGGGGGCAAGGCGAGCCATGAAGCGCAGGATGCTGCCCTTGTTGCTGTTGCCCCTGCTGATGCTGCCCTCCATGGCCGCACTGGCGGAAACCGGCATTCCGGCGGTAACGCTGGTCACCGGCGAGGACGGTACCAGCAACTACAGCGTCACCATCCAGATCCTGGCATTGATGACGCTGCTGACGTTCCTGCCGGCCATGCTGATGATGATGACCTCGTTTGCGCGCATCATCATCGTATTTGCCATTCTGCGACAGGCGCTGGGCTTGCAGCAGACGCCTTCCAACCAGATCATCATCGGCCTATCGCTGTTTCTGACGCTGTTTATCATGTCACCGGTGCTGGAGGAAGTGAATGTCCGCGCCGTGCAGCCGTATATGGCGGAAGAGCTGGGGCCGATGGAGGCCTTCGAGGCGGCCGGCGTCCCCTTTCATGAGTTCATGCTGAACCAGACGCGCGAGAGCGATCTGCAGCTGTTCATGCGGATCTCGGAAACGCCGGCGGTGGAAACGGCAGAAGAGATTCCCTTTACTATACTGATACCTGCGTTTGTCACCAGTGAGCTGAAAACCGCTTTTCAGATCGGCTTCATGCTGTTTATCCCCTTTCTTGTGATCGATCTGGTGGTTGCCAGTGTGTTGATGGCCATGGGTATGATGATGCTGTCTCCGGTCATCATCTCGCTGCCGTTCAAGATCATGCTGTTTGTGCTGGTGGATGGCTGGGCCATGGTGATCGGTACACTGGCGGCAAGCTTTGGTGTTTAGGGAGGTGTTATGGATCCGGGCATGACGCTTGACCTCTTTGGTCGGGCCCTTTGGCTGGTGGTGATCATCGTCGCCGTGATCGTTGGCCCGGCACTGGCTGTTGGTTTGATCATATCGGTGTTTCAGGCCGCAACCCAGATCAACGAGCAGACCCTCAGCTTTTTGCCCCGCCTGATCGTGACGTTGCTGGCGGTCATGTGGGCAGGTCCATGGATTGTCACCAACATATCGGACCTGTTCAATTACCTGTTCATGAACATTCCCAGACTGATCTCCTAGGCCATGGAAATTACCCTGCTGCAGGTCGAACAAATGGTCAGCAGTTTTCTCTGGCCGCTGTTTCGGGTTTCTTCCTTCTTCATGGCGATGCCGATCATCGGTACCCAGATGCTGCCGATGCGGTTGCGCCTTGGGCTGGCACTGGCCGTGACGGTCCTGATCGTGCCGGTGCTGCCTCCCATGCCTGAGTTCGATGGACTGTCGCTGCAGAACTGGATAGTGGTGGCACAGCAGGTGCTGATCGGCTCACTGCTTGGGTTCTCCGCCAATATTCTGCTGCAGAGTTTTGTCGCCGGTGGCCAGATGATGGCGATGCAGATGGGGCTTGGCTTTGCCTCCATGACCGATCCTGCCAATGGTGTCAGTACGGTGATCCTGTCTCAAATTTACCTGATGCTGGTGATGATGCTGTTTCTGGGTATGAACGGGCACCTGGTGCTGATCGAAATCATGGTGGACAGTTTTGATGTCATTCCGGTGGGGCTGGAAGGTGTCAGTAAAATGACGCTGTGGGAGATCGCCCATTGGGGAGGTTGGTTGTTCATGGCCGCTCTGATGATGGCGCTGCCAGCCGTGACCGCGCTTCTGGTGATCAACTTTGCGTTCGGCATCATGACCAAAGCGGCGCCCCAGCTGAACATCTTCGCGATTGGCTTCCCCTTCACCATGCTGATGGGGGTTTTCATTGTCTGGGTCAGCCTGTCGGGCTTCTTCAGTCACTATCAGACATTCTCGGCTGAGGCGCTGGAAAATGTCAGCCAGCTGCTGAAGGCAGGGCGCTGAAATGGCTGAAGAGACAGGTCAGGAAAAGTCAGAACAACCCACGGAGAAGCGCATCAAGGATGCGCGTCAAAAAGGCGATATTCCCCGCTCACGCGAGCTTGCTTCCACGGCGTTACTGCTGGCCGCTGCCGCGTCAGCCATTCTGTTTGGCGGTAATGTGGCCGCCACCATGATAGGCATCATGCAGGAAAGTTTTACCCTTGATCGGCGGGACGCTTTCGATACGGCGCTCATGTTCACGCATCTGGGTGAGGCGCTGTATGAGGGCTTTTTGAGCCTGTGGGGTTTTTATCTGCTGACGTTGCTGGCGGCGCTGCTGAGCCCCATCGCCCTGGGGGGCTGGAACTTCAGCGGCCAGGCCATTCAGCCCAAGGGCAGTCGTATTAACCCGCTCAGTGGGCTCAAGCGAATGTTTTCGCTCAAGGCGCTGATTGAACTGTTCAAGGCGCTGGCCAAGTTTTTGCTGGTGGGGGCCTTTGCAATCATGGTGCTGTGGCTGGATCGGCCTGACCTGTTTGCGTTGGCGAGAGAGGCCGTGGAGCCGGCCATCGCCCATTCGTTGCAGATCCTCGGCTGGTCCTTTCTGGTAATGAGCCTGTCGCTGATCATCATCTCGTTGATTGACGTGCCGTTTCAGCTCTACGACTACAACAAGAAGCTGAAAATGACGCTGCAGGAAGTCAAGGATGAGATGAAGAACACCGAGGGCAAGCCCGAGGTCAAGGGGCGTATCCGCCAGCTGCAGCGTGAAATTTCACAACGCAAAATGATGTCTGAAGTGCCTGAGGCCGATGTGGTGATCACAAACCCGACCCACTATGCGGTCGCGCTGAAGTATGATCAGGGTGGCAGTGGTGCTCCGCGTGTTGTTGCCAAGGGGGGGGACTTTGTTGCCCTCAAGATCCGCGAGATCGCACAGGAGCATGATGTGCCGCTGTTGTCGGCTCCGCCACTGGCGCGTGCGCTATATCACGCCACCGAGATCGGTGACGAGATTCCTGCGGGGCTCTACCAGTCGGTTGCCCAGGTGCTGGCCTATGTGTTTCAGCTCAAGCGCTATCGCAAGCGGTTGGAGGAAGCGCCGGAGCCGTTGCGGGATGAGGATATTGATATCCCTGAAGAGTATCGCAAGGATCCGGACGAGTAAGGATTTGGCCAGATTCTTGCATATATCCCCTCTTGAAGTACGTTAAGCGTCAGAAAAGCAGCGTTTTTTCTCTGTCTGCAGTCGGATTGATCCGGGTTGCGGCGTTAATGTTGTGGATTGACGTTTTTTTGACGAATCCGGAGGAAGAGTGGAACGCCAAGCCGTCCTGAGCAACATGCGCAGCCTGTCACAGGGGAATCTGGGGATTCCGCTGCTGTTGCTTGTCGTGCTGGGCATGGTGGCGTTGCCTGTTCCTCCGTTCATGCTCGACGTGTTCTTTACCTTCAATATTGCCCTTTCGATAGTGGTGCTGCTGGTGGCGATCTACGCCCTGCGGCCGCTTGATTTCGGTGTGTTTCCGACCATTCTGCTGGCCGCCACCCTGTTGCGACTGGCACTCAATGTGGCGTCAACCCGAGTGGTGCTGCTGTACGGCCATGAGGGGGGAGATGCCGCCGGTAAGGTGATCGAAGCCTTCGGCGACGTGATGGTCGGGGGTAACTATGTCGTCGGTATCATCGTGTTCCTGATTCTTGTGATCATCAACTTTGTGGTGGTCACCAAGGGTGCCGGCCGTATCTCCGAAGTGAGTGCCCGCTTTACCCTGGACGCGATGCCGGGCAAGCAGATGGCCATCGATGCTGACTTGAACGCGGGTCTGATCGGTCAGGATGAAGCGCGTGACCGGCGCCGAGAAGTGACGCAGGAAGCCGATTTCTACGGTGCAATGGACGGTGCCTCGAAGTTTGTGCGCGGGGATGCGGTCGCCGGCATCATGATTCTGGTGATCAACCTGTTGGGTGGTCTGGGGATCGGTATGGTGCAGCACGGTCTGGATTTCAGCCTGGCCCTGCAATACTACTCACTGCTGACCATTGGTGATGGGCTGGTGGCTCAGATCCCGTCGCTGCTGCTGTCTACGGCGGCTGCGGTGATGGTGACCCGTGCCAACTCCTCGGAGGCGATGGGGTCGCAGGTGTTCCGTCAGATGTTCGCCTCACCGCGTGCGTTGACTGTGGCAGCTGCCATACTCTTTATCATGGGTATAGTGCCTGGCATGCCGCACTTTGCTTTCCTGATGTTGGCGATGGCAGCAGCCGGTATTGCCTGGTGGATTCGGCGTCAGGAGCTGCAGAAGCTTGAGCAGGCCAAGGCGGAAGAAGCCGAGACGCCAGTGGACAGCAAGCCGGCCACGGAGGAGCAGAAGGAGCTGGGCTGGGATGATGTGATGCCGGTGGACATGATAGGACTGGAAGTTGGCTACCGGTTGATTCCGATGGTGGACAAAATGCAGGGTGGGCAGTTGCTGGGACGGATCAAGGGGGTGCGCAAGAAGCTGTCTCAGGATCTGGGCTTTCTGGTGCCGTCTGTGCATATCCGGGATAACCTGGACCTGTTGCCCGGCGCCTACCGCATTACATTGATGGGGGTTATCGCCGGTGAGGCTGAAATCTACCCCGACCGCGAGCTGGCGATCAACCCTGGCCAGGTGTTCGGTGAACTGAAAGGGGTCAGTGTGCGTGACCCGGCGTTTGGTCTGGAGGCGGTCTGGATCGAAAAAAGCCACAAGGAGCATGCGCAGACTTTGGGCTATACCGTGGTAGACGCCAGTACGGTGGTGGCAACCCACATCAACCAGGTACTGCAGACTCACGCCCATGAGCTGCTGGGGCATGAAGAGGTGCAGCAGCTGCTGGATCTGCTGGGCAAGTCATCGCCCAAACTGGTAGAGGAGCTGGTACCGAAGAAGCTGTCGATCAGTGCATTGCTGAAGGTGTTGCAGAATCTGTTGATGGAACAGGTGCCGTTGAAGGACTTTCGCTCCATTGCCGAGGCGCTGGCTGAAGCGGTCAACCGGACGCAGGACCCTCTGGCACTGACCGCAGCCGTAAGGGTAGCGCTGTCGCGCCTGATTGTGCAGACGGTCAACGGCTCGGAACCGGAGCTTGCCGTCATTACACTGGACCCGTCACTGGAGCAGATGTTGCTGGGGTCCATGCAGCAGGGGCAGGAAGAGGGGATGGTACTGGAGCCGGGAATGGCTGAGCGGCTACAACGTTCGCTGGGCGAGACCGCACAGAAGCAGGAGATGTCCGGCAAGCCATCCATTCTGCTGGTAGCGGCCCCTGTTCGGCCTCTGATGGCCAAATTTGTACGTTATGGAGAACACCAGATTCATGTACTCTCCTATCAGGAGATCCCGGAGAACAAGAAAGTCACGATTGTGGCCACTGTAGGTGGACAAAATGGCTAGGGTTTGGCGGCTGGCGGCCGATAAGGGACGGGTATGAAGGTAAAACGCATATTTGCACCGGATATGCGCCAGGCAATGCGCCGGGTGCGTGACGAAATCGGCCCTGATGCCGTGATCATCTCCAACCACCGCGTGGCGGGTGGGGTTGAGGTTGTGGCCGCTCGTGAAGATGAGTACGAGGCCGCTCAGGCTGAACTCAAGCGCAGTCGCAGCCGCAGTCGTCAGCCACAGAACCGGGATGAGCAAATACGGATTCTGACGGGCGGGCATTCGCACCAGTCGGAACAGGCCAGTCGCAATGCCGTGCTTGAAGAGGAGTTGAACCGTACCCGTGCCCGTATTGCTGAAGCCAGTCGGCGCATCACGGAGCCGACGCCGGTGGCAGATCGCAGCGCCAATCGTCAAATTGATGACGAAGATGACGAGGATCTGCGTTCCATTCTTGAATCGCTTCGTGCCCGCAACCGCCAGCGTGAGGTCTCCTCTCCGTCTTCCCGTCAGGTCGAGGCAGCCCGGCCTAAAGTCCGCCCTGTTGATAACGATGCCCTGCCTGCAGATGACGACGCGCTGCTGAGCATGCAGCAGGAGATCCAGGAGCTGCGCAACATGCTGCAGCAGCAGGTGGCACGTCCCGAACCTGCTGCGCCCGTGTTTACTGCTCCCGCCACTTCTCCGGTGCAGGAAAGATCAGCTGTACACGCCCGCCTGGAGCAGCTGGGCCTCGGTTCGCAGTTGGTGCAGCAGCTGATGAGTGGCGTTGAGCCTGAGCTTGCCGCTGACAAGGCCTGGCGCAATGCACTGGCCCGCCTCTCCGATGCTCTGCCGGTGCTGGGGGAAGAGCTGGTGGAGCGAGGCGGCATGATCGCATTTGTCGGCCCGACAGGTGTCGGCAAAACCACTACCATCGGCAAGCTGGCTGCTCGTCATGTGCTGCAGCACGGCAGTTCCAGTGTGGCATTGGTCACGACGGACTGTTTCCGCATCGCGGCCCATGAGCAGCTGAAAACCTTTGGCCGTATTCTGGATGTGCCTGTTCGGGTGGTGGATGAAAACCACAGCCTGGAGGAGGTGTTGCAGAGTCTGCGCAACAAGCGTCTGGTGCTGATCGATACCGCAGGCATGAGTGCATCCGATCCGCAGGGTCTGGT
This sequence comes from Marinobacterium sp. MBR-109, assembly GCF_040547565.1. Taxonomy (NCBI): domain Bacteria; kingdom Pseudomonadati; phylum Pseudomonadota; class Gammaproteobacteria; order Oceanospirillales; family Oceanospirillaceae; genus Marinobacterium; species Marinobacterium sp. MBR-109. Next base: position 34,812 of record NZ_JBEPPZ010000012.1, read on the forward strand.
GCAGATGCAGATGCTTTCCAGTGTCACTGTACGCCTGAAAAAGTTGCTGGTGCTGTCCTGCTCCAGTCAGCGTCAGTTGATGCGCAGTGCGTTTGACAACTATCGAGAGCTGGGCTTGAACGGTTGTGTACTCAGCAAAACAGATGAGTCGGGAAGTCTGGGCGAAGCGCTTACGCTGGCGATTGAAAAGCAGCTGCCGATCGCCTATGTGACAGACGGACAGAAAATTCCGGATGATATCGGTATCGCCAAACGGCATGATCTGGTCAGTCGTGCGGTGGTGATTGCACAAAAGTCGGGGGAGCATGATACAGATCAAGCTGCCGACGGTTCATTATTCAGGGCGGGTTGAGGAGTCATTTGATGAAGCAGACCCACCCGGTCAAGGTGATTGCAGTAACAGGCGGCAAGGGCGGTGTTGGCAAGACCAACGTGTCCGTCAATCTGGCCACGGCTCTCAGTGAGATGGGGCAGCGAGTGGTACTGATGGACGCCGACCTGGGCCTTGCCAATGTCGACGTGATGCTCGGTCTCAGGGCGCAGCGCAATATATCGGATGTGCTTGCCGGCAGCTGCAGTCTCAAGGAGGTCATGGTGCCGGCCGGGGACAACTTCTGGATAGTGCCCGCGGCCTCGGGTACTCAGGAAATGACTGCGCTCAGTGCCCATGAACATGCCGAATTGATCCACGCTTTCAACGATATTGCGGACGAGCTGGATGTGCTGGTAATTGACACCGCAGCGGGTATCTCCGACTCGGTGGTCAGTTTTGTACGCGCCGCTCAGGAAGTGCTGGTGGTGGTCTGTGATGAGCCGACCTCAATTACCGATGCCTATGCGCTGATCAAGCTTTTGAATCGTGACTACCAGATGACGCGCTTTCGAGTGCTGGCCAATATGGTCAGAACCGAATCCGAAGGGCGTAACATGTTTAATAAACTGTTGACGGTGACCGACAGATTCCTGGATGTTACGCTTCAATACGTTGGCTCAATCCCTTATGATGAAACGGTGCGCAAAGCGGTGCAGAGGCAAAAGGCTGTTTTGAAAGCCTTTCCCAAGGACAAGGCCGCGTTGGCCTATCGCCAGTTGGCGAACAAGGTGGACAGCTGGCCTGTGAGTTCCAGCCCGCGTGGGCACCTTGAATTCTTTGTCGAGCGGCTCGTGCAGGGAGCGCGGGCACACTGAAAAGAAGCGTATATGTACAACGAGCTGGAGTTTAAGTCAGGGCAGGAGCTGATTGAGGAATACACCCCTCTGGTGCGCCGTATTGCGCATCATCTGATGGCACGCCTGCCGTCTCATGTCGTGCTGGATGACCTGCTTCAGGCCGGCATGATGGGGCTGCTCGAAGCCGCCAAACGATATGACTCCAGCAAGGGCGCCAGTTTTGAGACCTACGCCGGCATTCGTATTCGCGGTGCCATTATCGATGAAGTGCGGCGGGGTGACTGGACGCCAAGATCAGTGCACCGTAATGGGCGCCGGGTCAGCGAAGCGATTGCCCAGGTTGAAAACCGGACCGGGCGTGATGCGACAGACGTAGAAGTCGCGACCGAATTGGGAATAGGGGTTGCCGAGTACCATGCCCTGCTGCAGGATTCACTCGACAGCCGTCTGTTCAGTTATGATCAGTTGACTGACAGCTCCGAAGAAACACCCTCGGAGCAGTTTGTCGCCTCTGACCCTGACCCCGGGCATGCGCATGAGGGGGAAGGGTTCAGGCATGCACTGGCACAGGCGATAGGTGCCTTGCCGGAGCGCGAGCGGCTGGTGCTGGCGCTGTATTATGATGAAGAGCTGAACCTTAAAGAGATAGGACAGATTCTTGGGGTGAGTGAGTCGCGCGTGAGCCAGATCCATAGCCAGGCTGCGCTGAGGCTCAAGGGCCGGCTAAGGGATTGGCGCTGACCGGTTACGGTCTGGAAAAGGACGACTCTTGAAGGTGTTTTCTGAACTGGGAGAAGTGTCTTGAAGAAAGACATCAAAATTCTCGTTGTGGATGATTTCTCCACCATGAGACGCATCATAAAGAACCTGCTGCGAGACCTTGGATTTACCAATGTCGATGAAGCCGATGACGGCAAGACGGCGTTGCCGATTCTCAAGCAGGGGGGTATCGACTTCCTCATTACCGACTGGAACATGCCGGAAATGACCGGCATCGACCTGCTCAAGGCGGTTCGGGCCGATCCTGCGCTGGCGTCCATTCCGGTACTGATGGTAACGGCAGAGGCCAAGCGCGAGCAGATTATTGCGGCAGCACAGGCCGGTGTGAACGGTTATGTCGTAAAGCCGTTCACGGCCGCCGTGTTGAAAGAAAAGATCGACAAGATCTTCGAGCGTATCGAGGGTTAACCGGAAGCGGGGAAGACAGATGGCAGCGCAAACGGCCAGTAAAGTGGACTTCAACGGCTTCGATGAGTTTCTGCGCAGCCGTGCCCAGGCACTGGTTTCCGAACTTGAGGCCGGCAACATGGCAGAGGCGATGGGGCTGATCAATGAGCTTCAGTTTGCCCGTCACCAGGTGTTCTACAACGAGGTCGGTCATCTGACACGCGGGCTGCATGAGGCGATCAAGTCATTTTCCAGCGATGTCGGTGAAAAAATGCCGAGCGAAGCGGAAAGTACAGTCTCTGCCATCGGTGATGCTTCAGATCGACTCAACTACGTAATTGAACTGACTGAAAAGAATGCCCATGAAACCATGGACCGTGTGGATCGCTCCCTCGGTCTGGTGGACAAGCTGGACCAGCAGAGTGAACGTTTCAAGGATCTGCTGTTGCTGGTGGGGCAGCTTGAAGGTGAGTTCGAGGCACTGAACGGGGTTTATGATCGTACCTGCACCCTGAAGGATCAGTCCGAAAAAACCATTAATGAACTGCGCAGTACGTTGACTGATATCCTCGTCTCCCAGGGGGTTCAGGACATAACCGGTCAGCTGATCCGCCGGGTGATCACGCTGGTGACTCAAGTCGAGGGCCAGCTGGTTAAACTGATGGATATGGCGGCCAGAGTAGAACGGCTGAGCAGCCTGGAAAGTGCAGAGGACATAGCAGCCTCTGATGACAAGCCGGTGCGGCGCAAGGGCCAACCGGCTGAACAAGAACAAAAACATGATCCTATCCGGGCGGAAGGGCCCCAGCTTCCGACAGGGAAAACAGATACGCTGTGTGATCAGGACGATGTTGATGACCTGCTTTCCAGCCTGGGATTTTGATAGGAGCTCCCTATGAGTTTGGATGTCGATCAGGAAATACTGGAAGACTTTCTCGTCGAAGCCGGCGAGATACTTGAGCAGCTGTCTGAGCAGCTGGTCGATCTGGAGCAGCGCCCCGACGACAAGGATCTGCTGAACGCGATCTTCCGCGGTTTTCATACCGTCAAGGGTGGTGCCGGCTTTCTGCAGCTGGAAGCGATGGTGGAGTGCTGCCACAAGGCGGAGAACCTCTTTGATCTGCTGCGCAACGGCGAGCTGAGTATCAGCTCCGAGCTGATGGATGTGGTGCTGCAGGCACTTGATGCCGTTAATGCCATGTTTGAAGCGGTACGCAATGGCGAAGAGCCTCAACATGCATCGGCCGCATTGCTGCAGCGTTTGCAGGACTTTGCCGAAGGGCGTGGTGAAGTAGCGCCATCTGCACCCGCACCCGCACCCGCACCGAAACCGGCAGCACCTGCCCCTCAACCGGAGGCGGCACCGGTCAATCCGAATACACCGAATGATGAATTTGAGATGTTGCTGGGTGATCTGGCGGGCAGCCATCAGCAGAGCGAATCTGAATCGGGTGGCGATGAGCTGATCACTGAAGACGAATTCGAGGCGTTGCTGGACGAGCTGCATGGCCCCGGCAAGGCCCCGAAAATTGAAGCGGCCGCGGCTGCACCAGCGACCAACAGCAATGGTGAGTTGATCACCGACGATGAGTTTGAAGCGCTGCTGGATGAGCTTCAATCCAGCGGCCAGGGTGCCTTTGCGCATATGCCGGACGCTGAACCGGTCAAGCCGGCAGCTGCACCTGTTGCCCCTACACCCGCACCCGCACCGGCTGAACCGCCACCCCCTGCTGCTGCGCCAGCCGTTGCTGCTGCAGATGACGCAAAAGAGGCAAAAGGCAAACCGGCTACTGGCAACAAACCGGCCGCCGAGAGCAATGTTCGTGTTGATACCCGCCTGCTCGACAAGATCATGAATATGGTCGGTGAGCTGGTGCTGGTGCGCAACCGTCTGGTACGTCTGGGCGGTGCCCGTGAAGACGAAGAGATGGGCAAGGCACTCGGCACGCTGGATATGGTCACCGCCGATCTGCAAACCTCGGTCATGAAGACCCGTATGCAGCCGGTGAAAAAGGTATTTGGCCGTTTCCCGCGTTTGATCCGTGATCTGTCACGCAATCTCAAGAAAGAAGTGCGGCTTGAGCTGCGCGGTGAAGAAACCGATCTGGACAAGAACCTGGTGGAAGCACTGGCGGATCCACTGATTCACTTGGTGCGCAACGCTGTTGACCATGGTATCGAGTCACCTGAAAAACGTGCGGCATCAGGCAAGCCGCGCGAGGGTAACGTGCTGCTCTCCGCCGAGCAGGAAGGTGATCACATCCTGCTGATCATTCAGGATGACGGTGCCGGTATGGACCCGGAGGTGCTGCGTAACCTGGCGGTCAAACGCGGCATGATGGATGTGGAAGCCGCCCGGCGTCTGACCGATCAGGAATGTTTCAACCTGATCTTCCAGGCCGGCTTCTCCACCAAGACTGAGGTGTCTGATGTATCCGGCCGCGGCGTCGGCATGGATGTGGTCAAGACCAAGATTACTCAGCTTAACGGCACACTCAGTATCGATTCGGTGATGGGGCAGGGGACCAGGATTGCGATTCAGGTACCGCTGACGTTGGCGATCATGCCAACGCTGATGGTAGTACTTGAAGGTCAGGCCTTTGCACTGCCGCTGGTCAACGTGAACGAGATCTTTAACCTGGATTTGACCAAAACCAATATCGTGGATGGTCAGCAGGTGATCATCGTGCGAGATCAGGCGTTGCCGCTGTTCCATCTCAAGCGCTGGTTGATTACAGGGCATGAAAGTGCGCGGCTGCCGGATCAGGGGCACGTCGTAATCGTCAGTGTCGGTACATCCAGAGTGGGCTTTGTTGTCGATCAACTGGTAGGACAGGAAGAGGTCGTGATCAAGCCGCTGGGCAGTATTCTGCATGGAACGCCGGGCCTGTCGGGTGCGACCATCACGGGCGATGGTCGCATCGCACTGATCATTGATATACCGAATCTGCTGAAACACTACGCATCGACCTGATTCGGCAGGTGTGACTGAGGGAGCGCTATGCCGGTAAAAGTGTTGATTGTCGATGACTCGGGCTTCTTTCGCCACCGCATCGAAGAGATGTTGAGCGATGACCCCAGGATGGAAGTTGTCGGTACGGCCGTGAATGGACGCGAGGCCGTCGAAAAGGTAAAGCAGCTGCGTCCTGATGTGGTCACCATGGATGTGGAGATGCCGCAAATGAACGGCATTGAAGCGGTCCGTATCATCATGCGCGAAGCACCCACCAATGTGCTGATGCTGTCTTCGCTTACCCACGAGGGGGCTCGTGTGACCCTGCAGGCCCTCGAAGCCGGTGCAGCCGACTATCTGCCCAAGGATATTCGCGCCTGGATGGACAAGGGCAGCAATGTGCGCAGCCAGCTGATCGATCGTTTGGTTGCGCTGGGCCGCAGCCGTCGTTTTCAGCGCAGTTCCGTTTTTGAACGTGATTTCCCGGGTAAGGCCAAGCCGGGCACCACCATGGTGTTCCGTCCGGATGACCCCGAACCTCCACCCCGTCGCTCTGCCGTATCTGGCCGTACACCCGCAGCCGAGCCGGCTCGTCCCTCGGTATCGGATGGCCTGAATGCACGTCGTGAGCGTCCGGTGTCAGCGCCAACGGCTGCTCCGGCACCTGCCCGGGAGCCCGCGGGCGCCGCCACGACACCGGCTGCACGGGTACGTTTTCCGGACTGCAAACTGGTGGTCATTGCGGCCTCCACCGGTGGTCCGGCTGCCCTGCAGAAGGTACTGACGGCCCTTCCGGCGAATTTCCCCTACCCCATTCTGCTGGTTCAACACATGCCAAAGACCTTTACTCAGGTGTTTGCCGAGCGGCTGAATCAGCAGTGTCACATCAGTGTCAAGGAGGCGGAAGACGGCGATCGGCTTCAGCCCGGGCAGGCATTGCTTGCACCGGGTGGGCTGCAGATGATCATTGACTCCAAACAAACCGATCGGGTGCGTATCCTGCCGGGTGACGAACGTTTGACCTACAAACCCAGCGCCGATGTAACCTATGCCTCGGCAGCCAAAACCTATGGCGCAAAGGTACTGGGCATCACTCTGACCGGGATGGGGGCCGATGGCTGTGATGGTTCACGCCTGCTGAAGCAGGCCGGCTCTACCCAGTGGGCGCAGAACCGTGAAAGCTGCACCATCTACGGAATGCCTCAGGCGGTCATCAATGCTGGACTGGCGGATGCGATCCTTGATCTGGATGATATCGGCCCGTTGCTGGCGGGACGAGGTTCGCGCTGATGTGGGTGCTGCTGGGCCTGTTGCTCAGTACGGTCGCCATCCTGGGGGCCAACTACCTTGAAGGCGGCCAGCTGCAGGAGCTGCTCAATCTGCCAGCCGCGCTTATCGTGCTGGGCGGGACCTGTGGCGCCGCGCTGGTACAAACACCCAAAAACTTGCTGCTGCGTACTCTGCATTTGGTGCAGTTGGCCCTGCGCGATCCTCAGCCGCGCCATGCAGACGGTATCGGCCAACTGGTGCACTGGTGCATCACGGCTCGTCGCAAGGGGCTGCTGGCGCTTGAGCATGAGCTGGCCGGAGTTGAGGATCCACTGATACGGAACGGTTTGCAGCTGCTGGCCGACGGCAAGTCGGTTGAGCTGATCCGTGCCACGCTGGAGGTAGAGCTGGTGGCTCAGGAACAGCGAGACTATCAGGCCGCTCGGGTCGTTGAAAGCATGGGGGGGTATGCCCCGACTCTCGGTATCATCGGTGCAGTGCTGGGGTTGATTCAGGTGATGGTGAATCTGGAAGATCCGACCCTGCTCGGCGCCGGTATAGCCACTGCTTTTGTGGCAACCATTTATGGTATTGCGCTGGCCAATTTACTGCTGCTGCCGCTTGCCGGCAAGATGCGCCAGATTATTGACAGTCGAAGTCTATATCAGGAGATGATGCTCGAAGGGCTTTTGTTCATCGCGGAAGGGCAGGGGCCAAAGAACGTACAATTGCGCCTGCAGGGCTACCTGGAGCGGTCTGATGCCAAGACGTCGCCGGCCTGAGACGGACCTGCGTACGGATCGCTGGATGATATCCTGGGCGGATTTTGTCACTCTGCTGTTTGCTTTTTTTGTGGTGATGTATGGTCTGTCCAGTGTGCACGAAGAGAAGTACCGACAGTTGGCCCAATCCCTGTCCGAGGTGTTTCGGGCTGAGGGCAGTGGCCGGGTCGTATCCCCGGACGGAGGGGAGGGGCTTTTGCCTGAACGCGGACAGCAGCTGCAGGCACCGCCGGTAACCGTACAGTCGCCGGACGCAGAGCAGACGCAGGCACTGGAGCAGTTGCAGCGACAGGCCCAGGAGCAGTTTCGCGACTGGATTGAGGACGGCAGTGTGCAGGTGACCGGCAACGCGTTGTGGGTCGCCATTGAGCTCAATGCCAGTCTGCTGTTTGAAAGTGGCGATTCGCTGCCGGTAATCGAGGCGGAGCCGCTGTTGCAGCAGGTTGCTGCACTTGCTGCCGGCAAGGATAATCCCGTACATGTGGAAGGGTTTACGGATAACCGGCCGATCAGTACCGACCGTTTCCCGTCCAATTGGGAGTTGTCAGCGGCCCGCGCAGCGGCAGTGGTCCGCATGCTGCAGCTGCAGGGCGTGGATCCTGTGCGGATGGCGGCGGTCGGTTACGGTGAGTACCAGCCCGCCTACAGCAACCGTACCGAAGAGGGACGGCAGCGCAACCGGCGTCTGGTGATCGTGATCGCACGTGACGAGCGTGTCCGACGCCTGGTACAGGCCTTTGGCAGTCAGCGTGTCAGTGAAGATGCAGTGCGGGCACTGTTGACCACAGACGAGAACGAAGAGACAGGCGAACCGCCTACACTGGAACAGGTCGATACTGAGTCCGGCATTCTGTTTCGGCAGGCACGACCGGAGCAACAACAGGAACAATAACGATGCAGGTATGGGCAGTCGCAAATCAGAAGGGCGGGGTGGGCAAGACGACAACCGCCATTACCCTGGCAGGCTTGCTGGCAGAGGTCGGATATCGGGTTCTGCTGGTGGATCTGGACCCCCACGGCTCGATGACCAGCTATTTCCGCTATGATCCGGATGAGCTTGAGCACAGCGTTTACGACCTGTTCGAACAGATTCAGGTGGATTCCGAGCGGGTGCACGGCCTGATTCTCGATACCTCCCATGAAAGCATCAAGCTCATTCCGGCCTCCACCGCGCTGGCCACGCTTGAACGCAAGGCTGTTGCCCAGGAAGGCATGGGGCTGCAGGTGGCGAAAGCGTTGCGTCATCTGAAAACCGAATATGATTTTGTGATCATGGACAGCCCGCCTGTGCTGGGGGTGTTGATGGTCAATGCGCTGGCGGCCTGCAATCACCTGCTGGTGCCTGTACAGACCGAGTTTTTGGCCCTCAAGGGGCTGGAACGGATGGTCAGAACCATTGAAATGATCAACCGTGCGCGCAAGAACAAGCTTGCCTATACCATCGTGCCCACTTTTTACGACCGTCGTACTCAGGCATCCGTGAGCAGTCTGCGCGAGCTGCACCACCGCTACCCTGATCATATTTCCAATGCGGTCGTACCGGTTGATACCAAATTCAGAAATGCCAGTCTGAAAGGGCTGGTGCCGTCGTCACTCGATGCAGGCAGCCGTGGCGTGCACGCGTATGCACGCCTTCTGCGCAGCCTGCTGGAACGGCGTAAACAGGGGTGAGCTGATGGCAGACCAGAAAAAAGTCGTATTCGAGTACCTTGAGGCATTGTTGCACGACCCTCAAGCTGAGGAAGATCGAATCCCGGCTGAAACAGAAGAAACCGCCGAGCCGGCTACAGAGCCTGGGGTTGAGCCGGGCGTCGTGAATTCACAGGTGCCTGAAGCGGAACAGCCAGTGGAACAGCCAGAGGCGCATGCACCTGTCGTTGAAGCGGAAGAGGATGCGATTGAAGCTGCGCCGACAACGACAGACACCACACCCACTGACCCTGTTATGCAGGACAGCGAGCAGACATTGCCTGAACCCGAACCTGTCCAGGAAGCGTTGCCGCAGGCCGAGCCTGAGGTCAGCATCATGCCAGAGCCAGAGCCAGAGCCAGAGCCAGAGCCAGAGCCAGAGCCAGAGCCTGTTCAGGAAGCGTTGCCCCAGGTCGAGTCTGAAGTCACTGTCATTGCTGAACCTGAACCTGAACCTGAACCTGAACCTGAACCTGAACCTGAACCTGAACCTGAACCCGTTATACCGAAGGTGGCTTCAGGCGGGGAGATGAACTGCATACTGCTTGATATGCACGGCTTGAAGCTGGCAGTGCCGTTCGACTATGTGGAAGGCGCTCTGCAGCTGGAGTCTCTCTCTCTGAGCCTGGAAGGGCCTGATTGGATGCTGGGCCGTTTCGGTGAAGAGCCGGTTTGGACTCGGGTGGTGGACACTGCTCGCTGGCTGATACCGGAGCGTTACAAGCCGGAATACTCCAAGTATACCGAGGTGATTATTCTGAAGGGCCGCCGCTGGGCCATTGCCTGTGATGAACTGGTCAAGTCGGTACGCGTCGATACCCGTCAGATCAACTGGCATCAGGACAAAAGCCACCGTTCATGGTTGCTGGGCACCTACATGCCGGAGCGTTGTGCCATACTGGATATTGATCAACTGTTGCTTGAGTTTGAAGCCTGCAGTGCCTGAAGGCCGTGAACCGTTGAGACAGATGGGGTAGACTGACCGGCTGTGCGTGAACATTGCTAACTGGGCTGGGACCGGGTGTGGCCGAATATACGTCGATACTGTTGCTTGTGCTGACACTGACAGCTGTACTGTCAGCGATGATTTGCGTCTATGTGCTGGTGCGCATCAAGCGCCAGGAGCGGCAGCAACAGGCGTTGATCAATGTCCTGCGCAATGAGATTCGCGCCATGACCAACGGTTCCATCGGCATGGGCAAACGCCTGCTGGCGATCGAGCGAACGCTCAACATAACTGTTGAGAAACAGCAGGAGCTGGAAAACCGTGATCCGGGCGTGTTGGCCTACAATCAGGCCGCCAAACTCATGGAGATGGGGGCATCGGTGGATGATCTGGTACGCAACTGCGGTATCGGTCGCCCTGAAGCGGAGTTGATGGCCCTGCTGCACCGCGAACTCCACTCCACTCAAATGTTGCCGGAGCAGCATCAGCGTCACTAGGTGGTGCTGCCCGACTGCTTGAGTCCATAGGCGAAGGCAATCACTTCCGCGATGGCGCGATACAGCGCTTCGGGGATCTCCTCACCCAGCTCAAGACGAATCAGTACCTCGATCAGCTCCGGGCTCTCATGGATATGGATATCATGCTCCTGGGCAAGTGCCAGTATCTGCTCGGCGATCAGGCCTCGGCCCTTGGCCACTATCTTCGGTGCGGTCCCTTTTCCCTGGTCATAGCGCAGTGCTACGGCACTGCGTTTCGGGTCATGCTCACTCATGTGTGTACATCCACAAGTCGGCGCTGAACATCAGTCAGCTCCGGTTGGCTTGGGCGGCCTTGTCGTGCCTGCAATGTCTCCACCAGAAACCCCTTGCGATGCAGACCATCGCTGAACTCATCCAGACGGCGCTCAATCTGGCGCAGGGTAGAGGCCTGTTCGGCCCAGAGCTGTACCTGCAAACGCCAGCCTTCACTCAAACTTAAGCGAGCATCGACACTGCCATGTTGCTCAAGATCAAAATGCAGGGCGACACCCCAAAGGGTCTCAGGTTCACCACTGCTGCTGCGTCTGCGCTGCTCCGTAATGGTCAGCTCCGCGTTGTCGTGCTGATCAGCCTGACGGATCGGCAGATCAAGGCGGTAGACACGCTCCTGAGTGCCGTCCGGTTGTTCTTTCCACGCCTGCAGGCTGTTGACCTGCTGAGTGGTACTGCGCGCCTGCAGGGCATCAACCAGACGTGTCATTTGCTGGCGAGCATCCGGCGGCAGCTGCTCTGCCGCCTTAAGCAGTTGGCCCAACTGCTGTTTCAGGTCTGGTGTTGTGCCGCGCTCGGCACCTCCACCCTGGGCCAGCCTTGATTCGGTCAACAGACCGCCCTGTTGCAGGTTGCGTTGAATCGCCTGCTCCGCATCGGCACTGCCGGGGCTGACAGAGAACATGCTCAACATCGACTGCACCAGCTGGCCAATGGCGCCCTGGCTTCGACCCGCCGGACTTTGGCTCAGCTGCACCAGCTGGTTCAGCGCATCTCCAAAGGGGATCTGTCGTGGCAGGGCTTCGCGCAGGGCCTGCTGCATCTGCTGCTGTGCCGTGACCTCTTGGGCAGGGGTTGAGGGGGAGGGTGCCGGCTGCAGGTTAACCTGCTGTTCACCCACTCGAGTCAGTATCACCTGCTGACCGCTGAGCATGGGTTTGGGACTGATCAGGTTGAGCGTCTGGCTGTTGAGGTTAAGCCGAATCATATGGTTTTCTGCCTGCACCGGGGCCTGCTTGCCAAGTGTCTGCAGCAGAGCCTGTCCCGTGTGGCTGACGCCGGGCTGAGTGGCGGTTTGGGCAGTCTGTGCAGTCTGTGCAGCTGCGGCGGCAGGTGCAGCAGGGGTACCCGGTGCGCGAGGTGCGCTGTCGACTGATGGGGGATTGGCAGCCTGGGTATTGGCCGCGGTATTGGGTGCGGCCGTTTGCGCAGTTGGTGCAGGGACTGGCCGAGTATCAACTGCAGCTGACGCTGCCTGTGCAGCGGGTTGAGGGGCTGGTGCGGCCGTGGCGGGCTGGGCACTGACCTGGCCGGCCGCGGATGATTGCAGCTGAGCCGAATAGACCTGAGCCTGAGGGCCTGCTGCCACCGGGGTACTTGTCTGAGTGGCCAGTGGTGATGGTGCCGCAGAAGAGGGTTGGCCCGGGGAGGCCTGTTGTCGCGCCGCTGCGCCGACCGGCTGACGTGAGTCGCTGGTTGCCTGCGTGGCAGTACTTTCGCTGCGTGCAGGTGTTGGCGCACCGCTGGCCGGCGGTGTCTGACCCTGCACCGGGTTGCTATTCCCCCCAGCAGCTGCATTGCCTTGAACGGTCCCTTGGGGGGCTTTGCCGCCGGGTGGTGGCTGTGGGGATGCTGTGGTCGGTCTGGCAGCCGCTTCGGTTGGCGCCGCTCCTGTTCCGGGTTGAGGGCTGGCTGCAGTGGCAGGCTGGCGCGCGGTAACGGGCTCTGACCCGGTTACCTGTGCATTTCGAGGTACGTTCAGGGGTAGCAGTTGTTGCAGGCGAGCACTGTCGGTCGAGGCCAGTTGCAGTAGCATGCCGCTTGGTGAAGGCGGGGTGGTGCTGCCCTGTACTGTCGGCTGGGTGGGCACAGGCAGACGAATCTGCAATTCCCCCGTATTCCCCCGTTGCAGAATGATACGATCCCCCTGTGCCAGTGGGGCACGGGTAGTCAGTTCAAGCAGGCGGCTGTTGACCTCCACCTGGATGCGGAAGACATCACCATTACCGCCGTTGGCGGCCACGCTGCGAACAGTTGCAGCCAGCTCACGCCCGGCAGCGGGTAGCGGACTGTCGATCCCGCCGCCCTTGCTGGTACCGGCTGAAGGTGTGGACGGACTGGTGGAGGGTGTTAACACCGCATGACTCCCTGATATTGCATCTGGAACCTGACGATCAAGTCTCTATCTGTATATAATGGCGCCTTAATGTGCTATCGGCCAGCTCGGCGATTTTTGAAGGATAGAGGCTTGTCTGAACCCCTGCTCAAAGTAAGTCAGTTGTACTGTGAACGCGATGATCGGGTACTGTTCAGTCAGCTTGGTTTTGCGCTGTCTGCCGGCGAAATCGTTCAGATCGAGGGTCAGAACGGCAGCGGCAAGACCACGTTGCTGCGTATTCTCTGTGGCCTGTCACGCAGTTATGAAGGCGAGATTCTCTGGCGGGGCGACCCGGTTCAGGACGTGCGTGAACAGTTCTGCCGTGAGATGCTCTATTTTGGTCACCAGGCAGGGGTCAAGGCGGTACTGACGCCTGAAGAAAACCTGCGCTGGTATGCGGCCCTGCAACCCAGTATTGCCGCAGCCGATATTCAGGCGGCTTTGGAGCAGGTTGGTCTGCGCGGTTACGAAGATGTTCCCTGCCATTCGCTTTCGGCCGGACAGAATCGGCGCGTCAGTCTGGCCAGATTGTATCTCAGCCGTGCGCCGCTTTGGATTCTGGACGAACCCTTTACTGCGATCGACAAGCAAGGGGTGGCAGCCAAGGAAAAACTGCTGCTTGAGCATGCCCGCCGAGGTGGCAGCGTGATTTTGACGACGCATCATGAGCTGGGCATCGAGGGGCCGGTCCGTAAAATCAATCTTGATCAGCTGGCGGGAACTTCAGCATGAGCACAGGGACTAACCCCGAGAATATGCAGAAGGTGTCAGTGCTGGCGCTGTTTATGGCCACCATGCGGCGTGAGTTTCTACTCTCGTTCAGGCGCAAGAGTGATCTGGCGAACCCGCTGATCTTTTTTCTCATGGTGGCAACGCTGTTCCCGCTGGGGGTGAGTCCTGAACCCGGTTTTCTGGCTCAGCTTGCACCCGGGGTTGTATGGGTGGCGGCCCTGCTGGCTACCCTGTTGTCGATGGATGCCCTGTTCCGGTCGGACTATGAGGATGGCTCGCTGGAGCAGTTGCTGCTCAGCCCTCAACCCCTGTTTGTGGTGGTGCTGGCGAAAGTCAGTGCTCACTGGTGTATGACCGGGCTGGCACTGACAGTGATGGCGCCCCTGCTGGCCGTGATGCTGTTTTTGCCGGCGGAAGGGATGCCGGGGCTGATGCTGAGCCTGCTTCTGGGGACACCCACGCTCAGTCTGGTGGGAGCCATTGGCGCCGCTTTGACAGTTGGATTGAAAAAGGGCGGTGTGCTGATCTCCCTGCTGGTCTTGCCGCTGTATATTCCGGTACTGATTTTTGGCTCCAGTGCTGTGCAGGCTGCCGTAACGGGGTTGCCGCTGGGAGGGTACCTCGCGCTTTTGGGGGCGCTGCTGGCACTTGCGCTTGCGCTTGCGCCACTGGCTGTTGCGGCCGCATTGCGGATCTCAATCAGTAGTTAACAAGAAGAGAGACTATGGCTGACAAAAAATGGTTGCCGCGCTGGTTCTTCCAGCTTGCTTCACCTCGGTGGTGTTACCAGATCACCGGACGTCTGTTGCCCTGGTTTCTGCTGGCAACCCTGATACTGCTGGCAGGGGGGACTGTCTGGTCACTGCTGTTTGCCCCGGCGGACTATCAGCAGGGCAACAGTTTCCGCATCATCTATCTGCATGTGCCCTCGGCCATTCTGGCGCAGTCGGCCTATATGCTGATGGCGGTTGCCGGGGCCATCGGTCTGATCTGGAAAATGAAGGTGGCCGATATGGTGCTCAAGTCGGCCGCGCCGATCGGTGCTTCCATGGCTGTACTGGCGCTGGCCACCGGCGCAATCTGGGGCAAGCCGACTTGGGGCTCCTGGTGGGTCTGGGATGCACGTCTGACCTCCATGCTGATTCTGCTTTTTCTCTATCTGGGCGTGATGGCACTGAACTCTGCGATCGAAAACGAGTCCACTGCTGCTCAGGCATCTGCCGTACTGGCGCTGGTAGGGGTAGTCAATATTCCGATCATCAAGTATTCGGTGGAGTGGTGGAACACGTTGCATCAGCCCGCCACGTTCAAGCTGACAGAAAAGCCGGCCATGCCGCCGGAGATGTGGCTGCCGCTACTGGTGATGGTGATTGGTTTTTACTGCTTCTTTGCCGTCAGCCTGATGCAGCGGCTGCGTAACGAAATAATCTGGCGCGAGCGTCGTGCCAGCTGGGTTCGCGAACTACTGAATAAGCAGTGAGGTTCAGGTGAGTTTTAACAGTGTCTCCGAGTTTCTGGCCATGGGTGGACATGGTCTCTACGTTTGGCTCAGCTACGGTTTGGGGGCTGGCGTGATTGCAGCCAACCTGATCCTGCCGAAATTGAGCCGTAACCGTCTGTTGGCGGAGCAAAAACGCCGCCTGCGCCGGGAGGAAACCGCATGACCCCAAAACGCAAACAGCGCCTGATGATCGTGATCTTCATTCTGGCAGGTGTAAGCGTGGCCGTAGGGCTGACGCTTTTTGCACTGAATCAGAACATCAATCTGTTCTACTCACCCACCCAGATCGCATCGGGTGAGGCGCCTCAGAATACCCGTATCCGTGCCGGTGGCATGGTAGTGGATGGCAGTATCAAACGTGATCCCGACTCTTTGTTCGTACAGTTTGATATAACCGATTATGACAAGACCGTGACGGTTGAGTATGTCGGCATTCTGCCGGATCTGTTCCGTGAAGGGCAGGGCATTGTGGCTCAGGGCACGCTGAATGAGCGTGGCGTACTGAATGCGGCTGAAGTACTGGCCAAGCATGACGAAAACTACATGCCGCCTGAAGTGGCTGATGCACTGGCCAAAGCAGGCAAGATGCCGATGCCTGAGGGACAGGAGTTCAATAAATGATCTTTCCCGAACTGGGTGAATATGCACTGATTCTGGCGCTGTGCCTGTCCGTCTTGCTGACAGTGGTGCCGATGGTCGGCGCAAGCCGAGGTAATGTCCTCTGGATGGGGTTCGCACGTCCGCTGAGCAAGGGTATGTTTCTGTTCACGCTGTTCAGCTTTTTGTGTCTGAGCTGGGCCTTTCTGGATAACGACTTCTCTGTCGTCTATGTGGCCAGCAACTCGAATACGGCACTGCCCTGGTATTACCGTCTCAGTGCGGTCTGGGGTGGTCATGAAGGCTCCCTGCTGTTGTGGGCGCTGATTCTTTCGGGCTGGACAGTGGCGGTAGCGGTAAAAAGCCGCGATCTTCCACAGGACATCATTGCCCGCGTGCTGGCGGTGATGGGGTTGATATCGGTCGGTTTCTATCTGTTTATCCTGTTTACTTCCAGCCCGTTTGAACGCTATTTGCCCGGTTTCCCGCAGGAGGGGGCAGACCTCAACCCACTGCTGCAGGACTTTGGCCTGATTGTTCACCCGCCCATGCTGTATATGGGGTATGTGGGCTTTGCCGTTTCCTTTGCATTCGCCATTGCGGCTCTGCTCAGTGGCCGGCTTGATGCGGCATGGGCGCGTTGGTCACGCCCCTGGACGTCCGTTGCCTGGGCTTTCCTGACCCTTGGCATTGCGCTGGGCAGCTGGTGGGCCTATTACGAACTTGGCTGGGGCGGCTGGTGGTTCTGGGATCCGGTTGAGAACGCATCCCTCATGCCCTGGCTGGTCGGTACAGCGTTGATGCACAGTCTGGCCGTGACCGAGAAGCGTGGGGTGTTCAAAAGCTGGACGGTACTGCTGGCAATCTTCACTTTCTCACTGAGTTTGCTGGGTACTTTCCTTGTGCGCTCTGGCGTACTGACATCGGTACACGCTTTTGCCTCTGACCCGGAGCGTGGTCTGTTCATTCTGATCATGTTGGTGATTGTCATTGGTGGCTCCCTCTTGCTGTATGCACTGCGTGCAGGCCAGATGAAAAGTGAGTCAAGTTTTGGCCTGATGTCCCGTGAAAGCATGCTGCTGGTGAACAATGTGCTGCTGGTCGTTGTCTGCGCCATGGTACTGCTGGGTACCATCTATCCGCTGATTGTTGATGCGCTGGGGTTGGGTAAGCTGTCTGTGGGGCCGCCCTATTTCAACGCTCTGTTCAACCCCTTGATGGCGATCCTGATGCTGGCCATGGGGTTTGGTGCCGTCAGCCGCTGGAAACAAACGCCGTTTTTATTGATGGTGCAACAGCTCTGGCTACCGGGTGTGCTGGCGTTGGTGCTGGGAGCAGGCAGTGCCTGGCTCTATGCCGGTGAGCTGAATCCCTGGGTAGTGCTGGGGCTGGTGCTGTCCTGGTGGGTGGTACTGGCTGGCATGCGTGATCTGTACAACCGTTTGCGCCACCGCAGCGAGAAGCTGAAAGGTCTGTTGAAGCAAACACGCAGCTACTACGGCATGGTGCTTGCGCATGTGGGTGTGGCCGTTACGGTCGTGGGCGTCGCTCTGGTATCGGTCTATACCGAACAGCGAGATCTGCGCATGCAGCCGGGCGATACCCTGAGTTTCCGTGATTACACCTTCGTGTTTGAAGGCAGCAAGCATGTGGAAGGCCCTAATTTCACCTCTGACCAGGGGCAGATCAGGGTGTTGCACAAGGGCGAGCCCTATGGCTTCATGCAGCCCGAGAAGCGACTCTACACAGCACGCGGCAATGTGATGACCGAAGCGGCGATTGATCCCGGCTTTACCCGTGACCTGTATGTGGCCCTCGGCGAGCCGCTCGAGAATGGCGCCTGGGCTGTTCGCATGCAGTACAAGCCCTATGTGCGCTGGCTCTGGCTGGGTGGGTTGCTGATGACCGCCGGTGGTCTGCTGGCCGCTTCCGATCCGCGTTACCGTAAACGTTTGCGCCCGGCAGCGGCGCAGGCTGACGCATGAGGGTTTGAGATGAACAACCGCAAGATACTGGTTTTCGTTCCGCTGCTGGTTTTCATCCTGCTTGGGGTGTTTCTTTGGGTCGGTCTTTATCTTGATCCCCGGGAGCTGCCCTCCGAGCTGGCAAAAAACAAGCGCCCGGTGCCGCAGTTCAGTCTGCCGTCGGTGACGGATCCCGAACGTACCCTGACAGAAGCGGATCTGACGGGCGAAGTCGCTCTGCTCAATGTGTGGGCGACCTGGTGTCCGACCTGCAAGGAGGAACATGATTTTCTGAATATGCTCGCTCTTGAGCAGGGTGTGACCATATACGGTATCAACTACAAGGATGATCCGGCGAAAGCCCGTGAATGGCTGCGCCGCTACAAGGACCCTTACAAAGCGGTGGTATTGGACCAGGATGGTTCACTGGGACTTGATCTGGGTGTCTATGGTGCGCCTGAAACCTATGTGCTGGATGCGGTTGGACGTATTCGTTACCGCCATGTGGGTGCCGTTGATGCCGATGTGTGGCAGACCCTGCAACAGGTGATGGCAAGTGTGGAGCAGGAGAACACCCCATGAGAGCATTCTTCCTGACTCTGCTGCTGATGCTGCCGGGGCTGTCTCAGGCGACAATCGACGCTTATGAATTCAGTGACGAACAGCATGAGAAGCGGTTTCACGAATTGACCGGAGAGCTGCGTTGCCCCAAGTGTCAGAATCAGAACATTGCTGATTCCGATGCGCCGCTGGCGGCAGACTTGCGGCGTGAAGTGTATCGTATGCTGGAACAGGGGGAACCCAATGAGAGCATTATCGATTTCATGGTGACCCGTTACGGTGATTTTGTACTCTACCGTCCGCGGGTGAATGAGGTGACATGGTTGCTCTGGTACGGTCCCTTTATTCTGCTGGGCGTCGGTGTGCTGGCGGTTGTGCTGATCAGTCGCAATCGTCGCCAGCAGGCTGGATCCACCACCGGAAAGGAAGCGGATCGAATCAGCCAGTCAGCCAACCGGACGGGCGAGTATACGCCGGAGCCGGGTCTTGACCCGGACGAAGCCGAGCGCCTGAAGAAGTTACTGCAACAGGATTCAGATAAATGAGCACATTGTGGATCGGCATCGCTGTCCTGACACTGATTGCCCTGGCCTGTGTATTCTGGCCGCTGGTGCGTCACCAGCAGTTGGCAAAATCAGAGGCTACGCACCGTCAGCAGCAGAATATCGACATTTTCCGTGAACGCCTGGCTGAGCTGGAGTCCGAGCGCGAGCAGGGAACGTTGGCAGCGGAGGAGTTTGCCACCCTGAAGCTTGAGCTGGAGCGCAACCTGCTGATCGACGCAGAGGATATGCCAAAGCGGAGCAAGCCCCTGGCTCGGGTTGGCCAGGCACAGCTGGTCACCGTCACCTTGCTGGCGTTGATGATCCCGGCTGCTGCCCTGGGGCTTTACAACCATCTTGGCCGTGCCGACGACCTGGCTCTGGCGCTCAATGCGCCGGCCAGCCAAGGCTCTCAAGGTGAACAGATGACTCTTGAGCAGGCTGTTGCCGGGCTGGAGCGTGAGCTGGCGGCAAATCCGGATAACGCGCAAGGCTGGTACCTGTTGGCCAATACCTACATGAGCATGGGCAACTATGCCGGTGGTGCAGAAGCGTTCCGTGAACTGCTTCAGGTGCTGCCACAGGATGCGCCGCAGTACGCCAGCGTGATGGGACAGCTGGCGCAGGCACTTTACTTTGCCGGTGAGGCGCGGATGACGGATGAGGTGCGTGCTCAGATCGATGCAACTCTGGCCATTGACCCGACCGAAATTGCGGCGCTGGGGCTGCTCGGCATTGATGCCTTTGAACAACAGGACTTCAATGCGGCCATTGAGCACTGGAGCAAGGCTCTGGCCGGTGCCGAAGGGCAGGCGGCTGACTCTCTTCGCAGCGGTATCGAGCGTGCACGCTCCGAGCTGGAGGCGCGAGGTGAGCCGGTTCCGGATATCGAGCAGGCTGCACAGGCTGAAGTAAAACTGCGGGTCTCTCTGTCAACCCAGCTGGCCGAACAGGCGCAGCCGGATCAGGTCGTATTCATCTACGCACGGCCGGTAGGCGGTCGCATGCCGTTGGCAGCCGCGCGCTATACGGTATCGGACCTGCCAGTGGAGGTGGTACTGGATGACAGCATGGCGATGATGCCCCAGGCGCGCTTGTCACTGCATGATCAGGTTGAAGTGGGGGCCCGGATCAGTCTTTCCGGCCAACCTCAGGCCAGCAGCGGTGATCTCGAAAGCCGTCCGTTGCAGGTTTCTACTCGTCAGGGTGACGAGGCAGTTACACTGATCATCGACCAGGTGGTACAGTAACCTTCTGGCGAAAATCCAACAGGGTAAAAGGCAAGGGTATGGATATCAGTCTGCGCGAATGGCTCATCATCGGCGGTATACTGATCGTAGTGCTGATTCTGATTGACGGCTGGCGCCGTGTGAGTGCCAACCGCAATCGTTTGCGTCTGGAAATTGACCGTACTCTTTCAGAGCTGGGCGAACCTGAGTCGCAGCAGCACAATCCTGAGCTGCCTAATGGTGGTGCCCGGCGGCGCAGTCTGGAGGCTGCACAGGAAACCACGGAGCAGACGGCAACAGCAGCGAAGCCTGAAACAACCACGGCACGCAACGCATCGAAGCCGGTGCGGCGCGAACCGGTCTTCAACGAGCCGGTTGCTCAACCAAAAAATACGCAACAGCCACCGGCTGCCACGGCGGTACAGGCAGAACTCAGTGAGATGGATCCGCTGTTTGATGATATCCCTGCCGATACCGAGCCGGCCCGCGCCCGTCAGGTACGCAACAGAAAGAGATCAATGGCCGAGGACGACTCGACACCTGTACCGGTACAGCAAACCATTGACGAGGATCCGGAGCTGCTGCGTGCCGTCGAGCAGGGCGAGTTGCAGGGTGGCTCACTTGATTGCGACAGCGAGCATGACGAGGGCCATAACCGGGACAAGAACACTCTGGATGGCCGCATGGAACTGGATTTTGAGCAGCCGATTCCGATCCTGTTCGATAAGGTACCCTCACCTGATGCAGCCGATCTGCCGGACGATACCCTTGCGGCCTATAAACGCTCACTGGACCAGCAGGCGGAAACGGATGCCCGCCGCAGCGTTGACAACGACCCCCTGCAGGGGCTGACAGCCACTGAGCTGCCGGCGGAGCCGGATGAATCCCTGTTCAGCAGTACTGAGCTGGGCCTGGATGAGGAGATACCCGATACTGCGGCGGACTCCACCGCTGCAGCATCAGAGGCTTCCGCCCCTGAAAAGCCACGACCCGGATTGCGCAGTGCACCCGATCCCGAGCACGTTCTGGTGATCACGGTCGTTGGCCGTAACCGTCAGTTGCTGCCGGGGCCAGCCCTGCACAAGATCGTAACGGCCTGTGGCATGGAGTGGGGCGAAATGTCGATCTATCACCGCAGTGAAACCGACACGCCTGATGCCGCCGTGCAATTCAGCATGGCCAATGCTGTAGCGCCGGGCACCTTCGATCCAGCTCATCTCGAATCACTGCAAACGCCGGCCGTGTCCTTTTTCATGTCCATGAGCGAACCGGATGATCCGATGAACGCCTATGAATGCATGCTGGCGACTGCCGAAACGCTGGCCAAGCACCTTGACGGCGATCTGCTGGATGAAGATCGTTCCGTCATGCGTCCGCAAACCAAGGAACACTATCGCGAGCGCATTCGCGAGTTCGAGATGCACAACCGCACCCGGCGGGTACACTGATACCCGCTTTCGTTTCACCTCTGACCAGACCCAGACTCCATGACCCTGCCTGAATCCGTTGTGACCCGTGCTGAGCAGCTGCGCGCCGAGATCGAACAACACAACTACCGTTATTACGTGCTGGACCAACCGAGTGTTCCGGATGCGGAATATGACCGGCTGTTTAATGAGCTCAAGGAGTTGGAAGCGGAGTATCCGCAGCTGATCAGTGAAGACTCACCGACACAGCGGGTCGGGAAAAAGCCGGACTCAGGCTTTGCCGAGGTGCGTCATGAGCAGCCCATGCTGTCGCTGGACAACGCCTTCAGTGATGACGAGATGGCTGCCTTTGTCCGCCGTGCCCGTGAGCGTCTGGGGCTGAGTGCCGATGCACCGCTGGCCATTGTCAGTGAACCGAAGCTGGATGGTCTGGCGGTCAGCCTGCTGTACGAACAGGGTCGGCTGGTACGCGCCGCTACCCGTGGCGATGGCTATACAGGCGAGGATATCACCCTCAATGTACGGACCCTTCCCAGCGTGCCTCTGCGGTTGCTGGGTGAAGGCTGGCCACAACGGCTTGAAGTGCGTGGCGAGATCTACATGCCCAGAGCCGGTTTCGAGCGACTCAATGAACAGGCGCGCGCCGCCGATGAAAAGACCTTTGTCAATCCGCGTAATGCGGCCGCCGGCAGTCTGCGTCAGCTGGATCCGGCTGTTACGGCTCGGCGGCCGCTGGAGTTCTGCTGTTACAGCACCGGTGTGGTTGACGGTGGTGAATTGCCCGACAGCCATATCGAGCGGTTGAAACAGCTCAACCGCTGGGGACTGAAGGTCAACCCGGAAATGCGGCGTGTGGATGGACTGGAGGGGTGCCGGGAAAGTTACCGTTTACTGGCGGATAAGCGTGACCGGCTGCCCTACGACATCGATGGCATTGTATTCAAGCTGGATCGGCTTGATCAGCAGGAAGCACTGGGCTATGTCGCCCGTGCCCCGCGCTGGGCCATTGCGCACAAGTTTCCGGCTCAGGAAGAGATTACTCGCCTCAAGGCGGTTGAGTTTCAGGTCGGCAGAACCGGGGCAATCACACCGGTCGCCAGACTGGAGCCGGTATTTGTGGGTGGGGTCACCGTTAGCAACGCAACTCTGCATAACATGGATGAGATCGCCCGGCTTGATGTGCATGCCGGTGACTGGGTCACGGTACGCCGTGCCGGTGATGTCATTCCGCAAATCGTACAGGTATTGAAGGAGCGTCGCGATGGCACTGAACAGAGCATCAGCATCCCTTCATCCTGTCCGGTATGTGGGTCGGATGTGGAGCGTACTCGGCTGATCAAGCGAGGCAAGGGGCGCGAACAGGTCAGTGAAGGATCCATCTACCGCTGTGTCGGTCGACTCTCATGCCGTGCCCAGCTGACGCAGGCCCTGATCCATTTTGTCTCGCGCAAGGCGATGGACATCGATGGGCTGGGCGAAAAGAACATCGAGCAGCTGGTTGAACGTGGCCTGGTACAGTCTCCGGCTGACCTGTATCGACTACAGGTGGAAGACCTGCTCGGGCTCGAAGGTTTCGCACAGGTGTCAGCCGAAAAACTGTACAGCGCCATTGCGGCCAGCCGCCGCGTGGAGCTGGCCCGCTTCATCTACGCGCTTGGGATTCCGGAAGTGGGGGAAGGTACGGCGCGCACGCTGGCGCTGCAGCTGGGGTCTCTTGAACGACTGCGTCAGGCAGTGCCGCTGCTGCTGACCTGGCTGCCGGATATCGGGCTGGAAGTGGCATATGAAATCCATAACTTCATGCAGGATGAACATAATCGGCAGGTGATGGATGCATTGCTGGCACAGGGCATTGAGCTTCATCAGGAGGCCGATATTGCAGCAGCGCTGCAGGGCGCCATCAGCCTGCCAATGTTGCTGCAGCGGCTGGACATACCGGGAGTGGCCAAAACCGGTGCCACGGCTCTGGCCGATCACTTCCAGGCACTGGAGCCTCTTCTGCAGGCAGATGCCGAGACACTGGAATCGGTTACCAAGCTGAGTAAAAAGGCGCGTAGCGGCCTGTCACAGAAGTTGGCCGAGCCTGACTGGTGTGAGCAGGCAAGGGCACTGGAGCAGCAGCTCAAGGCCTTTGGCATGCACTGGCAGTGCGAGGGTCCCTCTGATACCGGCTCCACCCAGCCACTGGCCGGGCAGACCTGGGTGCTGACCGGGACGCTTGAAACCATGACGCGGGACGAAGCCAAGGAGCGCCTGTTGGCACTGGGCGCAAAGGTCAGTGGCTCCGTCTCCGGCAAGACCCAGTGTGTGGTGGCTGGTCCGGGGGCCGGCTCCAAGCTGGACAAGGCAACAGAGCTGGGTGTTGAAGTACTGGATGAGGATGCGTTTGTGACCCAGCTGCAGACTTGGGAAAAGGCATGATTGTTCCCTGGCAGTCACTTGACCCGGATACGCTGCAGAATCTGCTGGAGGAGTTTGTCAGTCGTGACGGCACCGACTATGGTGAACAGGAACTCAGTCTGGCACAAAAGGCAGACCAGATTCGACTGAAGCTGATCAGCGGTGAAGCTCTGCTGCTGTTCAGTGAAAGCACCGGTCAGTGCAACATTGTCCCACGTGAACGTTTGCCTGAGTTCGATCACTGAACCGGGCAGCAAGGAGATAGGTGAGTGGAGCAACTGGATCAGATCAGTACCCTGATCGCCCTGTCGATGGGTGTGGCCTGGGCCAGTGGCATCAACCTCTATGCCACGGTGCTCATGCTGGGTGTACTGAACAACATGGGACATATCAGCCTGCCGCCCGGACTTGAGATTGTGTCTGATCCACTGGTGCTGATAGCGGCCGGCTTCATGTACTGTGTCGAGTTTTTCGCTGACAAGACGCCCGGGGTCGATACCGGCTGGGATGCCCTGCACACCTTTATTCGTATCCCTGCAGGAGCCGCTCTGGCGGCAGGTGCCGTGGGTGAGCTGAGCCCAGCTGTTGGGCTTGCAGCAGCCCTGACCGGCGCTTCAGTGGCCGCAGGCAGTCATGCACTCAAGGCAGGCAGCCGGGTCATGATCAACACTTCCCCCGAGCCGGTCAGCAATTGGGTCGCGTCATTCAGTGAAGACCTGCTGGTAATCGGAGGGCTCTGGACGGCACTTAACCACCCGTTATGGTTTTTGGGTGGGCTCATACTGTTTATCCTGCTTCTGATCTGGCTGCTGCCGAAGCTCTGGCGTGGGGTGAAAAAGGTGTTCGGGTTTCTGGCCAGGCTGTTTGGTGGCCAGAGAGATGACAGGCCGGGCCCCGAACGCGATCTGGAACGTGATGCACGTCGTGCGTCCGCACCCCGTCCAGGCGTCAGGCCTGAGCTGCCGCCGGATTGATCAGGCCCAGCTCTCTACGTGGCCGTCATTGATCAGCATTCTGATCAGATCCGTGCGACACACAATGCCTTCCAGCTTCTCGTCACGTCCGATAACCGGAATGGCGCCGATGGGGTAACGCACAAAGCTGGCGGCAATACTGGACACTTCCGTATCCGGTGAAGCCGCGATCATTTGACGGTGGTAGGCCTGGGTGACGCTGATGGGAGAGTCGGTGCCACGTTGCATGATGTCGTGTATTGATATGATGCCCAGTGCCCGTTCGTCAGCATCCACCACCATCAGGTGTGAGACCTCTTGTTCCTGCATCAGGGCCCAGGCCTGACGCAGACTGGTTTCCGGCGGAATGGTGAGCACGGGGCTGGTCATGATCTGCGCCGCCCTCAGCCCTTGCGGCTTTTTGGGCTTGTCACCGGCAGTGCTGGCGTCCTGGTAGGCCTTGTGCGAAGCCTTGCCCGAGCTTTCACCGGGAACTTGAAAGCGTTCCTTTGATAGCTGTATGCGCTGCTCAAGATCCTGCTGCTGACGAATCTGGTCTTCAGAACCCGGTACGGCAGCACTGTTGACGCTCTGAGTCAGACCTTCCACCCCGCGGGGACGAAACAGAGATTCGACCGGCGTCTGAATCCGATACCCCTGATCGTAGATGACAAGTGCCATAAACTGCTACTCCGCCAGTGCCGGAGGATGCCGGCATTCTTATTATAGCGTCTTGCGGATCAAATTCTTGACCATAAAACGCGCCGGGTTAAGGACCCGGACCTGATCAGCGGCAAGCGGCAACGGCGCACCGCTGATCAGTGCCGCGATCAACTGCCCACAGATTGGACCACTGAGCAGCCCTTTTGATCCATGGCCCACATTCACGAAGAGTCCGCGCTGCAACGGAGGTCGGGCGGTGAAAGGCCAGCGAGCATCATCACGCAGCTTGGCATAGGTCTCGATGAAAGCGTCGTGGTCCGCTACCGCACCCGCCAGCGGCAGATAGTCGGGTGTACTGCAACGAAAGGCGACCTTGCCCTCAAGCGACTGCTGCTGCAGGGCCTGACCCAGTTCTGGCAGCGCCCGCTGCAGAATGTCGAGATTGTGCCGGTGCTCTTCCTGTCGTACCTGATCATTGCTGTCATGCAGTACAAATGATGCACCGAAACAGTACTCACCGCTCAGCGGGGGGGAGACATAGCCCTCACCACAGACGACCGTTTTCAACGGGGGGAGCCGGGCCGGTGCAGAAGCCTGACTGGTCTGCCCTCTGATTGGTTTGAGCGGCAACTGTGCCAGTGGAGCAAACCTCACGGCCTGGCTGGCGCAGCAGACAACTACCTGCTCGCCACTGAATCCGCTGTTGCCCAGGTGCCAGCGTCCGGAACGACGCTCAAGTGTCTCAACGGGCGTGTTGTAGTGGCACTCAATATTGGGGTGTGACAGCAGCAGCTCACATAGCCGGGCAGGCGCTATCCAGCCTGCGGTGGGGAAAAACAGCCCGCCCTCGCCGGTTTTGATGCCTGCCAGCTCACTGGCGGTTGCCGCATCCACGGCATGCACCAGAGAGTCGGGGTAGGCGGCCTGTTCGATGACCTGCTGTTGCCGTTCGGCTTCCTTACCGGTCAGAGCCAGCTGCAGTACACCGCAACACTGGCCCAACTCGGGGTGCTCCTCGCTCAACGTAGCCAACAACGCGCTGGTATGAACCAGGCCGCTGAGATGAAAACGGCTGTGTACGGTGGGGCTGGCCGGCAGTTTGGCATACAGAGCCCCTTGAGGGTT
Source organism: Marinobacterium sp. MBR-109 (assembly GCF_040547565.1). Classification (NCBI taxonomy): domain Bacteria; kingdom Pseudomonadati; phylum Pseudomonadota; class Gammaproteobacteria; order Oceanospirillales; family Oceanospirillaceae; genus Marinobacterium; species Marinobacterium sp. MBR-109. Next base: position 61,389 of record NZ_JBEPPZ010000012.1, read on the forward strand.
GCCTGAACCCTCCATCGCCGGGGCTGCATGACGTTCCAGTACAATGACCTTGTAGCCCTGCGATGCCAGTGCGTATGCGGTGGAAGCACCGGCGATGCCGGCCCCAATAACCAGAATCGGATCGTCCGTGAGTGCCGGTGCCGGGCGCTGAAACCAGATCGGAGTATCTGCCGGTGTGGCGTCAAAAGGCGCGAGAGTCATCCGACCGCTGAGCATTTCCCGCTTGCGGCCAAAGCCAGGGCGTCTGTTGACCTCGAAACCGACCTCCTGCAGACCGCGTCGAACGATTCCGGCTGCGGTGAAGGTGGCGAAGCTGCTGCCCGGTCGGCTGAGGCGGGCAATCTCACTGAACAGCTGCTCATTCCAGAGTTCAGGGTTGCGTGCCGGGGCGAAACCGTCCAGAAACCAGGCATCCACACGGGCATCGAGCCGAGGCAGAGTCTCCAGCGCATCTCCGAGCAGCAGTGTCAGCAGAATACGGCCCGCATCAAACACGAGGGTATAGGCTCCGGCGACCGGCTGTGGATAACTTTTGAGAAGCTGCTCGGCCCCATCGCTGAATTCGGCAAAGCCCGACAGCGCCTGTTTGAGATCGGCAGGACTTAACGGATATTTTTCACAGGAGATGTAGTGCAGTTGCTGCTCTGCTGGTGCCTGTTGCAGCCATAGTGCGCGGCAACACAGAAAGTTCAGCCCGGTTCCAAAACCGGTTTCGGCCACCACGAAAGGGGCACCGCTGGCTTCGCTGAATCGCTGCTCAAGCTCGTTGGCATCCAGAAAAACATGGCGCGTTTCCGCCACGCCCCCGGCGCGGTTGAAGTAGATATCTTCAAACAGAGTGGATGTTGGCACGCCATCCTGCCACTCCAGGTTGGCCTGCTGCAGTGGTGCTTGAGGGTCACTCATGCTCGTTTGCTGCAGAGGGCGCCTGTTGCTCGCGGGCCTGTTTCATCAGGTGCAGCGAGCGGGTGCGCTTCAAGGCGCGGTTTTCATGGTGCAGCGCGGTCTTTGCCAGCATGTGAGCCGTCACCGGAGCCGTGATCAGCAGGAACAGAGTAATCAGCAGCTCATGCAGGCTCAGATAGCCCTGTTCATAACTCATCAGGATCATGGAGGCGATCAGAATTCCGCCCATGCCAAGCGTGGTCGCCTTGGTCGGTGCATGCAGGCGGGTATAGAAGTCGGGCAGCCGACTCAGGCCGACCGAGCCTACCAGCACAAAGAAGCCGCCGATCAGCAGCAGTATGGATACCAGAAGTTCAACCCAAAAAGTCATATGCAAACCTATTCAATGATGTCGCCGCGCAACAGATATTTGCACAGGGCCACGGTGCTGACGAAGCCCAGCATCGCAATCAACAGAGCCGCTTCAAAGTAGAGGCTGGTGCGCATGTACATGCCGTACAGCAGAATCAGGGCGATGCTGTTGATATACATGGTGTCCAGCGCCAGAATTCGATCCGACAGGTCAGGCCCGCGCAGCAGTCGCCACAGGTTCAGAATCAGGGCAACACACAGAATAGCGCTGACGATCATGAGTGCCGTGTCTAGCATGCAAAAATCTCCTTCAGCGGCGCTTCATAGCGTGACTTGATAGTGGCGATGAGGGCCTGTTCGTCGGTCACATGCAGCGCATGAATATAGAGCCACTTGTGGTCAGACGACAGCTCCGAGCTCACGGTGCCCGGTGTCAGGGAAACGGTGCTGGCCAGCAGTGTAATCGGCAACTCTTCCTTGATGTCCAGCGGCACGGCAACGAACGCAGGCTGTAGCCGGCGCACCGGCCCCAGTACCAGAATGGCCACCTCAACGTTGGCAACCACGATATCCCCCAGCACCTTGAGGATGTACCTCAGTGCCAGTAAAGGGCGCTTCACATGAGGTTGCTCCGTTTTGAGTGGAGCGCACAGGATGGGGATGACCAGCGACAGAAACGCACCAAGTACAATATGTCCGGGTGCAACCGTGTTGTTCAGCAGAAGCCAGACGACAAACAGCAGGAGGCTGTGGATCGGCATGGGCAGCCAGAATGAGCGACTCATGAAGGACCTCCCGGCAGCAGAACAGACAAGTGAATCGGTACAGAGTGCAGCTGGTGTGCGGCCTCACGGGTATATTCCGTCATTGGGCCACCCAGAATGACCATCATTGGAGCCGCCATGAGCAGCAGGGTAACGGCAGCGACATGCCAGGGTGACGCCACTTCGCCCTGGCTCTTGTCGGTGCTGCGACGCCAGAACAGCGTTGTACCGGCACGTGACAGGGCGATGATCGCAATCAGGCTGCTGATCAACAGGACCGGCCATACCCAAAGTATTTCAGCGGTGCCGTGGGCTGCCTGCAGCAGTAGAACCTTGCCGACAAAGCCGGAGAAAGGTGGAATGCCGGCCACTGTCATGGCACCAACAAAGAACAGCACGCCCAATAGCGCCGGTTGGCGTACGCGACGAGACACCACAAAACGGTCAGCGGCCTTGCCGCGTTGTTGCCCGATCAGATCCGCGATCAGAAACAGCGCTGCGCACACCAGCGTACTGTGGACCAGGTAATAAAGACCGGCTGAGGTGGCATCTTCGTTCTGCAGCGCGATCGATACCAGCAGTGTCCCCACCGAGATTACCACCAGGTTGGCCGTCAGCTCGCGCAGGTTGGGGCTGGCAAGGGCACCAATACTGCCAACCACCAGGGTCAGCAGGGCCAGCGGCCAGATCCAGGGCTGGGCCATGAATGCCAGTTCACCGGCATTTTCGCCGAATACGACGGTGTGTATTCGGAAAATGCTGTAGATGCCGACCTTGGTCATGATCGCAAACAGTGCCGCAACGGGGGCGCTGGCCGAAGCATAGGTACGTGTCAGCCAGAAGTGCAGCGGCAGCATCGCGGCCTTCAGACCGAACACCACCAGCAACAGCAGACCACCGGCACGGGCAAGGGTCTGCTCACCGCCGGAAAGCGCTGCAATCTTGGTCGACATGTCGGCGATGTTCAGCGTGCCCAGTGTGCCGTAGAGAATACCAAGAGCGAACAGGAACAGGCTTGAGCCCACCAGGTTAAGCGCGACATAGTGAAAGCTGGCCTGAGTCTTCTGCTTGCCACCACCGTGAATCAGCAGGGCGTAGGAGGCAATCAGCAGCACCTCGAAAAAAACGAACAGATTAAAGGCGTCACCGGTCAGGAATGCACCATTGATGCCCATGATCTGGAACAGTACCAGCGGGTGGAAGTAGGAGCCGCTGCGGTCATCGCCGGCACAGGCGTACAAAATCGAGGCCAGTCCCAGCACCGAGGTCAACAGCACCAGAAGGCTGGAAAGGCGGTCAGCGACCAGCACGATACCGAAAGGGGGCTGCCAGTCGCCCAGAACGTAAAGCTGAATCCCCTGCTGCTGAACCTGAAGCAGCAGGATGGATGCCAGCAGTGTCAGCGCCGAAAAGAACAGAGCCGCTGCACGCTGCCGATCCGGACTCCCGCATAACGGGGGCAACAGCAGCAACAGGGCGCCAATCATGGGAATCAGGATTGGCAAAATGGGCAGGTGTGCGGTCATGCCTTCTCCTTACGACTGCGGGTCTTGGTTTCCGGCTGCGGAGGCAGGCGGCCGTCCACATGATCATTGCCCAGGTCGGCACGAGCACGCATGGCCAGAATGACGATAAAGGCGGTCATGGCAAAGCCAATCACAATGGCCGTCAGTACCAGTGCCTGTGGCAGCGGGTCAGCATAGCTGTAGGAGGTGCCAAGAATGGCGGCGCCATCCAGTTTCAGACGCCCACTGGAAAACAGGAACAGGTTGACGGCGTAGGACAACAGGGTAATGCCGAGCACCACCGGGAAGGTTCTGCCCCGCAGGCAAAGAAAAATCCCTGAAAAGGTCAGCAGGCCGACACAGGTCGCGTATACGGCTTCCATTATTCAGACTCCGGCAAAGTGGGGCGATGGTTGGTGGTCAGTTTGCCCAGGTTGGCCAGGATCAACAGGGTGGCACCCACAACGGTGAGGTAAACCCCGAGATCAAACAGCATGGCGCTGGCCAGCTCGAATTCGCCGATCCAGGGCAGACTGAAGTAGTCGAACCAGGAGGTCAGGAACGGGCGCCCGAAGATCCAGCTGCCCATTCCGGTCAGCGTGGCGATCAGTACACCGCTGGCAATCAGCCACTGGTAATTGACCTTCAGGCGCTCCTTGATCCAGTCGACACCGTGTGCGACATACTGCTGGATCAGGGCGACCGAGGTGACAAGACCGGCAATGAAGCCGCCGCCGGGCAGGTTATGGCCACGCAGGAAAATGTAAACCGACACCAGCAGCGCCAGTGGCAGCAGGCTCTGCGAAATGACAGCCAGCATCATGGGGTGACGATCACTGGCCCAGGCACGGCCACTCTCGTCCCCGGCGGGCATGTACAGTCGCATGCGTACGATCAGCTTGTAGATACCCAGAGCCGCGATACCCAGTACCGTAATTTCACCCAGGGTATCGAAACCACGGAAATCCACCAGAATCACGTTGACCACGTTGGTGCCACCGCCACCGGTTTTGCTGTTGGCCAGGAAAAAGTCAGAGATGCTGTGCAGCGGTCGGGTCATCAACGCATAGTTGATGGTGCCAATGATGCCGCCGAGCATGGCGGCAATGCCAAGGTCGCGTACTACTCGTTTGGGTGAGGATTCCTTGGGCGTTTTCTGTGGCAGGAAGAACAGTGCCAGCATCAGCAGAATCACGGTAACCACCTCGACCGAAAGCTGGGTCAGCGCCAGATCCGGTGCCGAGAAGCGGGCAAAGGTAATGGACACGATCAGCCCGACCACCGATAGGGTTAGCAGTGAAATCATACGTTTGCGGTGCCACACCACCGTCGCCAGTGCGCTGAGGCAAAGCAGTACGGCCGCCGTGATTTCAACTGCATCAATCGGAAGGTGAGGGCGCAGGCCGGCTGTCGTGTTCAGATCCATCAGAGGACCTGCCATCAAAACCAGCGCAAACAGCAGCAACAGGAACATATAGCGCTGCAGAGAGCCGTTTTCGAGGAAATCGTGGATACTGCGAGCCGTGCGCACCATCTGTTGAACGATACGCTCAAACACCAGCTTGGCATCGGTTTCCGGGAACTGGGCCTGAAACAGATACAGGTGGCGGCGGTTGTAGTAGATCATCAGGCCGCCAGCCAGCGCGATGATGCTCATCAGCAATGGCAGGTTGAAACCGTGCCAGATCGACAGGCTGTACTCCGGCACATTGCCGGCCAGCACGGCAGATGATGCGGACTCCAGCAGGCCGCCCACAATGAAGCCGGGGAAAATGCCAAGCAGAAGACACAGTGTCACCAGAATCTCGACCGGTATTTTCATGTAGCGCGGAGGTTCATGCGGTGTCTTGGGCAGGTCGATCGGCTCGCCGTTAAAAAACACGTCATGGATAAAGCGCATCGAGTAGGCGACTGCAAAAATACCCGCCAGTGTTGCCAGTACCGGTACCATCCAGGACAGCGAACCCAGCGCCACCTGATGCAGAGTCTCGGCGAAGAACATCTCCTTCGACAGAAAGCCATTCAGTAACGGCACACCGGCCATGGACGCCGCCGCCACCATCGCCAGCGTGGCAGTATGCGGCATGTAATGCCACAGTCCGTTCAGCTTGCGCATGTCGCGTGAGCCGGATTCGTGATCAATGATCCCGGCGGCCATGAACAGCGATGCCTTGAATGTGGCATGGTTAATGATATGAAACACGGCTGCCACGGCGGCCAGTTCGGTGTCCATGCCCAACAACAGCGTGATCAGGCCCAGGTGGCTGACGGTGGAGTAGGCCAGCAGACCTTTCAGGTCATGCTTGAACAGAGCGATATAGGCACCCAAGAGCAGGGTAGCCAGGCCGGTCAAGCTGACGGTCAGGAACCAGAGCTCGGTACCGGACAAAACCGGATAGAAGCGAGCCAGCAGGAAGATGCCTGCCTTGACCATGGTAGCCGAGTGCAGGTAGGCACTGACGGGTGTGGGGGCCGACATGGCATGCGGCAGCCAGAAGTGAAATGGAAACTGGGCCGACTTGGTGAATGCACCGAGCAGAACCAGAATTAATGCAACCGGGTAGGCCGCATGCTCGCGCAGGGTATCGCCACTGGCCAGTACCACGCTGAGATCGTAGCTGCCGACAATATGGGCGACCAGCAGCAGGCCTGCGAGCAGGGCAAGCCCCCCGGCACCCGTAACCGTCAGCGCCATGCGGGCGCCCTTGCGTGCCTCGCTCTTGTGGTGCCAGAAACTGATCAGCAGAAAGGAGCTGATACTGGTCAGCTCCCAGAACATCCACAGCTGCAGCAGGTTGTTGGATGTCACAATGCCGACCATCGATGTCATGAACAGGATCAGGTAGGCATAGAAGCGCGCCATGGAGTCCTGGGGCGAGAGGTAATAGCGGGCATACAAAATGATCAGCAGGCCAATGCCGAGAATCAGCAGCAGAAACAGCAGCGCAAGGCCATCGAGCCGGAACGACAGCTCCAGCCCCAGCTCCGGTATCCAGCTGAACGTTTGCTGCAGGGTTTCGCCGGCAAAGATCTGCGGCACGGCCTGTAATACCAGAAACAGCGACAGTGCCGGCAACATGGCGGTGAACCATGCACAGGCGCTGCGACCGAAGCGTTCGGTGAACAGGGGGACCAGGGTGCCGATCAGGGGTAATAACGGAATCCAGAATAGGCTCATCTGCTGGGCGTGCTCCGGTCAGTAGCGGGTGAATTCATGTATTAGCGGTCGATGAAATATGCGCTGAATGAGAGTAATTTATACCTTTTGACGGCTTCAGAGTCCACCAAATGCGGTCCATCAGGGTACGCTTTACAGCAACATATGTGCCAGTCAGGGTGAAAACGCGAAAGGGCGCCGTGAACTGGAGTGTGCAGTATCGCCGGGCCGTGGCCCTGCCTGCAGATAAGGGAGAAGTCTTGTAGTTGGTGGGCCCACCAGGACTTGAACCTGGGACCAACGGATTATGAGTCCGCTGCTCTGACCAACTGAGCTATAGGCCCAAAAAGAAGCGCCAATGATACCACTTCCGGTCATTGGCGCAATATGATTGAAATGAAGTACTTAGCCTTCGTCGATGAAGGTGCGCAGGTGATCGGAGCGGCTCGGGTGGCGCAGCTTGCGCAGGGCCTTGGCTTCGATCTGGCGGATACGCTCACGGGTCACGTCGAACTGCTTGCCCACTTCCTCAAGGGTGTGGTCGGTGTTCATGTCGATACCGAAGCGCATGCGCAGTACCTTGGCTTCACGTGCGGTCAGCCCCGAAAGGATCTCCTTGGTGGCTTCGCGCAGGCCTTCGCCGGTAGCTGTGTCGACCGGGGAGGACAGGGTGGTGTCCTCGATGAAGTCCCCCAAGCTGGAGTCTTCGTCGTCGCCGATCGGCGTTTCCATGGAGATCGGTTCCTTGGCGATCTTCAGCACTTTGCGGATCTTGTCTTCCGGCATCTCCATGCGTTCGGCCAGCTCTTCCGGGGTTGCTTCGCGTCCCATCTCCTGAAGCATCTGGCGGGAGATACGGTTGAGCTTGTTGATCGTTTCGATCATGTGTACCGGAATACGGATGGTGCGGGCCTGGTCGGCGATGGAGCGGGTGATCGCCTGACGAATCCACCAGGTGGCGTAGGTGGAGAACTTGTAGCCACGACGGTATTCGAACTTGTCCACCGCCTTCATCAGGCCGATGTTGCCTTCCTGAATCAGGTCGAGGAACTGCAGGCCACGGTTGGTATATTTCTTGGCGATGGAAATAACCAGACGCAGGTTGGCTTCAACCATCTCTTTCTTGGCGCGGCGGGCATGTGCTTCGCCAATGGACATGGCGCGATTGACTTCCTTGATGTCAGCCAGGCTCAGGCCAATGGTTTCTTCAATCTGAATCAGTTTGCGCTGCGCGCGCTGCAGGTCGTACAGGTTGCGGTTGATGGCGGCAGCATAGGGCTTGTTGCCGTTGGCCAGTGATTCGAGCCACTCGCTGCTGGTTTCATTGCCCGGGAAACTTTTGATGAACGCGGGGCGTGGCATCTTGGCTTTCTGGGTGCAGATGCGCATGATGCTGCGCTCCTGCTTGCGGATGCCTTCGATGCAGTTGCGCACGCGTTCAACCAGCAGTTCATAGTAGCGAGGTGACAGTTTGATCGGTGCAAAGGCGTTGCACAGTGCCATTACCGCTTCGGAGATTTCATCCTTGCTGGCATTGCGCTCGCGCGCGGCGTTCAGGTTGTCCAGGCACTCCTGAATGAGGCCAAAGCGCTGACGGGCTTCCTCGGGATCCGGGCCGCGTTCTTTTTCGTCAGTGCTGGAATCACTGCTGTCGCTGTCATCGTCGTCATCATCGTCGTCGCTGCGATCATCTTCGTCGTCATCGATATCGACCGGCGCATCGGTTTCATCTTCAGGCACTTCGGCATCGGGGTCGATATAGCCACTGAAGATGTCACTCAGGCGGCCTTCTTCCTGCAATACCTGGTTATAGGCATTGAGAATGATGTCGACGCTGCCCGGGAAGCGGGACAGGGCCATCATGACCTCACGGATACCTTCTTCGATCCGCTTGGCAATGTCGATTTCGCCTTCACGCGTCAGCAGCTCAACCGTACCCATCTCGCGCATGTACATGCGCACGGGGTCCGTGGTGCGGCCGGCGTCCGACTCCACGGCGGCCAGGGCAGCAACGGCTTCTTCATCGGCGTCATCGGCGGAGTCACCGCCTGTCAGCAGAAGATCCTCGGCATCCGGTGCAACTTCGGCAACGCGGATACCCATGTCGTTGATCATGCGAATGATGTCTTCGACCTGATCCGGGTCGGCGATATCTTCCGGCAGGTGATCGTTAACCTCGGCATAGGTGAGATAGCCCTGCTCTTTACCCCGGGCGATCAGTTCCTTTAGACGAGACTGCTGTTGGGATTTGTCTGACATAGAGCCCCTGCAACGAATGAATGCTGGTGTGACGGATGGCGGAAAAATAAGCGCAGTATTATACCTGTTTGCCGACGTTACGGCTACAGCTGGTCTTTACTGCACTGCAGGCATGTGCCTGAGCTGGTATGAGAATAGACCAGAAATCAGACGCTTGCAGAAAAAAGCAAAAAACCTTTATGGCTGGCGGCTTTGCAGCAGCAGCTGCAATTCGCGTTTCTCATCATCGGTTAATGGGGCCTGACGCGATTTTTTCAAGAGCTGGTCAAGCAAAGTCTCATGACGCCGTCCCAATAGGCGGTTGAGGGTATCCTCAAGCAGGCGTGTTGCATCCACATCCCCCATGACCGGATCCAGATGTGAGATCTCGTTGAGCAGCATCAGGTCGGCGCGGTGGTCAGGATCGTCCTGCCAGTCAACCAGCAGCGTACCGAGAGAGCCTTCAGGCTCTTGCTGCAGGTAGTGCAGCAATCGGATCAGTACGCCGATGTTAGTTTCACTGATGCTGGCGAAGTCGGCTGCCGGTGGTGTGGATCGTGCCAGGTCCGGTCGGTGCAACAGGATGGAGATGGCCTGATTGACCAGATTGCGATGCCCACTCTGTGTCGGCTTGTTGCGTGCGGGGGCCGGTCTTGCCTGTTGGTAGGGGTTGAGAGTGGGTGCCGGTTGTGAGGCGGTTTCTGCAGTGGGAGCGGCAGGTGTGCTGGTTGCCTGGTGCAGGTCGATCACGCTGCTGATCTGTTCCAGTGACAACCCGGTGATTTCACAGATGCGATCCAGCATCATCTGTTTCAGCAGGCTGGGCTGCATCGACTGGATGAGCGGGAGGGCCTGATTGCTGAAGCGGGCGCGGCCATCCATGCTGCTCAGGTCGGCTTCTTCGGACAGCTGGCGGAAAAAGAACTCACTCAGTGGCAGTGCCTGTGTGACCCGCTCGGAGAACGCGGCTTCGCCTTCGCGGCGGACCAGTGTATCGGGGTCTTCGCCATCGGGCAGAAACAGGAAGCGAGCTTCCTGGCCATCGCGAATCACGGGCAGTGTAACGCCCAGCGCGCGTTGGGCGGCCTGGCGTCCGGCTGCATCGCCGTCGAAGCAGAAAATCACCTCGGGTACCAGCTTGAACAGGCGTTCAAGGTGTTGCGCAGTGGTTGCGGTACCCAGTGTGGCGACGGACCAGTGGATGCCGTGCTGGGCCAGGCTCACCACATCCATGTAGCCTTCGACAATCAGCAGGCGATCCAGTTGATTGCTGTGCTTGCGGGCCTCATACAGGCCGTAGAGTTCACGCCCCTTGTGGAAGGTCGGTGTTTCCGGTGAGTTCAGGTATTTTGGCTTGTCGTCACCCAGAACGCGTCCGCCGAAACCGAGTACACGCCCGCGTACATCCCGGATTGGAAACATGATGCGGTCCCGGAAGCGGTCGTAGTAGCGTTGCTTGTCTTCGTTGTGGATCACCATGCCGGACTGCTCCAGCAGGGGGGCGGCATTCTCCAGATGAGCAAAGTGTTGCAACAGGTTGTCCCAGCCCGGAGGGGCGTAGCCGATGCCGAATGCCGCGGCGATCTGGCCGCTGAGGCCTCGCTGCTTCAGGTAACCGATGGCGCGCTCGCGCTCGGAGGAGCTGCGCAGCATGTCCTGAAAGTAACGGTTGGAGTGCTCCAGTGCTTCAAACTGGCGCTTTATCTCCTGCTCGCGCTGATGATCGGCAGGGCGGCCTTCATCTCGGGGAACGTCAACACCCGCGAGCTTGGCCAGTTCGTCTACTGCCTCGGGGAAGTTGAGGCGATCATATTCCATCAGGAAGCCGAGCGCGTTGCCGCCGGCGCCGCAGCCGAAACAGTAATAGAACTGCTTGTCGGGGCTTACCGAAAAGGAGGGGCTTTTTTCCTTGTGGAAAGGACAGAGGCCTGAGTAATTCTTGCCTGCGCGTTTGAGTTTCACGCGGCCGTCTATCACGTCAACGATGTTGACGCGTGCGAGGAGGTCGTCGATGAAGTGCTGGGGTATTCGACCTGCCATGTTCGCTCCGCTGCGGACAGGTCAGCGTATGCGGACCTTAGAGTTTCTGCTTCACCAGGCCTGAGATGCTGCCCATGTCGGCGCGACCTTGAACCTGGGGTTTGACGAGTGCCATCACTTTGCCCATATCCTGCATCGAGCTTGCGCCGGATGCGGCGATGGCGTCATCAATAATCTGAGCGATCTCAGTATCACTGAGTGGCTGCGGCAGGAAAGTTTTAATCACCTCCAGCTCCTGCTGCTCCTTTTCTGCCAGCTCCGGGCGCTCAGCCGCCAGGTACTGGGTAATGGAGTCTTTTCTCTGCTTCTGCATCTTGTCCATCACGGCCAGAATGCGTTCATCGTTGAGCTCAACGCGCTCATCGACTTCGACACGCTGAATCTCGGCCTGAATCATGCGGATCGTACCAAGGCGAACCTTGTCCTTTGCGCGCATGGCATCTTTCATCTGTTCTGTCAGTGTGCTTTTCAGATCAGACATTCAAGAGGCTCCGGTGGCAGTGAGTTCAGATGCTCAAAACGTCAAATCAGTACAGACGTACGCGACGTGAAGTTTCGCGCTGCAGCTTCTTGGCGTGACGCTTGACGGCAGCAGCAGCCTTGCGCTTGCGAACGGAAGTGGGCTTTTCGTAGCATTCGCGACGACGTACTTCAGCCAGGATGCCGGCTTTTTCGCAAGAACGCTTGAAGCGACGCAGAGCAACGTCGAACGGCTCGTTGTCTTTTACTTTAACCTGAGGCATTCAGAGTCTCCTGAATCTGTAAGGAAGTTGGATTTTCTCCTCGCACGGATCACGGATCCATGGCAAGAAGGCCGCATATTTTATTAAGCTCTGGCGATGGTGTAAAGCAAAGACCCGTGAATTTTGCCTCTATCTGAAGGATAATGCCGTCCATATTGTAACTGCGTTGTCGAAGAGGCTGTTATGCGAGTGCTGGGAATTGAGACATCCTGTGATGAAACCGGTGTGGCGGTGTATGACAGCAAACAGGGATTGCTGTCGGATGCGCTGTACAGCCAGGTCAAAATGCACGCCGAATATGGTGGTGTTGTGCCTGAGCTGGCGTCTCGTGACCATGTGCGCAAACTGCTGCCGCTGATCCGCGAAGTGATGGCGAAGGCGGATTTGACGCTGGCCGATCTGGACGGCGTAGCCTACACCTCTGGCCCTGGGCTGATCGGTGCGCTAATGGTGGGTGCTTCGACCGGTCGTGCGCTGGCGCTTGGGCTGGGTGTGCCCGCGATCGGGGTGCACCATATGGAAGGCCATCTGTTGGCGCCTATGCTGGAAGAACAGCCGCCGGCCTTCCCCTTTGTGGCACTGCTGGTGTCGGGTGGTCACACACAGCTGGTACGTGTGGACGGTATCGGTCGATACGAACTGTTGGGTGAGTCCTTGGATGATGCCGCCGGTGAGGCGTTCGACAAGGCGGCCAAGATGCTGGGCCTGGATTATCCGGGCGGCCCCTTGATCGCCAGGCTGGCTCAGCAGGGTGATCGCAGTCGCTACCGTTTTCCGCGGCCAATGACCGATCGCCCCGGGCTGGAATTCAGTTTCTCGGGACTCAAGACGTTTACACTGAATACGGCCAATGCCGCACGCGATGAGCAGGGCCGGATCGACCCGCAGACACTGGCGGATATTGCCTGTGCATTTGAGGATGCAGTAGTGGATACGCTGGCGATCAAATGCAAGCGGGCCCTGCAGCAAACCGGCCTGAAACAGCTGGTCATTGCCGGTGGGGTCAGCGCCAATCAGCATCTGCGTGAAAAACTGGGTGCCATGGTGAAAAAGGAACGTGCCGAGCTTTTTTACGCCCGCCCCGAATTCTGTACCGACAACGGTGCGATGATCGCGTACGCCGGTTGTCAGCGGCTGCTGGCGGGACAGCAGGCTGACCTGACCATTCAGTGCCGCCCCCGCTGGCCGCTGGATACGCTTGAGTCGATCTAAAAACGGTGTTCGCGACCGCTCAATAACTTGCGGATGTTGCTGCTGTGGCGCAGCAACAACAGCAGGCAGGTGATGCCGATCGGCCAGATCAGCTCAGGCAACAGCAGCAGACAGAACAGGGGGGTGAGCAGAGCCGTGGCGATGGATGCCAGTGACGAAATGCGGCTCAGCACAAAAAGGAGTCCCCAGGATGCCAGCTGAATCAGTGCCAGGGGCCAGTGCAGTACCAGCATGGCCCCGAGCGTGGTGGCGACACCCTTGCCGCCGCGCAGGCTGCTGAAAAAGGGAAACAGATGGCCACAGACCGCAGCCAGCAAACACCAGCCCTGCAGGTGCAGTGCGGCACCGGACAGCAGAGCCAGCAGCACGGCCAGTGCGCCCTTGCCTAGGTCGCCCGCCAGCGTCAGGATGGCGGCCTCTCGGCCACCGGTTCGAAGCACGTTGGTGGCACCGGGGTTGCCGGAGCCGCTCAGGCGAGGGTCTGGCAGCCCCATTGCACGACAGACCAGCACGGCGCTTGAAAAAGAGCCGAGCAGGTAGGCGCACAACAGCAGCCAGAATTCGAGCATGCAGGATTCCAGACGGGCCGGCATCGTTCCTTCGCGGAGCGTCAGCCAGCGTGATAAATTAACAACTGCCTCAAATCAAGCATATACAAGGCGGGTGTCAGCTACAATGCAGCTCTGACATGTGCCGTACCGACGGGAGTACAGATGGATATCGTCTACATTCGAGAACTGCAGGTTGAAACCGTGATCGGTATTTACGATTGGGAACGTGAAGTTCGCCAGACGGTCAGTCTCGATCTGGAGATGGGGACGGATATTCGCGCCGCCGCCGCCACTGAAGATATCGACAGCACGCTCAACTACAAGACTGTAGCCAAACGGCTGATTGCGTTTATCGGCCAGAGTGAATTCCTGCTGGTCGAGACCATGGCCGAAGAGATCGCTCAGATCGTGCAGGAAGAGTTTAACGTACCCTGGCTGCGGCTGCGTCTGAGCAAACCCGGCGCCGTACGCGGTGCACGTGATGTGGGGGTGATCATCGAGCGAGGAGAGCGGGGCTGATGCACCGGGTTTACCTCAGTCTGGGCAGCAACATCGAGCGTGAGCACTACATTCGCGCTGCGCTCGATGCGCTGAGCCGCCTGTTTGGTCATTTGCAGATTTCGTCGGTGTATGAAAGTGAAGCGGTAGGCTTCAAGGGCGATAACTTCTATAACCTGGTGGTCGGGATTGAAACCGATCTGGATGTGGCCGCGCTTTCAACCAGCCTCAAACGGATTGAAGACGATAACGGCCGCGAGCGCAGTGGCCCCCGCTTCAGTGGCCGTACGCTCGATATTGATATCCTGACCTACGATGAATTGACTGAGCCGGTGGCCGGGGTGCAGCTGCCGCGTGACGAGATCCTCAATAACGCCTTTGTGCTGCTGCCGTTGGCCGAAATTGCACCGGATGACCTGCACCCGGTGCTCAAGCGTCCCTATGCCGAGCTCTGGCAGACCTATGATCGGGCGCAGAAACTTTGGCCGATCGATTTCAGCTGGCGTGGGCGAGTCATCTCGCGGACCGATTCAGCTGTAGAGTGAGCGCCCGCCGTCCACGGCCAGCACCTGTCCGGTAACATAAACGGCCTGCGCGAGGTAGAGCACGGCCTGAGCGATGTCTTCGGGCGAACCGGTGCGGCGCAACAGTGTCTTGGCGAGCACCTGCTCTCGTGCCGCATCACTCAATGCGGCCTCAGCCTCGGGCCACAGAATGGGGCCCGGTGCGATACCGTTGACTCGCACTTCAGGGGCCAGCTCCTTTGCCAGAGAGCGAGTCATCATTTTCAGACCAGCCTTGGCAATGGAATAGATCGGGTAACCGATCAGACCGCGTTCGGCATGTATGTCCACCAGATTGATGATAGCGCCGCTGTTCTGTTTCAACTGCGGTGCCAGAACCGTGCTCAGGAAAAAGGGTGCGCGCAGGTTACTGTTAATCAATTGATCCCAGTCGTGCTGAGTCACCTGATCCACCGGGGTGGGGTAAAAGCTGGAGGCATTGTTGACCAGCAGGTCCAAACGGGTCTCCGTGCCGAGTGCGTCGATCATTCCCTGCAGCTCATCGAGATTGGCCAGATCGCACTGCAATAGTCGACAGCTGTCGCCGCGGCGCTGATTGAGCTGTTCGGACAGTGCTGCAGCAGCTTCGGCCGAATGGCGGTAATGCAGCAACAGATCGTAGCCTGCATCATGCAGACGTTCACTGATGGTTGCGCCGATCCTTAGTGCGGCACCGGTCACCAGCGCCAGAGGGCGTGTGCTCATGGCATTACTCCTTGTACTGTGCACAGATTTCGGCCTGCTGTCGGGCCAGCGCCTCCCCCAGAGCCTTACCGCTGAAGCCCTGTTCAATCAGCGTGCGGGTATCCACTTCAGATAACTGCATCAGCAGTCGCTGCAGTGCGGCTTCCCGCCGTGCCGGTATGGCGTGGATACGACTGGCCATCTGCAGCAGTGTGGACAGGTGAGCAGGGCGCCTGATCAGGTCCAGCTGTTTCAGCAACTGGATGCGCGCGCAGCCGTCAAGCTGATCAAACCGGCTCAGACCGTCCGCACCCGTACGCAGTTTAAGGGCCAGGTCACGCATCCGGTTGGGTACCCGCTGTTGGCTGCAAAAATCGCCGATGGCGCTGCAGGCCTGTTCGGGCGTTAGCGACTCGGTGGCCTGGTACAGCAGCAGGGCCAGTGCCTGTGCCGGTCGTTCTTTCGAGTCAGTCACGTCGGACAGACGCTGAGCCAGACGATCGGTGTCGAGTCCCTCCAGCAGGGGAAAGAGTCTGTCCAGCGCCCCCGCCTTGCGCAGCAGGGCGAAGTAATGTGCCGGGCTGGAGGTGGCCAGCGCGCGCTCCGTCTCTTGCCAGACCCGCTCGGGCGTCAGGTGGGCAAGCTCATCCCCGGCGCTGAGTTCGCGCATCAGTGTCAGCGTTTCGTCAGCAACCTGAAAGCCGAG
This sequence comes from Marinobacterium sp. MBR-109, assembly GCF_040547565.1. Taxonomy (NCBI): domain Bacteria; kingdom Pseudomonadati; phylum Pseudomonadota; class Gammaproteobacteria; order Oceanospirillales; family Oceanospirillaceae; genus Marinobacterium; species Marinobacterium sp. MBR-109. Next base: position 77,307 of record NZ_JBEPPZ010000012.1, read on the forward strand.
ATCGGCGAAGCGGGCATAGAAGCGCGCCACTCGCAACACACGCAATGGGTCTTCGCTGAACGCCGGTGATACGTGGCGCAGTATCCGTGCATCAAGGTCATCCTGGCCCTGCCAAGGGTCGTGCAAAGTACCGTCTTCAGCTTCAGCAATGGCGTTGATGGTCAGGTCGCGGCGGCGAAGATCTTCTTCGAGCGTTACATCCGGGCTGGTGTGGAACTGGAAGCCAGTATAGCCCTTGCCGCTTTTGCGTTCGGTACGGGCCAGAGCGTATTCCTCACCGGTATCCGGATGCAGAAACACGGGAAAGTCACGTCCGACCGGTTTGAAACCCCGGTCCAGCATTTCATTGGGCGTAGCACCTACCACGACCCAGTCTCTGTCCTTGACCTCAAGGCCCAGCAGTCGATCCCTGACTGCGCCGCCGACCAGATAGATCCGCATCAGCGGCTGCAGCGATCCGGGCACTGTGCGCGCCAGGCTTCAAAACCGCCGTCCAGGCTGCATACCTGTTCAAACCCCTGATGTGCCAGGTGGGCCGCCGCCGACTGGCTGCTGATGCCGTGATAACAGCAGACAATCAAGGGCTGGTCAAAGTCTGCCTGCGCCAGATACTCCGGCAGATTGTGGTTACTGAGATTGGTGGCGTTACGGATATGCAGCTCGTTGAAGCTGGTTTCATCACGAATGTCGACCACCTGCGCGCCCTGATCGATCAGGTCACAGGCTTCGATGATGTTGATGCAGCGGTACTCGCTCACAGGTCAGTCTCCGGGTGTCGGGTGGTCAGTGCAGGGTTGGCTGAACAGCTGGCCATCATCCAGTCGCAGCGCACTCAGGGCGTTGCCCCATATGCAGCCGGTATCGAGCGAGATGATACGCTCATTGCGATGATGGCCCAGTGCTGCCCAATGGCCGTGCAGTTGTATGCGTTTGAGTGGTTTCGCCGGCGGCAGTTCAAACCAGGGACGAAAACCATCCGGTGCCTCTTCCGGCGGGCCACTGGCGCTGAATTCCAGCTGTCCTTCAGCTGTGATGAAACGCATCCGGGTCAGATAATTGGTGATGGCGCGCAGGCGCTCCTGCCCCTTGAGGTCATCCTGCCAAAGATCGGGCTGGTTGCCATACATGTTGGCAAAAAAACGCTCGGCCTTGTCGCTTCGCAGTACGGTTTCCAGTTCGGCGGCCAGCTTGCGGGCGATTTTCAGGCTCCAGATATGAGGGATGCCGGCGTGGGTCATGACATAGCCCAGCGTCTTGTCATCGTGCAACAGTGGGCGTGTCTGTAGCCAATGCATCAGTTCACCCCGGTCGGGGGCTGCCAGAATCGGTTCCAGTGTGGGGTGTACTTTCTTTCCGCTGCCGTGGTGCAGCGCCAGCAGGTGCAGGTCGTGGTTGCCCAGCACGCAGACGGCGCGATCCCCCAGGCTTTTGACAAAACGCAGGCATTGCAATGAGCCGGGACCGCGATTGACCAGATCACCGGTAAACCAGAGTTGATCCTGTTCGTTGAAGTTGATCTGCGTCAGAAGCTGCATCAGCTCGTTATGGCAGCCCTGCAGATCACCAATTGCATAGGTCGCCATGGAGGCTCCAAAACAGTGATACAGGCGGGCATGATAACGGAAGCGGGCGTTGATCTGAAACCCGCCGATGGCTGAACAAAAAAGAGGCCCCGAAGGGCCTCAAAACAACCTTAGTATGTTCAGTAACGCAGAGGAGATGTCTGGTCAGAGATCGAAAGTTTTGCTGATGGTGAAGACGAACTGCTTGTCTTTTTTGCCATCACCGTTCAGGTCGTCCAGCTGGTTAACATAGGCCAATCCCAGGTCCACGCCCTGAACGTTCATGCCATAGCCAGCTTCCAGGTAGTCGCCGTCATAGTCCTTGCCGAAGGAGCCATAGGTCAGATAAGCACCTTCGTACTCACCGGTCAGGCCAAAATAGGTGTAGTCCGCTTCCGGACCGGAAGAGGCATCTTCGGTGCCGAATACAAATTCAGCACTCAGGAAGCTGTAGCCTGCGCTCAGGATCAGCTCGTGGAAGTCAGTGGCACCACTTTCGGTGTAGAAGTAGCCAGCGTATCCCAGGCCATAAGTGAAACCGTTGTACTCACCTTCATAGCCGCCGTAGAGGTCATACTCCAGCTCGCTGTCGTTCAGCTGTGCTCCCCAGGTTCCTACATAAAAGCCGTTGTCGAAGGCGTAGTCGGCACCCGCCATCAGGCTGGCACCACTGACACCCTGATCAACGCCACGGAAGTAATAGCTGCTCATGGCACCGACATTGACAGACAGGTCGGCAGTTGCTGCAGCGGATGCAGTCAGCAGGCCGGCAGCGATCAGAGATTTGGTCAGCTTTTTCATCATTTTCCCCTTACAGTCTCTTGGAATAGCAAGTCGGGCATCGAATGCCGCTTGTTGATTCAGTCAAAGCGAAAGCTGTGCCAGTGTTGATAAATACAAATATTTACAATGTGTTACATGGATTTGACAATGTTGTGCTGTTGTTTTGTGCGCCAAAATAAGGCACTTGGCTCCAGGAGTGTGCAGCCGCTGGCAATTGTGTGGGCAGGTGATCCAGTTAAAAATGTATTACGAATAATTCAGCACAACCTGAGGGGTTATTGCTTAGTGTGTAGTACTAAAGTAGTGTCTTCTCTCGGCTTCATTCTCAGTAAGTCAATGTATGTCCAGCAGGAGATCTCAATTGAAGATCAATACGCCGGTTACACAACAAGAAGAAACGTTTTCAGACAGCGCCAACATCCTTTCTACTACCGACCTCAAGGGCGCGATCACCTACGTTAATCCCGACTTCATCAAAGTCAGCGGCTTCACTGAAGCTGAGCTGCAGGGGCGCAATCACAATATGGTGCGTCACCCCGACATGCCGCCGGCCGCCTTTGCTGAACTTTGGCGCCGCGCCAGATCGGGCCAGTCATGGATGGGGCTGGTCAAGAACCGCTGCAAAAACGGTAACCATTACTGGGTTGATGCTTTTGTCACGCCGATTGAGAAAAACGGCTCCGTGGCTGAATATCAATCCATCCGCAAGAAACCGGCACGTGCCTGCGTTGAGCGCGCAGAGCACATTTATCCGCAGCTGCTGGCCGGCAAGACACGTCTGCGTCAGCTGCGTTCAACCCGGCTTGGGCTTACCGCCAGGCTGCTGCTGTCATTGCTGATACCGGGCCTCACAGCCGCCTTGCTGGCACTGTTCTGGCCTGCGTTGCAGCTGCCGCTTGGGGCAGGGGCGCTGTTGGTGTCGGCCCTGCTGATAGTCTGGACCATGCAGCCCTGGCGAGAGCTTGCCGCCGAGGCGCAGGCGTCAATTGATGACCCCGTGGCGCGTTATATCTACACCGGGCGCAATGATGGGATCGGTCAGGTACAATTGGTGATGAAAATGCTGCGCTCGGAGCGTGACGGACTGGTCGGGCGCATTGCCGACTCTGCATACCAGCTGCAGGATGAGGCGGCATCACTCAGTGCAGCGGTGGATCAATCACGCCGCGGAGTACAGAGTCAGCTGGCAGAGATGGAGCAGTCCGCGGCCGCCATCAGTGAAATGTCAGTCAGCGTACAGGAAGTTGCCGCCAATGCTCAGCACAGCTCCGCAGCGGCCGCGCAGGCACTTGAAGAAGTTAACCACGGCAAGCGCAGTGTGGATGCAACCACGGATTCGGTGCATCAGCTGAAAGACCTCATTGCCCATGCCGTTGAGGTTATTGCACAGCTGGATCAGCGCAGTCAGAACATTGCCGGTATTCTCAACGTGATCGGAGATATATCGGAGCAGACCAACCTGCTGGCGCTGAACGCGGCCATCGAGGCGGCACGTGCCGGTGAAGCCGGTCGGGGGTTTGCGGTGGTGGCAGACGAGGTGCGTTCATTATCAACACGTACCCAAAGCTCCACTGAAGAGATTCGAAAGATGATCAGCCAACTGCAGGACAGTGCCCGCGATGCGGTTGAGGCGATGCAACGAGGCCAGAAGCAGGCGGATCAGAGCGTCCAGTTGAGTGATGAAACCGTGGCAGCCCTGGATCAGGTACTGGCTGCGATCCGGCGCATCAGTGACATGAATGTACAAACCGCTTCGGCCGTTGAGCAGCAGAGCAGTGTGGCACAGGAGATCGATCGCAGTATCAATGCAATCAACCTGATGTCAGAGCAGAATCTGGAGGCGGCTGATCGGAGTGCAGAGGCCGGGCGACATGTATTGCGAGTGGCAACGGACTTTAACGCGCTTGCAGCACAGTTCTGGCAGCGCGGTCGTGCCTGACGGGATATAACTGGATTGAGCGATGGATAGACAACAGCAGTTTCTGGACCTGACGGGCGATTTTATCGCCAGCGTCGACAAGCATTACCGGATCGAGTTCATTAACCGTTCTGGCCGCGAGCTGCTGGGAATCGATCAGGAGCATGACCTGAGCGTCTTGCCGCTGCACGTCAGTGACTTTCATACCGAGAGCACCTGGCAGCAGCTGTCCCGCGAAATTTTTCCACAGGTACTGGAGTGCGGCTATTGGTCGGGGGTGGTGAATTTCCGTACCCTGCCGGGAGATGAGGTGCCTGTCAGCCTTCGCATCCTGCCCCATCTGGATGAGCAGGGTCAGGTGACCGGTCTGACCGGTATCGGCCAGGATCAGCGCTTGAAACGTGCCTTTCAAACCCAGGAAGCGATGGCAGAGCGCATTCTGGACAGTACCATAGAAGGTATTATCGTCACCGATGCCGGCGCCCGTATTGAGCGGGTTAACCCGGCGTTTACTCAAATTACCGGTTATACCGCAGCAGAAGTGCTCGGACAGACACCCAAACTGCTGCGTTCCAACCACCACGAGCAGCCCTTTTACGATGCCATGAATGCCTCGCTGCGACGTCACGGCAGCTGGCAGGGAGAAGTCTGGAATCGGCGCAAGAGCGGCGAAGTTTACCTGCAATGGATGTCGGTCAGCGCGCTGAAGGATGATAACGGTGCCGTAACCAATTTTGTTTCGATCTTCCATGATCTTACCGAAATGCGCGCAAAAGAGGCGCAAATCGAGGAGTTGGCATTTACCGACCCGCTCACCGGAATGGGTAATCGCTACAAGCTGATGCAGACCCTTGCCCAGTTGTTGAGACGGGACCGGAAAACCTCCAGGGATTCAGCCCTGATTGCCCTCATGTGCATCGATATCGGTCAGTTGTCACCGATCAACGATCGCTTTGGCATGCGTGGCGGTGACCAGCTGATCAAGCTTCAGGCCGAGCGGCTGCAGCAGCATCTTGGTGACAGGCTCAGTTTCTTTCGTCTGACCGGTGATGAGCTGGTAGCCATTCTCAATGACACCCATGACCTGACCGGAATGGCGCGTTATGCCAATGAGTGTATCGGTCAGTTACAGGTGCCGTTGTACCTTGAAGGTGAAGCAATACGCTTGAGTCCTTCCGCGGGGCTGGCCGTTTTCCCCAAGGATGGCGATGATGCCGATACTCTGCTGGCCTGCGCCCAGACCGCCATGATCGCGGCCAAACAGGCCGGGCGTGACAGCTACCGTTTCTATGACGAAGCCCTGAGTAACGAACTGCGTCAAAGGCTGATGCTGGAGCAGCAGCTGCGGCTGGCGATCCAGCATGAAACCGGTCTGGGGCTTGAGCTCTATCTGCAGCCGAAGGTGAACATCATCGACCGTGCGCTGGTGGGGGCAGAGGTTCTGCTGCGTTGGCAACATCCGGAGAAGGGGATGATTTCGCCGGGCGAGTTTATCCCACTTGCCGAAGAAAGCCGTTTGATTGTGGCGCTGGACCGCTGGGTGTTCAGTCAAAGCTGTGCTCTGCTGCAGCAATGGCAAAGTCTGCTTCCCGGACTGCCAAGGCTGAGTGTCAACCTGTCGGCACGGCAGCTGCAGGAGCCGGATCTGGTTGATTGGTGTCTGCATACCATCGCCCAATACGGGCTGGAAGCACAACAGCTGGAGCTGGAAGTGACCGAGACTGCGTTTATCAACCTGGCGGACGATGTGTTGCGACAGCTTGCCGGATTGCGTGAAGCCGGCTTCAGTCTGGCACTGGATGACTTCGGGACCGGCTACTCCAGCTTGACCTATCTGAGGCGCCTGCCTCTGGATGTGGTGAAAATTGACCGCAGCTTTGTGGCGGACCTGTGTACCGATGCCCGTGCCGCTACCCTGCTCAAAGGTATGATCCAGCTCCTTTCCGAGCTTGAGTTCGGAGTGGTGGCCGAAGGGATCGAAACCGATGAGCAGGCTCGGTTGTTGCAGGGAATAGGCTGCAAGACCGGGCAGGGCTTCCTGTTTTATCGGCCCATGCCGGCGAGCGAGTTCATACAGTTGTATATTGAGGCCGGCACGGGCTTCGGCCACTGAGCGTTGATGCGCTATCAGCGGGCGGACGGGTATACCGCCTGCATGATGTTGGTCTGCCTGTTGCTGGTGATGTTCTTTATCCTGCCTGTCCTCAATGATCGATTTCAGGCTTACTGTTGAGTTTTCTGAATGAATTCAGTAAAGGCCTGATACGCCGGCAGCGTAAAGCAGTCATTGGCACTGTTTGCCGCTACCGGGTGCGAAGCAAAGCGTGCGATCACAAGCTCATTTTCAGGGTCGATATACAGGTTCTGGCCGTGAACACCACGGGCAATGAATGCGCCGCTTGGGTTGCCGGTCACCCACCACATGGAACGGTATGACCAACTCTCCATATCCTCATGCTGTGGCTGAGTGAAGGCGGGGTGTTCACCACCGGCCATAATATCTTTCAGAGTATCCGGGTGCAGAATCTGCTGCCCGTTATGAGTGCCTGCATTGCGCAGCAGCTCACCAAAGCGGGCCATGTCACGCAAACTCATGTTGAGGCCGCCTCCGGCAAAGGGCGTACCTTTTTCATCCACCTGGAAAAAAGCATCACGCTCGACACCCAGCTTGCTCCAGACCTGCTCTTCAAAATGATCAGCTAAAGACATGCCGGTCACTCGGGCGACCAGCCAGCCGGCCACTTCGGTGTTGGCTGTCCTGTAGCCAAACGCCTGGCCATGCTCGCCACTTTTTTTCACACTGGGGAGGTACTCGTAATAACCAGTCGGCCCTTTGTATCCGGCAGGCTTGGGCAGGGGGTTGCCTGCGGCTGAAAAGGTCCAGATCTCGGATTCAGGGTCGGTATAGTCCTCGTCAAAATCAATGCCAGTGGTCATGTTAAGTACATCACGCACCTTGGCATCACCAAAGCCCGAGTTGGCCAGCTCGGGGATGTAATGACTGACCGGTTTGGACTCGTCCAGCAAGCCTCTGTGAACCAGATCCAGAGCCAGCGTGCCGGTGATGGATTTGGTCACCGACATCAGTGCGTGTCGGTGGTAGTCCTTGAATCCTCCCAGGTAGCGCTCGTAAATGACCTTGCCCCTGTGCAGCACAACAATGCCGTCCGTATAGGTTTCGAGCAGGCCAGCGCTCCATGGAATGGGCTTTTCATATCCCCAGGGAGTAAAGGTGATCGATTCAATAGGAGCACCTGCGGCGTAATCAAGAGGAGTGGAAGCCGTATTGCGGCGATTCACCAGCGTGGTCGGCAGAAACTCGCTCATATGGGCAACGCTGTAACGCAGTGCAGGGAAACTCCAGAAGGAGCCATCAGCAAGGCGTATGGTTTTCTCGGGGGGGGGAGGGCTCCCCTTCATCCAGCCCTGTTGGTCAAAACTGGATTCCTGCGAAGACAAAAAGGTATGTCCTTGGTCCATTGGTGCGCACACTGCAGCCCATGTCTGGCCTGTCAGGAGTACGGCCAGAGCAGTGGAGCACAGGCCGATTTTTTGCGTCAGGTTGTTCGGGGTCGTCATCTGTGTCTCCACGTATGGGAATCGGGTTAGAACCGGGTACTGCGCACCATGGCATCCATGCCGCCATCGATAAACAGTACCGATCCATTCACAAAAGCTGACTGATCAGACAGCAGAAAATCCACGCCATCGGCGATTTCATCGGGTACGCCTGAACGGCCCATGGGGGCAACGAAGTTTTTCACGGCCTCGCCAAAACGGGGATCGTCCTTTGATGCCTGATGCAGCGGGGTTTCAACGGCACCGGGTGCAATGATATTAAGGCGCATGCCCCGTTTGCCCCAGGCGATGGATTTGCGGCGGCCATATACCGTAACCGCATACTTGGACGCGGCATAGGTTGTATGCGGTTCCTGACTTGCCTCGGCGATGCGGCAGGCCTCGGCTTCATCATTGTTCAGCATGGCATCGGCCATGGCGTGCGGAGCCTCAACCTGATGGCTGCCGGCAACCGAGCCGATGATGACCGCTTTACCCTTGCCGCTGGCAGCCAAAGCCTCTTCAAGGCCATCGATGTATTCGGTTACACCGAAATAGTTGACGCCCACAATCAGGCTGATGCTGGGCGCGGTAACACCTACACCAGCACAGGCGACCACGGCATCCAGCTGATTGTTGCAGGCGGCCAATGTTTGTTCGACCGCAGCACGACGGCCGTCGGATGTGGAAAGATCGGCGTTTACATCGGCATTGGCGCGATCAACGCGGATCAGTGTGTGGCCTGCAGCTTCAAGGTGGTTGCAAACGGCTGCTCCGATGCCGGATGCGGCACCGGTGACGGCGATAATGGACATGGGGTTTACCTCGTTGTTATCGGTTTTATATTCAACTATGCAAGTCACAGTCCCGCCACAGCTTCGTCCGTTCAGACTATAGCTTCGGCAGCCATCATGCGCTCGTCTGTTGTGCGCTGTGTACCCAATGCAGGCACACCATGGCGGCAGCGGTACTGATGCAACCCAGCAGCAATGAGTAGCGCAATGACTCCAGTGCGAGCACGGGTGTCATCAAGTCACTGAATGCACCGACTGCCAATGGACCTATACCGACGCCGAACAGCGTAACCAGTACGGTCTGGCAGGCCATGGCAACGGCGCGACTGTCAGGTGACACCAGACGGGTGATCATGCTGAAACAGGGGCCTACCCACCAGACGGCAAAGAAACCGTTCAGCGCACACCAGACCATGGCCGTTGGTATCGAATGGCCGAACAGCATCATGGTACTGTCGGCGGGCCAGAGCAGATAGGTTGCCATGGCAACAATACCGACGCCGTGACCAAACTGGGGTATCAGGAGTTGCCAACGCGGGTTGGCGCTGATCAGTCGGTCGGTAAACCAGCCACTGAACAACATGCCGATCGCTGCCGAGCCTCCGCCAACAAACCCGGCCAATATACCGGCCTGCTGCAGATCCAACCCGTGCGAGCGCACCAGAAAGGTGGCATTCCACATGCCGTAGGCGTTGGCACCCAAGGTACTCATGCCTGCGGCCAGAACCAGGTAACGATAGGGCCTTATCGCCCACAGAGACCTGAGTGTTGCCAGAAGTGACAAAGGAGCACGTGGCTCCGTGGGTGGATGATCCCAGGTGCCGCGTATCGGTTCACGTATCAATAGCATGACAAACGCGATTAGACTGGCCGGAATACCCACCACAATAAATGCGGTTCGCCAGCCATAGGCCTCCACCAGCCAGGCGCCCACACTCATGGCGATAATGGCGGCCAGAGTCGGAGCGGTACTGTAGCAACTGATGGCGAACGCTCGACGATTGGCCGGGTAGAGGTCCGCGATCATTGAAATCGAGCAGGGTGTGACCGCTGATTCACCGATGGCGACCAGCATTCTTGCCATGACCAGTACCGCAAACCCGGTAGCGAAACCACAGAGAACAGTCGTCGCGCTCCAGATCAGGGCACTTGCAGCCAGAACACGAGTGCGTGGGAAGCGGTCGGCAAGGCGCCCCGCCCCCAAACCGAAAAGGGCGTAGACACCCGCAAATGCCAGTCCGGACACCAGCCCCATGGCGGTGTCACTGGCATTGAACTCCTGTTTGATCGGCTCGATCATGACCGCCATGATCTGACGACCAATGAAGGTATCGGTGTACAGCAAGGCCAGCAGGAACAATAATCCGTGGCGACGCCAAGCGGGCACAGGACTGGGGGAATCGTTTGTCACCACGGCTGCTCTCCTTGTCAACGACAGGCTGTCAGGGGGCTCAGATCAACCCCTTCTCTTTCGCCATGGTCAGTGCCAGGTCTTCAATCATGTCTTCCTGCCCGCCGACGGTGCCGCGACGGCCCAGCTCGACCAGAATGTCGCGCGCCGAGATGCCGTACTTCTTCTCCGCTCGCTCCGCGAACAGCAGGAACGACGAGTACACACCGGCGTAGCCCAGCGTCAGGGCGTTGCGGTCCACGCGGATCGGCTGGTCCATGATCGGCACGATCAGGTCTTCGGCCACGTCCATGATCTTGTACAGATCGATGCCGGTCTCGACGCCCATGCGATCCAGTACGGCGCAGAACACTTCCAGCGGGGTGTTGCCGGCACCGGCACCCAGGCCCGCAACGGAGCCGTCGATGCGCGAAGCACCGGCTTCAATCGCCGCCAGAGAGTTGGCGATCGCCATGCCCATGTTGTGGTGGCCGTGGAAGCCGATCTCGATCTCTTTCGGCAGTTCGTCACGCAGCAGGCCGATGCGGGCGGTGACGTCATCCGGCAGCATGTAGCCGGCGGAGTCGGTGGCGTAGATGCAGTTGGCACCGTAGTTCACCATCAGTTTGGCCTGCTCCAGGATCTTCTCCGGGCTGACCATATGCGCCATCATCAAAAAGCCAACGGTGTCCATTTCCATCTTGGCGGCCATGCCGATGTGCTGTTCGGACACATCCGCTTCGGTGCAGTGGGTGGCCACACGGATAGTGGATACGCCGCAGTCCTTGGCCATTTTCAGATGGTCAACGGTACCGATCCCCGGCAGCAGCAGGGCGGAGATTTTGGCGTTTTTCATTTTCGGTACCACGGCGCTGAGGTATTCCTCGTCGCTGTGGGCCGGGAAACCGTAGTTCAGTGAGCGACCGCCCAGACCGTCACCGTGAGTGACTTCGATCAGCGGCATGCCCGCTTCGTCCATGCCGGTGGCGATGCTGACCATCTCGTCGAGGCTGATCTGGTGGCGCTTGGCATGCATGCCATCGCGCAGGCTCATGTCGTGCAGGGTTACTGTCTTGCCGTTCAGGTTCATGTTCTGTTCTCCCCTTAGCCGCGTGCCGGCAGTGTGATGGTGCCGTTGGCCGCTTCTTCAGCAAACATCTCGGCGGTGCGCAGACCGGCAGCCGTCATGATGTCCAGATTGCCGGCGTACTTGGGCAGGAAGTCGCCCAGGCCTTCCACCTGCATGAAGCAGGAGACCTTGTTGCCATCAAACACAGGACCGTTGACCAGGGTGTAACCCGGTACGTACTTCTGTACCTCTTTCACCATGGCGTGGACGGATTCGGTGATGGCGGCCTGATCCGGCTCGCTTTCGGTCAGGCAGTGGATGGTGTCACGCATCATCAGCGGCGGTTCGGCCGGGTTGATGATGATGATCGCCTTGCCCTCTTTGGCTCCACCGACTTTTTCAACCGCACCGGCGGTGGTGCGGGTGAATTCGTCGATGTTCTGGCGGGTACCCGGCCCGACGGAGCGGGAGGAGACGGTGGCGATGATCTCGCCGTATTCAACCGGCTGCACGCGGCTTACTGCTGCGACCATCGGGATGGTCGCCTGGCCACCGCAGGTGACCATGTTGACGTTCATCTCCAGGTTCTTGGCATGGTCCGCCAGGTTCACCGGCGGAACACAGAACGGGCCGATGGCGGCGGGGGTCAGATCGACCATGATCACGCCCAGTTCATTCAGCTTGCGGCTGTTCTCGGCATGGACATAGGCCGAGGTGGCGTCGAAGGCGACACGGATATCGTCTTCAAGGATGTGCGGCAGGATGCCGTCCACGCCGGTGGCGCAGGTCTTGATGCCCATTTCGGCAGCGCGCTTGAGGCCTTCGGACTCGGGGTCGATCCCCACCATCCAGACCGGCTCGATCCACTCGGAGCGCTGCATTTTCATCAGCAGGTCGGTGCCGATGTTACCCGGGCCAATGATGACCGCTTTCAGTTTTTGGGACATGGTTTAATTCCAGCTAGTCGTATTCGGTAGTCAATCAGGGAGCAAAATGGATCGAGCAGCTTCCAAGCCCTTTGGCGGTCAGGTTGAAGTGATCGCCGGCGGCAGCCGGTATCAAGGGCGCCAGAGCCCCGGACAGAATGATCTCGCCCTTGCGGAAGGGAATGCCGTACTCACCCAGTGTGTTCGCAAGCCAGGCAACGGCTGCAGCCGGATGTCCCTGAACGGCTGAGCCCAGGCCTGTACCGGCGGACTCACCGTTTTTGTTGATTTGCATTTCCACAGCGGCCAAATCGAGGCAAGAAGGGTCAGTGTGGATCTGACCAATGACAAACACGCCACAGGATGCGTTGTCGGCTACCGTATCCACGATGCTGATACGCCAATCGTCTATGCGGGAGTCAACAATTTCAAAACAGGGCGCCACCCATGCGGTAGCGGCGAGAACATCTTCAGCCGTAATGCCGGGGCCGGTCAGGTCCGCTTTCAGGCAGAAGGCGATCTCGCCCTCGGCGCGTGGCTGTATGAGACCGGTCTCTGCCAGGCTGACCTCTGCACCATCCTCGAACTGCATCTGATCGGTCAGGAAACCGAAGTCGGGCTGGTGCACATTGAGCATCTCTTGCACCGCTTTGGACGTGACGCCGATTTTCTTGCCGATCACCCGTTCACCATTGGCCTCACGCAGTTTCAGCGTGTGCAGCGAGATATGGTAGGCATCGTCGATGCTCAGGTCGGGGTAACGTTCAACCAGTGGCGGCAGGGTTCGGCGCTCTTTCAGGGCCAGATACAACTCGTGTCCGAGCCGCTCGCGAAGTTCCTTGCTCATGCTGTTCTCCTCAGCCCCAGACACTGCCTTCAGCGCCACCATCCACCTCAATCACCTTGCCGGTCACCCAGCTGGAGGCGGGGGTCGCAAAATAGAGCGCGGCGGCAGCGATATCCTCCGGTTCACCAATGCGCTGCAAGGGTGTGTTCTGTGCCATCTTTTCCAGCATGGCGGCTGGAGCGGCATTTTCCAGCGCTGCGGTGCGAATGGGACCCGGTGCAATGGCATTGACACGAACATGCGGCGCAAAGTCCTGTGCCAGCAGTTTGGTCAGGTGGGTGAGTGCCGCCTTGGCGGTGCCGTAGGCACTGAAATGTTTCTGGATATAGCGCGCCGCGCCCGAGGTGATGTTGATCACATTGCCGCCACCGGCGTTGCGCATGTGAGGCACACACAGCTGGGTCAGTGAATAGGCGGAGGTGACATTAAACTCAAGTACGGCCGCAAAGTCTGCCGGGGTCATTTTCAGTGGATCGTTGGGGCCCGAGCCGCCGGCATTGTTGACCAGATGCGTAATCGTGCCCATCCCTTCGATGGCCGAAGCGACCAGCGCCTCACGCTGCAGTTGATCATTCACATCGCAGCTGACGGCCAGAGCACGGCGACCCAGCGCGCGGACTTCATCGGCAACTGCCTCAACATCAGAAAGCGTACGTGCGGAGCACACGATATCGGCTCCGGCTTCGGCATAGGCCAGTGCGATGGCACGGCCCAAACCACGTCCTGCCCCGGTAATCACGGCAACCTGACCTTCCAGGTTGAACCTGTTCAAAATGGACATGACAACTCCTTGTTATTATTGAGCGTTATGATCGAGTCATTGAACGTCAGGCTGAAACGGCCCAAAGATCAGGCAACCCTGGGTCTGTACGTTCGATCAGGCGTTTGAGCAACAGTTTGAGTGCCATCGCATCCCCCGGTCCCAGTGCTTCAACAAGTTCTTCTTCAATCGCCTTGGCCTGTGCAATTTGATGCAGTGACGCTTCTCGACCGTCGGCCGTGAGGCAATAGTGGTCATGTTCAACCACAACATGTCCCCCTCTGATCAAGACATTCATATCGGCTTGATCGACCGTATAACCGGTATAGGCGATATAATCGTTGATCTCATCCAGCGTCAGTCGGTCGCGTATGCACAATACTGAAAGAATGAAAAACTGTGCCTGTTCCAGATGCTGTTCCTCAAGCAGCCCCTGCAGACGGTTAACCATCTGGAAATGGGCACGGCCCAGCAGGTAGCCGAGCAAGTCTTCGGTATAGCTGCACTCGGGTGGCGGTTCTGCCTGAGTAAGGCGTACCTCTTCCCTTGGCTTGCGGGCAGTCAAGGCGTACTGTCCGCTCTGGAACACCAGAGGAGGCAATGTGCTCTGATCGAATCGCAGAACCTCGCCAATGAATATAATGTGGTCGCCGCCATCATGCATGAAGGCCGTGCGGCACTGGAATCGTGCTGTACAGTCCGGCAGCAGCGGGGCATCGGTCAGCCCATCATCCAACTGAAGGCCCGCAAACTTGTCTTCACCTCGGGAGGCAAAGCGCCCGGACAAGCCTTCCTGATCGACTGACAGTACATGCACGTTCCAGGACTTGGACTCGGAAAATATCGGCAGGCTATTGGCCGTTTTGGCGAGACTCCAGAGCACCAGTGGTGGATCAAGCGATACGGAGTTGAAACTGTTGGCAGTAATCCCAACAGGCGTGCCATCAGCTGCGGTTGTGGTGATGATGGTGACACCGGTGGTAAATGTGCCCAGCGCGGTACGGAAGGCTTTGGTGTCGAAGTTGTTATTGGTCATGGTCTGCCTCTGCTGGCCGGTGAGTCTGTGTCGAGTATTACAGCGGGCACGGGGGTGTTCATCGTCTTTATGGACTAACAGTTCAGGCGTGCAGTCGTCCGTCTGGACGAGGTATTCAGCGTCTTTTGTGGGTAGTAATGTGATTGAAATAAATATAAACAGGTGGTTACCCGCAACTGCCGGTGTAAACGAGGAGACAACCGATGGCTGATGCCGTTACGAACCCAGAGGCCATTGGCGCCTTGCTGCAGCGCCAACAGAACGCATTCAATCGTGCAGGCAGTGTGACTGCTGAAACCCGCAAGGCACGTATTCAACAAGTGATCGATCTGCTGGTTGATCATTGTGACGCCCTTGCTGATGCCATGGGAGCCGATTTTGGTGAAGGTACGGCCGGTGGACGTCCGCGAGCCTTTTCGATCATGAATGATATTCTGGGATCGCTGGGCTCGCTTAAGCATGCCCGTGATCATCTGGAGCAATGGCTGCAGGCTGATCCTCGCACACCTTTTTCGCCCTATGACCAGCTGGGTGCCCAAGCCGAAGTCATGCACCAGCCAAAGGGCAGTGTGGGCATCATCGGCACATGGAATGCACCGCTGTTCACCCTGTTCAGCCCGCTGGCCTCTGCACTGGCCGCCGGCAACCGCGCCATTCTCAAACCTTCTGAAGTGGTGCCGCAAACTGCTGCGCTGGTGGCCGAACTGGTCAGTGCTCACCTTGATCCTGAAGTGGTGGGCGTCGTTACGGGTGACGCCACAGTGGGCGCGGCGTTTGCTGCATCTTCGTTCAATCATCTGGTGTTCACCGGCAGTACGACTGTTGGGCGCAAGATCATGCGTGCAGCGGCCGAAAATCTGGTGCCGGTCACGCTGGAACTGGGTGGCAAGTCGCCCGTTGTCATGGGGCGCAGTGCAGATCTCGATGACGCCTGTCGTCGCCTGGCCATTGCCAAGGGTACCAACGGCGGCCAGATCTGTATCTGCCCCGATATTCTCTATGTTCCTTCCGAGCAGCTTGAAAATGCGGTTTCGGCTCTGAAGGAGCACTTCCGCAACTTCTACCCAAATGTGGACGGCAATCCGGACCTCGTTGCAGCTGTTAATGAACAGCACCTGCAGCGCGTGGAAAGCTATCTGGCGGATGCGCGTGAGCGTGGCGTACGTATCGAGTCCACTCACCCTGAAGCCAGCGGTGAAACCCGCAAGCGTCCGCTGAGGCTGGTGATCAACCCGCCGGCTGACAGCCTGATCATGCAGGAAGAGATCTTTGGCTCGGCACTGGTGATCAAGCCTTACGGCCAACTGAATGAGGTCATTGACGATATCCACAGTCGGGGTCGCCCATTGGCGTTGTACTACTTCGGCTGGGATGCCGATGAAGAGCAGCAACTGTTGAGCCATACCCTGTCGGGTGGCGTGACCGTAAATGATCTATTGATGCATGCCGCCATGCATGAAGCGCCTTTTGGTGGTGTGGGTGCCTCCGGCATGGGGCATTATCACGGCTATGAGGGGTTCCTTGAATTCAGCCACGCACGCACCGTTTTCCGTACCCCCCAATATGATCCTCGTGGGGAGTGGGGCATGCTGCCGCCGCATCATGACCAGTTTGAATCGATAATGCGTGCCCAGGTGACCAGGGACTGAGGTGAGCATGACAACACTTTTACAAACCCTGGATGAAAGGGTACTTCAGCTCACTCTGAACCGAGCTGACAAACGCAATGCGTTCGATCGTGAGCTGTATGCAGCACTGACCGAAGCCATTCAGGCGGGTGACATTGATCCCGAGGTGCGTGTCATTCGGTTAATGGCCGAAGGTGGTTGTTTCAGTGCGGGCAACGATATTGCTGATTTTCTGGCCGAGCCGGAACAGGGGCGGCGTACCGATCCGCCCTTGAAGCTGTTGCAGACATTGCGTGCCTGTCGCAAGCCAATTGTTGCACAGGTCCATGGCAAGGCGGTGGGCATAGGCGCAACGCTGTTGCTGCACTGCGATCTGGTCTATGCCAGTGATGAGTCGGCCCTTGTGTTCCCCTTTGTGGCGCTGGGGCTCTGTCCTGAAGGCGGCAGCACTCAGCTGATCCCGCAGTTGGCTGGTCATGTGAAAGCCTTTGAATGGCTGGTGCTGGGGCAGTCCTGCTCGGCAAGGGAGGCGGCTCAGTGTGGACTGATCAATGCGGTATTGCCCGTTGAACAGCTTGAAGCCCAGGTCACCAATGTTGTGACAAGGCTGGCGGCGCTGGATCCTCAGGCGGTGCAGAACTCCCGTCGCCGCTTACAGTTGGCTGCCGGTAAGCAGCTGGATGTACTGATGCAGGCGGAAATGGACCTGTTCGAGTCACTGCTGGAAGGCGAAGCGGCACAGCAGGCCTTGAATGCCTTTGTGAGTCGCTGAGCCGTAACGCGATAGTGAGAAGCCCCAACTCACGTGATTATCGAAGAAGGCTGCCCGTTGTGCAGCCTTCTTCGTTTTAAAGCGCTTACCTGCTGGCTCAGCAGCGCTCAATCAGCGCTGCAATACCCTGGCCACCGCCGATGCAGAGCGCGATAACCGCATAACGGCCGCCAATGCGCTGTAGCTCATGTAGAGCTTTCACCATGATGATACTGCCGGTAGCACCGATCGGATGCCCAAGGGAAATGCCGCTGCCGTTGGGGTTCAGGCGATCGGCGGGCAGGCTCAGCTCACGCTGTACCGCCAGCGCCTGAGCGGCAAAGGCTTCGTTGACTTCAAACAGGTCGATATCATCGACCGTCAGTTGGTGGCGCTGCAGCAGTTCCCGAATGGCCGGCACCGGGCCGATGCCCATGATCTGCGGATCAACGCCGACCAGATGATAGTCCACCAGCCTGGCCATGGGCTTCAGCCCCTGGCGTTCGGCTTCGGCGGCGCTGGTCATCAGCACCGCGGCGGCGGCATCGTTGATGCCCGAGGCGTTACCGGCGGTTACGCTGCCGTCCTTCTTGAACACGGGGCGCATTGTGCTGAGCTGCTCCAGCTTGCAGTCAAAGCGTACATGTTCGTCGCGGCTGAACTGTTCGGACTTGCCGCGCTTGCCCACCTCGATCGGCACGATCTGTGAATCAAAGCGACCATCCTCAATCGCCTTTTGCGCACGTTGATGGCTGCTCAGAGCCAGAGCGTCCTGATCTTCACGGCTGACGTTAAAACGCTCGGCCACATTCTCCGCAGTTACTCCCATGTGATAGAGATTGAACGGGCAGGTGAGTACGCCGGTCATCGGATCGACCATCTGGCTGTCGCCCATGCGTTGACCGAAGCGCGCGCTGGGCAGGTGGTAGGGCGCACGCGACATCGACTCCGCGCCGCCTGCAATCACGGCATCACAGATGCCCAGCTGGATCTGCTGGGCTGCGGTAATGATCGCCTGCAGACCGCTGCCGCACAGACGGTTGAGCGTGAGTGCCGTCGTAGTCTCGGGCAGGCCGCCCTTGATTGCGGCCACGCGAGACAGATACATGTCGGCGTTTTCGCTGTGAATCACATTGCCGAACACAGCCTGACCGACCCGCTCAGAGGCGCAGCCAGTGCGTTGCAGCAGCTGCCTGACGACATCACCGGCGAGATCAGTAGGGCGCTGTTGTGCGAGTGACCCGCCAAAACCACCAATTGCAGTTCGCAGGCCGTTAATAAACACAACGTCTTGCATGGGTGTTACTCCTTCGAGTTGCTCAAAAAAAACGGCCTCAAAAGAGGCCGGAAAATGAATGAAGAAAAATGTTAAAGCGGCCTTGGGTTAGAAGGCGTATTTCACCGACAGTGAAATGTTGTCGCGGTCAGTCAGAGGTTTCTGTTCGGCCGGGGTCGCCATATCAGCATCACCCATATAGGTCAGATAATTCAGGCCCACCTGAACGCCTGAGCGGTGGGTAAAATCAGTACCGATGCTGAAGCGGTGGTCACCTTCGCCGCCCACGCCGCCGGTCAAGGTGCGACCGCTGATTTGACGAGAGTAGGCGATGGGCACGTTCAGACTCCAGTCTTCGGTAAAGCCGGGGTAACTCAACGTCAGGCTGCTGCTGAACGCCAGACCATGGTCACTGTAAAGCAGTTCATCTGTTTCAGTTCCCGGTATGCCGATAGCGCCGCGCTTTTCCACGTCAAGGATATCAACGTAAGACAGTTCGGTCGTCAGGGTTGCAGTATCAGCCAGCCATGAGCGACCGAAGTTGAAAATGGCGTTTACGTTGGTTTGCATGATGTCGGCACGAGTCGGGGTGCCTGCAACAACCGGTGTATTCAGCAGTACAGGCGCTCCCTTCTTGTAGGAGATCTCACCGGCAACAGATGCCATTCCGAAGGAAGTAGAGACGGTGGCACCATACAACTCGACATCATCAAAATATCGTACACGGTAGGAGTTCGTCATAGCGCTGACTTCAGGCAGCGGTATACGGTCATGGTATCTGAGGTAGTAGAGGCCCCACTCGGTTTCAAGACTGGTACGGAAACGGGTACCCACACCCCACTGGCCAAATTCGTCGGGCTCGATATCGTTGCCGCGATTACCGAATCCACAGGGTTGACCGGGGGCGGCAGTCAAACAGCTTGCACCCTCGCCAACTGCCTCACCGGTGCTCAAAAAAGAGCCGGGTTCGGGAACCTGCGTCGGATGCCAGTTATATTGAGCATGCGCCAACAGAGACCAGTTCGGGTTGATTTCCAGCTGGGCAGAGATCTGATCTTCCGGCAGCAGGATGTCTTTGACTTCTACCCCGGGGGTACCGGCCTTGGTGGCGTCAGACGGTCCCTGGGCCAGTGAAATGCTCGGCATGAAGAGGGCCTCACCCCAGGCAACAACGTGCTTGCCGAGGCGAAGATCCAGATGGCTCTGCTCACCCAGAGCAAAACTGGTGTAGCCGTACAGATCCAGCAGCCGAGTGTAGCCGCCGTGATATTTTTCGGCCTCATCCGAGAATTTGCTGTTGTCCTGGTATACGTCGTCGTAGAAGGTACTGGCTGAGAATACCAGACCGCTGCTGCCCTTGTGCAGACGGCCTTCCATCAGCAGTGACAGACGGTTGTTGGTCAGGTCGCCCTGATCAAAGTTACGGTTGCCGCTGCTGGTGAGGGCCGGGTCCTGATCTTCCAGCCGTGCAGCTGCGCTGTAGGTCAAGGTGCCCTTCCAATCCAGCTTCAGGTCATTGCCAAGATCAATCGTCTCGCCGGCCTGGGCATGGGATGTGATGCCTGCACTGATGATGGCGAGGGCCAAAACTTTGGGTTTAAATGCTGTCATGATCATCTCCTCGCTGTTTTAGTGGGCTTTACGACGCAGAGCCGCCGGGGTGAACATTTCCGGTGTCAGGCCGCCTGCGTTCAGGATCGGGCCTTTATCCAGATCCTGGAACAGGTTGTAGGCCACATAGCCACCTGTCGCGAGGTCGTGATAGAAGCTGCTGCCGGCCTGCCAGGCGTTCATGTCGTAGGCGTAGTAGTAATTCAGGAAGGCATGGTTGACCAGCTCACCACGGGTGTCATAGAAATCACTCATCACGCCGTGCCAGGTGTCTTCATCAATGAACAGCACACGCTTGCCATACTTGTGGCGGTGGGTGCTTTTGAGGCTGCCTTCGAGTACCCACACACGGCGCAGTTCGTAGCGCATGAAATCAGGGTTGGCGTGGTTGGGTGTCAGCAGGTCATCATAAGCGACACTCTTTTCATGCAACTTGTAGGTATTGGCAGGAACGAAAATCTCACGCTTGCCCTTCAGCTCCCAGTCGAAGCGTTCCGGCGAGCCGTTCATGAGTCGGTCCTGGTCAATCACCATTTTGCCTGAAGTGCCGGCAGCCGGGGTATCGAAGCCATACTCGGGCAACTGGCGTACACGCCGTGTACCGGGGTTGTAGGTCCAGGCCAGGCGCTGGCCCTTGGCAAAATTCATCGGTTCGATTGAAACGGTTCGTTTGCCCTGATCACGTGTTGGCAGGATGGTGCCGGTATCACTGTAAGCCATGATGTCACCGACAGGTTTGCCGATCTCATCAGGCAGTGTGATAACGTTGAGCGCAGCGTTGTGTGTGCGACCCCAGGTGATAGAACCGTTGGAGTTTACATCGGCCAAGTCTCGCTGTTCCATCCGCTCCGTAAAGGCACGATACGGATAGTTATGGTTTGCCAGCACCTGCATTGCCTGGTTTTCACCGGAAGGGATCGGGAATGGAACAGGGCCTTGATAGCCGGTGTAACCCATGCCACCGTCAATCAGCTCGGCTTCTACCGCATTTTTCTTGGCGATTTCACAAATTTCATCGGGATAACGGAAATCGCGACGTCCTTCGTAAACAGGAATGCGGAAGGTATCCGGGAAGCGCTGCAGCAAAGTGATCTGACCTTCGGTCAGGTTGTCTCGGTACTGTTCCCAGTTTTGCCCGGTGATCTGGAACTTGGGTTTGTCATCGGGATAAGGATCTATCGGGTGCTGCCCCACATTAGGGGTGTAATCGATACCGGGCGGTGTGCCGAGCCATTTGCCGGAGAACGGGGGAATGGTTCCTGCTTCGTTACCGGCTGCGACAGCGCCCATGCAGGTAAGCTCGTTACCCAGCTTGGCGGCTTCCTCGGGTGAAACCTTGGCGTAAGCGGATGCGGACAGGGCCAGTGCTATTGAAGCCGCGAGCGGCTTCCACAAATGCTGCTTTCTCATCTTGCCTCCAGATGTGAACCCGATGACAGGACCTGTTCCTGTGGCGGGTTTGCAGTGGGTTTTATTGTTGTTGTCCGCTGATTGTTGAGGAGTTGGCTGTCTAAAAAATCGTCTGAAAAGACTAGGCGGGTTGGTTTTGTGTTTTAAATCTTCAATGAAAACGGCCTGAAAATCGCTCTTCAGGCCGTTTTTTGTCGCTAACAGACGTTAAGTGATTATCTGTCGGTATACGGAGGGATGCCGTTGGGAACGTACACGCCTTCAACCTTGTCCAGGAATTCGGCCTTGCGGTCCCGCGGATTGAAGAACTGTTTGTACCAGATGCGAGCTTTCATGAACGGGCCGTCACTGGGAATGAACATGCCGTTCAGGCAGGGCGCCTTGTTGGTCCACACCTCAAAGTCCTGAGCGAACGCCAGGCGGCTGGCTTCCTGGAACTGGCGTGCCGCAATCTCATCTTCCACGGTAACCTTGTCATTGCCGTTGGGTGACTTCACCAGCAGAGAGTGCCAGACGTGGACGCTGCCATCCTCAACCGGTGTGTGGTTGATCATCAGGATTGATTCATAATACCCGGTCAGGTAAGAGATCAGCACGCCCGGGCCGTTGTAGGTGGTGATGGTGTGCAGGATCGGACTATGCCCGTCTTCGCCTACCAGAGTGCGGTGCGGGCCGCACTGGCGCTGGATCGCATAGTGGCCCTTGAATTCGTTCTCATAGCGCTGCACGGTAGAACCATGAATCGGGCTCAGGTGGCCGTAGTCGCAGATGTTATCGACCACTTCCTGCGGGTGTTGCTCAAGAATGCCCAGGTCGTCAAATTTCCACTGCACCCAGGACGGATCGTCCCACTCGGGCAATGAAGGATGCTCCCATTCGGGCTCGCCGCCTTCAGGATCATGCCAAACCCAAATGGCGCCCAGGCTTTCCTTGACGGTCCAGGATTTGACGCAGGCCGCCTTTGGAATCGGGCCTTCATGGTAAGGAATGTCATCGCACTCGCCATCAGGGCCAAAGCGCCAGGCGTGATAAGGGCAGCGAATGCTGTCGCCTTCAATATTGGTGCCGCCGCCATCAATGATGACATAAGAAGTATCGTTGGGCGCGGCCAGGTGCGTCTTCATGTGCGGGCAGTAGGCATCAAGCAGCACGACCTTGCCGGTAGCGCGGCCACGATAGAGTGCAAAATCGCGGCCGAAAAAACGAACGGCCAGCGGCTTGTGGGTGTTGATCTGATCGGCGGTGGCGATCATGAACCAGCCGCGGGGAAAGGTAAAATCACCGAGCCGGTAGTCCTGGGATGTTGCCATGGGGAAACTCCTTGATCTTGTTGTTATCACTCGACCGATTCTGAATATCGGTCGAGTGCGGGACATACCCTGTTTGGACGATATGAGTTGCTGTGCCTGATCTGCGTCAAAAGAGTGACCCGCTCAGGCAGAGGCTTTAAAGAAGGTCAGGCGATCTGTGCATCAAGTTCTACGAGACGGCGCTGGTAGGGTTTGATTGCCAGGGCATAGAGCAGCGCAGTGACCAGCAGCAGGCAAAGTACGGTTGCGAGCGCCCAGCGCAGGCCGTCTGGCCCCATGTTGCGGGTATAAAAGTCACTCAGCGTGCCTGACAGGAAGGGGCCGAGGCCGGCGCCTACAAGCGTCATGAACAGGTTGACGAACGCTGCCCCCATGGCGCGCTGAGAGCTGGTCAACAGATGGCTCACGGCGGCAAAGGTCAGCGTGGGCCACCAGCTTTGAAAGAAAGCAAAACCGGCACAGAACAGCATGGCGAAGGGAATATCATAGCCTGCCACATCAAAAGTGGAGGTTTTGGGCCACAGCAAAAAGGCGATGCCCATGGGCAGACTGATCAGAATGCCCAGCATCGGTAGCGCAATCTGCCAGCGGGTGTCACGTACGATCAGTCGATCGCAAAGCCAGCCGCAGAACAATGTACCCAATACCGCAAACAGTCCGCTGGACAGGCCGAACAGTAGGCCGGCCTGAGCCAGTGACATTTCGTAGGTGCGCAGCAAGAAAGTGGGTGCCCAGATGCCGAAGCCGTAACCGACGACACCTGTGAGGGCCACGCCCATGCAGAGCAGGACAAACGCACGCACTGCAAAGATGCTTTTGATTTGTGGCGCAATCTTGATATCACGGGCCAGAGCGGCCTGTCGACGCTCCTCTTCGCTGTCAAACACGCCCCGGCCCGGATCACGCGTGAAGAACCACAGCGTTGCCGCGATCAGTACCCCGGGGATGCCGAAGGCGATGAAAGTGGTACGCCAACCGTAGGTCTGTGCAATATAGCCGCCGACAACCATGGCAATCAGAATGCCAAGCTGTGGTCCCAGCATGAAAATGCTCATCGCCATTGAGCGGCGCGCCTTGGGGTAAAGGTCTGCCACCATGGAGACGGAAGGGGCCATGCCGCCGGCCTCACCGATGGCTACAGTCATGCGCGCCATTAGCAACTGCCAGAAGCTTGTGGCCAGGCCACAGGCCATGGTTGCCATGCTTCACAGACCGCAGCAGATGGATATCATTTTGCGGCGATCGGCACCCCGGTCGACCATACGGCCCAGGGGGATGCCCAAAACCCCGTACAGTACGGCAAAGGCGAGCCCGGTCAACAGGCCCATCATGGTATCGGACGCGCCAAACTCCTGTTTGATTGGCTCTATAACGATCGCAATAACGTTGCGGTCGATAAATGAGAACACATAGACCAGGGCCAGCAGGACCAGAGTGAAGTGACTCCGGGAGGTCACTTTGGGCGGCATGATCGACATCTCAGGGCTCCAATGGATTTATTGTTGTTGGTGACAAGTTACCTGAGTGACCAGTCCGAACATCGTCCTTTTGGACGTAGTGAGGGGGGTGTTAATCGCGTCAGATGACAACCTTGCGAACATACCACCATCAGGCCGACTCTGCGTCGGATACAAGGAGAGGGCTATGCCAGAACGTGAAACCGATGCTCAGACCCGCCAGCGCAAGGCGGCAGAGCGGGATGCATTGGAGTATCCATACCTCGATCCTGCAATCCCCGGTGAGGCGATTGAAGTGGCTGCAGGCGTTTTCTGGACACGCATTCCCATGCCGATGGCACTGGATCACATCAACGTGTATCTGCTGGCGGATGATGATGGCTGGTATCTGGTTGATACCGGATTGAATACGGATGAGTCACGTCATTGCTGGCGCACGCTGGCACAGCGGTATTTCCCGCAGCAACCCCTCAAGGGGATTATTTGTACCCACTTTCATTATGATCATGCAGGTCTGGCCAGCTGGTTGATGAAAGAGTTTAACGCGCCCCTGTATATGACTCACGGTGAATACTTCACCATGCGTGCGCTGGCCAGCGCTAATACCACCATCAAGGAAGATGCTCAGCGAGCATTCTTCCAGCACACCGGCATGCCAGAAGATCGCTTCCAGAAAATGCTGAACTCACATCGGCGCGATCCGTTCATGCCTGAGTTTCCGCCCAGCTTCATTCGTCTGCGCGATGGTGACAGCCTCACTGTTGGAGGACGCCAATGGCAGGTCGTGATCGGCGAGGGACACTCCCCCGAACATGCCTGTCTGTACTGTGAAAGTGATCGAATCCTGCTGGCCGGCGACCAGGTTCTGCCCGGTATCAGCTCGAATGTGCTGGTCAGTGATGTTGAGCCAGAAGCGGACCCGCTGAGCCTTTGGCTTAAATCACTCGATCGCCTGCGAACTCTGTCGGCAGACGCACTGGTACTGCCAGCCCATGGGCTTGTATTCAAGGGGTTACATACGCGAGTGGATCAGTTGCACGCCCATCATCAGCGACAGCTGGAGGTGTTGATGGGGCCTGCCCGCAAGGGAGAGCAGTTCACCGCATGGGAGGCAATGAGCTGGCTGTTCCCGCGTGAACTCAAGTCGATCGAACTCATGCTTGCGCTGGGCGAGACGCTGGCACATTTGAGTTATCTGTGCCGTACAGACCGGCTGGATCGCCATCGCGACAGCGCAGGGCTGGACCGCTACCGTGCACAATGATTGAATGCCTTCACAACAATAAGAGGAATATTCCATGAATGCCATTACGCAGCAGGCTGCTGCCGTTCGGGCACAGCTGACCGCGGAAGGAGCGCCTTTCGAGCTGATGTCTGTTGATACCTCCAGAGGGTGCTTTCGGGTATATAAAAATGCCCCGGCCAGTCTGGTAGACGTTATACAGCAGTCGCGTCGAGAAGATGATGGCTGCTTCATGGTCTATCAAGGCGATCGCTGGAGCTATCAGCGCTTTTACGCTCATGTGGATGCATTTGCTTCCTGGATGTACTGCAAGGGGATCAAGGCGGGAGACCGCGTAGCGATTGCGATGCGCAATCGTCCCGAGTGGGTGGTGGCATTCATCGCGGCGGCGCGCCTCGGTGCGGTGCCTGCGCCCCTGAACAGCTTCGGTCTGGGTGAGGAGCTACGTGCGGCGCTGGACGATCTGCAGGCGGATGTTCTGGTCTGCGACACGGACCGGCTGCAGCGCATTGATCCCGCTTATCTTACGGCATCCATGCCGGTCGTACTGGTTGGCCCCGCCCTTGATCAGGCCGGTGCACAGACGCTGGGGTACGATGAGGTGATTGCACGGCCTGTTGGCGAGTTGCCTGAGGTTAGCCCTGAGCCTGAAGATCCTGCGCTGATTCTTTTCACCTCCGGTGCCACCAGCCATGCCAAGGCCGTGGTATCCAGTCAGCGGGCGGTCTGTCAGGCGCTGTTCAATATTGATTACATCAGTGCGATGTCGGCGATGACCTCGCCGGAGGCACTGGCACGCATTCAGAAAATGGCGCGTGCCCCCGTGATTCTGACAGCGGTCCCCCTGTTTCATGTCAGTGGCCTGCATGCGCAGCTATTGACGGCGGTGCGAACTGGACGCCGCTTGGCGTTCATGCACAAGTGGGAGGCAGGGGCGGCCATCGAGCTGATGCGTGCAGAGCAGGTTACCCAGTTCAATGGTGCGCCTTCCATGGTAATGCAGCTGTTGCGTGAGCCTGAATTCCACACCGAGAGTGTCAAGGGGGGCTTGGCGGGCCTTGGGTTCGGTGGTGCAGGTTTGCCACAGGGGCTGATTGATGAGGTGCTGGATGCGCTGCCGGATCAGCTGGTGGGTATCGGTTACGGCATGACAGAGACCAATGGCGTCGGCTCTGCGATATCCGGCGATCTGTTCCGGCTGCAGCCAACGGCATCAGGTCTTGTCTCGCCTCTTATGGAAGTGAAAGTGATGGCGCCGGATGGCACTGAGCTGCCGCTGGATCAGGATGGCGAGATCTGTTTGCGCTCCATTACCCTGATGGATGGCTATCTCGGCAACGAGTCAGCCACGCGAGAAGCCCTGAGAGGTGGCTGGCTGCATACCGGTGATTTGGGGCATCTGGATGATGACGGATTCATCTACATCGTTGACCGTCTCAAGGATGTGATCAACCGCGCCGGTGAAAATGTAGCCGCTGCAGAGGTCGAGTCCTGTCTGATGCGTCACCCGCTGGTACGAGAGGCCGCTGTGCTGGGTGTCCCCGATGAAGAAACCGGTGAAGCTGTTGTCGCCGTTGTCGCGATTCAGCCGGGCGAAGAGCTGGAAGAAGCTGAACTGCAGGCCTTTGTCGCTGAGCACCTGGCCGCCTACAAGGTGCCGTCCATGATCTCCGTGCAGCAGGAGAAACTGCCACGCAATCCGGCCGGCAAACTGCTCAAGCAACAGATCAAGAAACAGCTTTTCCTCTAAATCTACTTCCTTTCTTCCTTCAGTGCGGATGCCTTCGGGTATCCGCATTTTCATGTTGGCCTGTACGCCATTTTCGCTTAGTCCGCTTTGACGATGCCTGACCCTGTGGCCCTTGCGCATGATGGTGCATGAGTGCCAATGGCGTTGGCATCAGGTCGCAGTCGGTCGGCTGCCCCGGATTGAAAATAATAAAATGGAGATAGCAGATGACTTCACAGGCTAAAGTCACCGATACCTATGATGTAGTGGTGGTAGGGTCCGGTGCCGGTGCACTGACGGCGGCGATCTTTGCCGCCGACAAGGGAATGAGTGTGCTGATTGTCGAAAAAAGCGACAAGTACGGCGGTACATCAGCGCTGTCAGGTGGCGGTATTTGGGTTCCCAATAACCACTATTTCAAGGCCAAAGGGGGCAATGACAGCTACGAAAAGGCACTGACCTATCTGAAAGCATCGGTGGGTGATCAGGTTGATGAGACACGCCAGCGGGCCTACCTTGATAACGCTCCCGAGATGATGCACTACCTGCAGGAAAACACCCGCCTGAACTACACCGTGGCCGAGCGCTACCCGGACTACTATCAGCACCTGCTTGGCGCGGCACCGGGTGGGCGTACACTTGACCCGGAACTCTTCGACACCAGTGCGCTGGGTGATGAGGTCGAGAACCTGCAGCCGGCTTCACCGACAACACTGTTGATGGGCAAGATCGCCTGGACCGCCCGTCATGCGCACAAGGCGATGGCGCGTGAGCGTGGCTGGCGACTGCTGCTGATCTGGTTGATGCTGCGCTACAAGCTGGACTTCAAACAGCGCCGCAAAACCAAACGTGACCGTCGTGCGGCACTGGGTAACGCCCTGATCGCCTCGCTGCGTGCTTCGCTGATGGACCGGGACGTTCCGCTCTGGCTCAACACCGATTTCCGCGAACTGGTACAAAATGACAGCGGTCGCGTCACTGGCCTGATCGTCAAGCGTAACGGACAGGAGCAACTGATCAATGTGCGTCAGGGTGTGATTCTGGGCTCTGGCGGTTTCGAGCAGAATCAGGCGCTGCGTGACAAGTATCTGCCCAAACCGACCAGGGTAGAGTGGAGCGCCACACCGCCGGGTCGTAACACAGGTGCTGCGCTTGAGGCCGGTCAGGCGATAGGGGCCGCGACCGCCATGCTGGATTGGGCCTGGTGGGCCCCGACCATCAGCGTACCGAAGGAAGAAAAGGCGCGTGGCGTGTTTGCCGAGCGTGCCTTCCCGGGTGCCATTGTGGTCAACGGCGAAGGCAAACGCTTCGTCAACGAGGCGGTGGGCTACCTTGAGTTTGTTGACGAAATGTACAAGGACAACATCAAGACCAACGGCAAGACCGTACCGGCCTGGGTCATTTTCGATGCCCATTTCCGCTTCAACTATGCCATGGGACCGTTGATGCCTTCGCAGGTTATGCCTGATAGCCGTATGCCCAAGTCCTGGCATAAAAACGTGTACTGGAAGGCTGACAGCCTTGAGACGCTGGCGGCTGAAATTGGAGTGGATGCGAAAGGCCTCAAGCATACCGTCGAACGGGTCAATAGCTTCGCGGCCACCGGCAATGATGAGGATTTCCAGCGCGGCGGCAACGTGTTCGATCGTTACTACGGCGACAGCAACGTCAAGCCCAACCCCTGCCTCGCACCGATCAAGAAAGGTCCCTTTTACGCCATGCGTCTGGATGCCGGGGATATCGGTACCAAGGGCGGCCTGCTGACCAATGAGAAGGGCTGTGTTGTGCGTGAGGACGGTGGCGAAATCCGGGGGCTTTACGCTATCGGCAACTGTTCCGCTTCGGTGATGGGAACGTCCTATCCGGGAGCGGGTGCAACGCTGGGACCGGCCATGACCTTTGCCTATATTGCCGTCAACGATCTGGTTCAGCAGAAAGCGAAGCAAAAGGTACCGGCATGAGTGCAGCCAGCATAACTCAAATCAGCGCACCACTGCGCTTACTGGAACCCGAACAGCAACGCTGGGCACAAGAGTGTGATGTGTTGGTCGTGGGGTGGGGCGCAGCCGGTGCCTGTGCTGCCATTGAGGCCCATGACAAGGGTGCAGATGTCATTGTGGTGGACCGTTTCCAGGGGGGCGGTGCCAGCGCCAAGAGCGGAGGTGTCGTCTACGCCGGAGGTGGTACTGACCAGCAGCAGCGCGCCGGTTTTGCCGATAGCCCCGAGGCGATGTTTGACTACCTCAAACACGAAACTCAGGGGGTCGTCAGTGACGCCAATCTTAAACGCTTCTGCGATGCGAGCGTTCCCAACCTGAAATGGCTCGAGGCGATGGGGACACCCTATAGCCATACCATGCCGCCCGGTGGCAAAACCTCCTATCCCCAGGATGGCTACTACCTCTACTACTCCGGCAATGAGCTGGTGCCTGCCTATCGCGGCGAATTGCCGCCGCCACCGCGAGGACACCGTACTGTCGGCAAGGGACATGGTGGCGTGGTGCTGTACTCCCATCTGCAGGCGGCCTGTCGTCAGCGCGGCATCCGCAGTCTGACCCAGTCGTCGGTGCGTCGGCTCGTGGTGAATGGTGAAAATCAGGTCATCGGTGCCGAGGTTTGGACGATCCCCGCCGACACCAAGGCGGCAAGTCTGCATGCGCGCTGGGCCCAAAGGGCCGAAAAACTGCAGAACCTGGCCCCCGGCTACTGTAACCGCTTAAGGCAAAAGCTGGCGGCATTGGAGTTCAAATACGCCTGCCCCGCGCTGGTAAGGGCGCATAAGGGGGTGGTCCTCAGTACGGGCGGCTTTATTTTCAATAAAGAGCTGATTAAAGAGGTTGCACCCAAATATCGGCGCAACTTCAAGATTGGCGCGACCGGCTGTGACGGCAGTGGCCTGCGGCTTGGACTGTCGGTGGGTGCGGCGGCGGACAGGCTGGATACCGTATCCGCCTGGCGCTTTATCAATCCGCCGCAGAAATGGCCCAAAGGTATTGCCGTGAATGCTCGAGGCGAACGCTTCTGCAATGAAGAGGTGTACGGCGCCACCCTGGGGCATGCG
The DNA here is from genome assembly GCF_040547565.1 of Marinobacterium sp. MBR-109. Taxonomy (NCBI): domain Bacteria; kingdom Pseudomonadati; phylum Pseudomonadota; class Gammaproteobacteria; order Oceanospirillales; family Oceanospirillaceae; genus Marinobacterium; species Marinobacterium sp. MBR-109. The sequence continues at coordinate 107,426 of NZ_JBEPPZ010000012.1, forward strand.
ATCTGTGAAGAGCAAAACGGCAAGGCCTGGCTGATCCTCGATAAGCCACTGCGTCGACAGTCGATTCGACAGGCCCTGTTTGGCAGATACTGGTGGTTCCAGTCGGTGCCGGCACTGGTCATGATGTTACTCGCTGCCAAAAAAGGAGCAACTCCAGCCGCGCTGGCACGCAAAACCGGCATGGACACCACTGCGCTTGAGGCTTCTTTGAGTGCCTACAACCAGGCGATCAGCAGCGGCCAGACTGATCCCTTGGGCAAGTCCGCCGAGTCCTGTCAGGCCCTGCGCCAGGGGCCGTTTTATGCACTGGATATCTCCGTCAGCTCCGGGGTTCTGCCGCTGGGAGCGCTGACACTGGGCGGGCTTAAAGTGGACGAAAACAGCGGTCAGGTACTGGATGCCAATGCCTCCCCTATTCAGGGTCTGTATGCGGCGGGCCGCACGGCTGTGGGCATTCCTTCCAATCTTTATATCAGTGGGCTTTCACTGGCGGACTGCGTGTTTTCAGGCCGTCGTGCCGGTGCAGCTGCCGCAGCTGAACAACATGCAGCAACGGGCACCGAGTCACTGGCAACAGCTTAAGGATTTCATACATGAACAACTCAATGGACAACAAGATAGCACTGGTGACCGGTGCCGCCAGCGGTGTGGGTCTGGCCGTGACACATGCGCTGGTTGCAGCGGGTGTTCGCGTCATCATGACCGATCTGCAGGAAAGCCGTGGCCGAGCGGAAGCCGAAGCGCTGGGCAAACATGTGCGCTTCATGACCATGGATGTGGCTGATCCCGATGACTGGGACAGCGTATTGGGCAGCATCCGTGAGCAGGAAGGCAGGCTGGATGTGCTGGTCAACAACGCCGCTATTCTCAAGCCCGGCAGCATTGAAACCACCTCTTATGACGACTGGAAACTGCTGCACCGCATCAACTCGGACAGCGTGTTTCTGGGCTGCCAGAAAGGGCTGGAGTTATTAAAGGTGCAGGGAGGTTCGATCATCAATGTGTCCTCCATCGCGGCTCTGGCGGGGCGGCCTGATTATCTGGCCTACAGCGCATCCAAAGGTTCTGTTGCAGCCATGACACGCGTAGTGGCCGCGCATTGCCGACGTGAAAAATACCGGGTGCGCTGCAACTCGGTACACCCCGATGGCGTGTTGACGCCAATGACCCGTGCTTCCTATCCGGAAGGCATCGATCCGAACAACTTCACCATCGACAAGGACCCGATGAACCGCATGTGTCAGCCGGAAGACGTGGCCGCTGCGGTGGCGTTCCTGGCATCGGACGAGGCGCGGGCGATCAACGGTATCGAGCTGCGGATAGACAGCGGCCAATTCATCATGAGTATTTGATATGACCAGCATGCACACAAAACTGAACATACCCCTGATGGCACAGACCACGCCGGAACTGGTTTTTCAGGCCTCGAGGCAGTTTGCAGGCAGGGTTGCCATCGAAGACCACGACGAGAAGATCGATTATGCCGATCTCTCCAGCCGTGTACTGGAGGTCGCGCGCGGTTTAATGCGATTGGGGGTCAAACCGGGAGATCGGGTAGCGGTCTGGGCTCCGAACTGCGCCCGCTGGATACTGGCAACCCTCGGTCTGCAGATGGCCGGAGCAGTATTGGTACCGATCAATACGCGCATGAAAGCCGCTGAAGCCCAGGACATCATCAGTCGCAGCGGCAGCCGTATTCTGTTCTCGGTAGGTGATTTTCTCGGTATCGACTATCCGGCTCAATTGAGCGAGCGATATGCCGACCTGCTCGACATGACCATCGTCATGAGCCCGCGCAGTGGCACTCCATTGGCTAACAGTCTGGAGTGGGATGAGTTTATCCAGCAGGGACAGGTGGTCAGTGAATCCGCCGCACGGGTACGTGCCGTAGAACTCACCGCCGACAGCCTGTCCGATCTGATGTTTACCTCCGGTACAACGGGCAAGCCCAAGGGCGTCATGAGTGCCCATGGCGCGGGCCTGCGTGCTTTTGCCGAGTTTGCCAGGATTTTGGGTTTGGTTCCGGGTGACCGTTTCCTGATCGTGAATCCGTTTTTCCACACCTTCGGCTACAAGGCGGGATGGCTGTGCAGTCTGATGTGCGGTGTCACCATTCTGCCGCACCCGGTGTTCGATGCCGATGAGGTGCTGGAGCGGATCGAGCGCGACAAGGTATCGGTTCTGCCGGGGCCGCCGACGCTCTACCTGTCGCTGCTGGCCCACCCGCAGCTGGCGCAGAAAGACCTGAGCAGCCTGCGTGCGGCATCCACCGGTTCCTCATCCATCCCGCCCATCCTGATCGAGCGGATGCGCAACGAGTTGGGCTTCAAGGTAGTGACCACCGCCTATGGCCTGACCGAGTGCAGTGGCATAGCCACCATTTGTGATCCTGATGATCCCGCCGAAGTGATCGCCGGAACCAGTGGCAAAGCCATAGCCGGCACCGAAGTGGTGATCTTCGACCAGGACGGCCAGCAGCTGGGCCCCAACGAGGATGGCGAGATCTGCATCCGCAGCCCCAACATCATGCTGGGCTACTACCGGAACAAGGAGGCAACGGACGAAGCGATCGATGCTGACAACTGGCTGCACACTGGTGATGTGGGCTCGCTGGACGAGAACGGCTACCTGCGTATCACCGGTCGCCTGAAGGACATGTTCATCGTCGGCGGGTTCAACTGCTATCCGGCGGAGATCGAAGCGGCGTTGGTGGAGCACCCCGAAGTGGCTCAAGCGGCCGTGATCGGCGTACCGGACGAGCGCATGGGCGAGGTGGGCTGCGCCTTTATCGTACGCCGTCATGGCAGCCGGCTGGATGAAAAAAACCTGATCCAGTGGTCCCGAGACCACATGGCCAACTACAAGGTGCCGCGCATGGTGCGCTTTGTGTCGGCCCTGCCGGTGAATGCGTCCAACAAGGTCGACAAGCTGGCGCTCAAGCGTGACTTTGAGGGGGCCTGAGCCTGTGAGCCTGGCACTAACCGGGTGAGACTGAGTAAGACAAGGGCTGGTGGAACTCTCACCGGCCCTTTTGGTTTCAGCGGTCGCCCGTTCGAAGATCGAGATTAAAGGGAAAAAGCATATGACGGATACAACGAAAGGCGTGGCGGTGGTCACCGGAGCCAGTCGTGGCGTCGGCAAGGGCATCGCTATAGCCCTGGGCTCGGCAGGCATGACGGTATATGTTACCGGGCGCTCTGTCACCGAGAGTCGGGCGTCAGTCAAGGGACAGGTGCTGTCCGGTACGCTGCTGGAAACCGCAGAAGAAGTTACGCGTGCCGGAGGGCAGGGTATCGCGGTTGCCTGTGATCATGCCGATGATCAGCAGGTCAAGGCGCTGTTTGATCAGGTGGAGTGTGAGCAGGGGCGGCTCGATCTGCTGGTCAACAATGCCATCGCCCTGCATGACAACCTGATAGACCCAGGCCCCTTCTGGGAAAAGCCGCCAGAGCTGGTCAACCTGATCGATGTGGGATTGCGCTCCTCCTATGTCGCCAGTTACTACGCCGCGCCGCTGCTGCTGAAAAGTGAGCAGGCGCTGATTGTCTTTACCTCCTCCTATGGCGGTGCCTGTTACATGCACGGTCCTGCGTATGGTGCGCAAAAGGCCGGTGGCGACAAGATGGCGGCCGATATGGCGGTGGACTTTGAAGGGACTGGCGTCAGCTGTGTTTCCCTGTGGCTGGGACCGCAAAAGACCGAACGCTCGGCGGTCGCTGCCGTCGCCAGGCCGGATTCCTACGGCGACATCATGGAGATCGGTGAAAGCCCCGAATTCAACGGGAGGGTGATTCTGGCGCTGCTGCAGGACCCCCAGCTTGAGGCGTATTCCGGCAAGACCTTGATCAGTGCCGAATTGGCGCAGGATTACGGCGTGACCGATGGTAATCGCCAGCCTCTCAGCTATCGGCAGATGCTGGGAGCACCGCAGCAATGGCATCCTGCCTGCGTGAAATAACAGCCCGCCATGAGTGAAACTCGAACGACCGGCGATAGTACCGGGTTTTTCTGCGCAAAAATGGTCATGAAGCTCTGGAAAAATAGGCAGCATTAGGACAGGATTAAGCCTTAATGGATTTCGAGTGTACCGAGGTGCACACAAAACTCTACTCATGAGCAGCTCATTTTCAATGGAAGGGAGATGGAGAAGCGATGTCTCACCTTCAGAGCTCTGAGGCGCATCTTTCGGACTAGCGGATACAGATTTATTCAAGGATGAATGATGAACCACGAAAGACACGAAAATAAGGGCAAAGGATTGATGTCAAAGTTGTGGTTTTCCGAGTTTCGGAATGCGGGGGAGTGGCGCGAGACTCGGCTTGGAGAGCTGGGGGAATTGACAGGTGTTGGTACATCAACCAAAAGCAACGACTCTTTTTGGAAGGGCAGCGTTCCTTGGGTTTTCAGTTCAGGGATATCAGAAGACTCTATATACGAACTAATGATCAGCTGGTTCATCACTGAGGAGGCGACAAAAAGCTTAGACCAAGAATTGGTACCTGAAGGTAGTATCCTTCTCGTTTATCGTCTAGTGGTGGGGAAGCTTACTATAACAAAAACAGTGGTTTTTACCAGTCAGAATTTAACTAATCTAATCCCTTGCAATGATGACCTTGAATTCCTAAGCCTCCTTCTGAAGGAAAACTCATATGCACTCGCATGTCTTGGACAAAGCGTAGCCATAACAGGCTTTATGAAAGGTGGTATTTCAAAGCCCTTGGTTTTTTTCCAGATTCTTAAGAAAAAAATCACCGAATGCTTATTTTCCCTCGATGCATTAATCACCGCGCGCACGGGGAAATTTTATACTTTAAAGGCCCCAAGAAAAGAACTGATGCGGCAGAATTTCCTGGTCTGGAAGTGACGCATGATTAATCATAATGGTCGAAATCAAAAAGAAATTAAGTTTTAATAAACCTTTTTTGAGCCTTTTATTTGGTATTGCAACTGGGGAAGTATTTTCCTGGGTACGGATAAAATATGACGAATAAATTCAAAGCTATTGACTTGTTTTGCGGTGCTGGCGGTCTGACAGTAGGACTTAAGAAAGCCGGGTTTGCAGTCATTGCCGGGGTTGAGCTAAATCCTGTTGCTGTCGAGACCTATATGCTTAACCATAAAAATCACCTGCTCTATGAGAGCGATATTAGGAGCCTGTCACCCGAAAATATCATGCAGGACTTGGGTATTAAAAAAGGTGAGCTGGATTTGTTGGCAGGGTGCCCACCATGCCAAGGCTTCTCCACACATCGAACAAGAAATAAAAGTGTTGCTGTGGAGGACGACAGGAATGACCTAGTTTTTGAATTCGTACGGTTTGTTGAGGGAATGTTGCCAAAGACTATTATGATGGAGAATGTTCCAGGTCTTTATAAAGATGAAAGAATTCAAAAAGTTATCGCGAGTCTGAAAGTTATGGGATATATTTTTGAGGATCACTCTCTGGCTGTCCGGAATGCCGCCGATTACGGAGTTCCTCAAAGAAGAAGTCGAATGATAATGATGGCATCAAGGCTCGGCTCTATTGATGAGCCTAAGAAAACAAGTTCCGTCAAAAAGGTAAGGGACGCTCTTGAGGGCCTGCCGGAAGTTGGAAAAAGTGGTGATATTCTTCATGATTGGGTAACAAAACGAAGTGAAAAGGTGCAGGAAATAATTTCTCTAGTTCCTAAAAATGGTGGTTCCCGCTCTGATATACCAGAAGAGTATTGGTTGGATTGTCACAAAAGAAATCCGAAAAGTTACAAAGATGTATATGGCCGAATGTCATGGGATGATGTTGCTCCAACCATTACAGGCGGGTGCCACAATCCGTCAAAGGGACGGTTCGTGCATCCTGAACTTAATCGTGCAATCACTCTGAGAGAGGCAGCGATACTTCAAACATTTCCAAAAAATTATAAATTTTCAACATCGAAAGGCAAGGATGCAATTGCCCTGATGATTGGAAATGCATTACCGCCTGTTTTTATCAAAAGTCAGGCAGCCATGCTAGTTAAACACTTGAAGGAAATGGGGTGTAAAAAATGACATTGGTTTTAAAATTTGAGCCAAAAACTATTGAGCATCTGGGTGTCAAGATGTATTCAACACTTCCTCCTGCATTGGCGGAGCTTATTTCAAATTCTTACGATGCTGACGCAAGCGAAGTTGATGTGGGATTCCACGAGCAAAATGGAACTCCGATTTCAATTACCGTTAAGGATAATGGTTGTGGGATGAGCTTTGAGGATATTCAGAATAAGTTTCTTTCCATTGGACGGGATCGAAGAGAAAAGGATGGTGATATACCCTCACCTAAATATGGCAGACTCCCTACGGGAAAAAAAGGGCTGGGAAAACTCGCTCTCTTTGGTATTGCTAAAGAAATCACCATCGATACTGTCAAAGACGGTAAGAGAAATCGTTTTATTTTAGACTGGGATACTTTATATTCATCTGAAGGCCAATATAATCCTAGGGTCGAAATTTCTAATGAGATTACCGATCGGGGTGTCGGGACGATTATTAAGTTAAAAGGGCTGAAAAGGAAATCTAAATTTGATATCGATTCGATAGCTGATGGTTTGGCGAGAATTTTTATTACAGAGGATGATTTTAAAATACGGTTGGTTAAAACGGGAGGAGTGGGAAATGAAGTCATCGATGTTGATAGTGGTCGCCGCTATGGTCAGATAGATAAACAGTTCTTTTGGAACAAGGATGACTTGGAAATTAGTGAATACGAGCATTCTGATGATGTTGAATTCCAATTTATTACAAGTGAGAAGCCAATAAAACCAAACTCGGGGCTCCGTGGGATAACTATTTTCTCAAGAGGAAAGCTTGTTAACGCTCCTGAGTTTTTCTCAGATAGCACGTCTAGCCATGTTTTTCAGTACCTCACTGGTTGGATTAAAGCTGATTTTATTGACCTTTTGGACGAAGATGTTATTTCTACTAACAGGCAATCTCTGAACTGGGAACATGAAGAAATGCTTGTGTTTAGAGAATGGCTTCAGGATTTGATTGCCAAGGTAAAATCAGATTGGAGTAAAAAAAGAAAGGATAAAAAAGATAAAGACTTTGAAGACAGAACTGGAATAGATAAAGAAAAGTGGATGTCTACTCTTCCTTCTGACATCAAAGGTGCTGCAGAAAAAATCATTAGCACCTTAAGTAAAGACGAAGGGGTGGATGAGTCATTCAATCCTGTTGTTTTGGCTCTTCATGATATTATACCAGAGTACCCAGAGCTTCATTGGCGGCACCTGCATGATAAAATTAGAGAAAGAATTAAGGTATATTATGAGAACGAACAATTTGCAGAAGCAGCAGACCAAGGAACAAAAATTTACGCACAGGTTCTTCGTGAACTTAGTGGTAAACTGGAAGATGGTACTGCTTTAGCACAGGTTTTTTCAGCAGGTAGTAGACAAAATCCCTCCACTCCCTGTATTCAGATTGCAGATATAAGTACAGATAGTGGATGGAATATACAAGAAGGCCAAGGTCATATGACGCGAGGACTTATGGCTGGATTCAGGAATCCGATGAATCATCAGCCCTTTGATATCCTTGTTCCTGGTACTTTTTCGCGCTTAGATTGCTTGAATATCCTTAGCCTCATCTCGTATTTAACAACTCGGCTAGATTATGTAAATATAGAAAAAAAGGAAGACTTTGAAGATATTGAATGACTTGAAAGCTTTCAATAGACCTAAATATAGTTTATGTACTAACGCACAAATTAAAGCGGGCGTGTGAAACACAGAAGCTAGCTGTAATCGCCAGTGGTGGTGAAATACGGTATTTGCGTTTATACCAATCTAACTTTTCCAGTCTGTGTGGATAGTTCGGTGTATTGTGGTGAAGGTTATCCATGCTAAAGAGAAGTTGATGAGTCGGGACAATGCTCGATTTCTTGTTTCATTCCCACGATGCAGGTTAAGAATGAGCCCGATATAGAAGCTGGATCCACTCAGGTAAGGATGGCCTCATGAGCGCTACCAACATCCTCGACAGCTTTGATACCATCGCGATCCACCTACGGGAGCGGTTGGAAACTGATCCTACCCCCAAAAAATTCATAACAATTTAAAACTGGAAAATTCGGCATGATGATCCCTAAGATCAGGAGTGCATGCCATGAAGAAATCGCGCTGTACGAAAGAACAGATCGCTTTCCTTCTCAAGCAGGCCACCCGAGTTCAACAGTTAGCGTTATAAGCTATTGATTCGTATAGACAGCACTGCAAAATGCTCCACTACACGATCAGGTTATCGAGGCCAACGCTGGGTTTTTCGATGCTAAGAGCCTTGAAGATATCCAGCTGCTCCCGGCTCATGCTGGACACGCCTGTCACGGTGCTGCCACCGAGGGTGGCCTGGTGATATTGGATACGCCGTAACTGCTCCAGTGCCCGCATGGGCGAGTGTTCGGAGCCTGCTGCCTTTAAGCGCATCCGCATCACGCGGTGCAGAACCAAAGCGATAAAGCAGATCATGGCATGGGCTCTGATCCGCTCAGGCAGCCGGTGGTATACCGGGCCGATTTCGATATCCGATTTCAG
>NZ_JBEPPZ010000013.1:0-105920 GCF_040547565.1 Marinobacterium sp. MBR-109
TCGTTGAGGCCGGGGTTTTTGCATTGGGGCGGATAAACGCCAGGCAAAAGAAAGGGCCCGGCGCTCTCCCTGCGGCGGGCCCTGTCACTGACTTCCCTGTCAGCCGCTGCTTCAGTCCCGAAGCAGGCGGTGAGGCACGAACTCCTGTCGTCTTGATCACATCCTGTGAACCTCAGGGGCATAATAGGCATGTGATCTACGCGGGTATATAGGAAAAATTCCTATATTGCGCTATCAGGCCATAAGATGATGACCTGCATCAACATAGATGCGGGTGCCTGTGAGGGCTGATGAGTGCTCGCTGATCAGAAATGCGGCCAGCTTCCCTACATCGGAAGGAGATCCTAACCGGTGCAGGGGGGAGCGTTCAATGGCATCGCCCATTAGTTCATCAAAGGAATCAATGCCGCTGGCTGCACGGGTTGGCATCGGTCCAGGGGACAGAGAGTGCACCCTGATCTGTTCTGGTCCAAGCTCTGCTGCAAGATAGCGTACGGAGCTTTCAAGGGCTGCCTTGATGGGCCCCATCAGGTTGTAGTGGTCCACTACACGTTCAGCTCCATGATAGCTCATGGTCAGGAGTGAGCCTCCCTGGGGCATCAATGCACGCGCATGCCGCGCCATTCGTATAAAAGAGTGGCAAGAGATATCCATCGCCTTGCAAAAGCCTTCGGATGAGGAGTCCACCAGTTTGCCATGCAGTTCATCCAGAGGTGACCAGGCAATTGAATGGATAACAAAATCGATCTGTCCCCACTCCTGCTTCAGGCGTTCAAAAACCTGCTCAAGCTCGCCCTCGGTGGCAACATCGCAAGGCAGTACCAAAGCGGCACCCAGCTGGTCTGCCAAAGGTGCTACAAATGGACGTGCCTTGTCATTCAGGTAGGTGATGCAAAGCTCCGCACCAAGGTTGCTGAGGACTTCAGCACAGCCATAGGCGATGCTTTTGTTGTTAGCGATGCCGAATATAACACCGCGCTTTCCAGTCAAATCTATCATTTCAGCTTCCATGGGGGTCTGATTTACGTTCGAGATCATTATCTCATCAAGGTTCGGTGACTGTATGGTTAAAACCATGAATATTTGTAACTGAGGGTAATCTGAACTTTCATATCCATGTTTTTGGTGTGGTTGAGCAGGTATGATCTGGTTAAAAGTGAACCAAAGCTGAAGAAAGGATCCTCTTATGCTCAATCATCTCAGTATCCGAATGCGTGTCATAGGAGGGTTTTGCCTCTTGCTCCTGCTGGTCGCGCTATTGGTGCTGCCGGCTGTCATGCGTGACTTCAATAACCTGATCCATTCAGCTGAAGAGCGTGAACTGAAAGTTCAGTTCGATAAAGTACTTGAACGGATAGAGTCCGAACGTCGTTTGGCGATGGCCATGGCGACACTGGTCGCCAATCAGCCGAGCATAGAGGCAGCCCTGTCTGATGGAGCTCGTGACCGGGTACTGGCAGAGCTTGAAGAAGCCTTCGCCCGCCTGCAGTCAGATTTTGGATTGCGCCAATTACAGTTTCACACACCGCCTGCGGTTTCCTGGCTGCGAGTTCATCGACCGGATAAGTATGGAGACGACCTGTCCGGTTTCCGCCAGACCGTAGTGGAAACCAATCAGGGTCGACAGGCCGTCAGCGGTGTTGAACAGGGGGTGGCTGGCCTGGGAATCCGTGGCATGGTACCTCTGGAGGTGGCGGGGCGTCATTGGGGCTCAGTAGAGTTTGGTTTCTCTTTGGGGCAACCTTTTTTTGACCAGATCAAGCAGGAAACCGGGCTGGATGTTGCATTGATCCTGCACAACGCGGGTCAGCAGTCCCTGTTTGCGTCTACCTGGGGTGATCAGGCCCTGCTTGCTCCGGATGTATTCAACCTTGCACTTCAGGGAGAGGGGCAGATGGGGGTAGGAGAACTGAAGGGCTCCCCAGTTGCGATCTACTCCAGTCAGCTGCAGGACTTTTCCGGTCAGGCGATTGGCGTGCTGTCATTGGCAATGGACCGCAACAGTTACATTGATGCGTATGAACGTGCTTTTTATGAATTACTGGCAATTATCGGTGCATTTCTGCTGCTGGGGGTATTGATTGCCCTTTATATCAGTCGCAGTGTGGCAAAGCCGCTTTTGCAGATCACGCATGCCATGAAAAACATATCCAGTGGTGACGGTGACCTGACGCAGCGGCTTCCTGTCAATGGCAGAAATGAACTGACTGACATTGCAAGCGAGTTCAACCATTTCATCAGCCGAATTGAGGCGCTGATTCAGGAGCTGATGCGGGCAGTCGCCTCAGTGTCCAGTTCCGGTTCTCACCTGTTTGATGTCAGTGACCACACGCTCGAACTTGCCAATCGGCAGCAGCGCGAAACGACTGAGATCGCTACGGCCATGAATGAAATGACCGCAACGGCTCAAGAGGTAGCGCGCAGTGCAGCCAGCTCTGCAGAGGTCACGCAAAAGGCTGATGAAGAGGCACGTATAGGTCACCGGGTTGTAGAAGATGCCATCGACGCCATCAACACATTGGCGGCGGATGTTGCATCCATGCGTGATGTGATACGGGATGTGGAAACCCGCAGTGAAAAAATAAATACCATTCTTGATGTTATCCGTGATATTGCCGACCAGACCAACCTGCTGGCGTTGAATGCCGCAATAGAGGCCGCCCGCGCAGGTGAGCAGGGGCGCGGCTTCTCGGTAGTGGCGGATGAGGTGAGAGCGCTTGCGCACAGGACTCAGAACTCTACTGCCGAGATCAACGAGATGATCACGGCACTCAAGGAGGGAACCGGGCATACGGTTCAGGTCATTGAGCGGAGTCAGGTACAGTCGGAGCAGACAGTGTCGACAGCTGCTCGTGCCGGTGAGGCGTTGCAGGCAATTACGCAGGGCATGGATGAGATTCGTGACATGACCGCACAGATCGCGTCTGCCGCCGAGGAGCAGACACAGGTCAGTGAGACGATCAACCAGTCGGTCGAGCGTGTTGGTACCGGTGCTGAAGAAACCTCGGTCGGCGCGTCGGATATCCTTGTGTCGGCTGCCGGTATAGGCTCTGAACTTTCGCAGTTGATGCGGGTGATTCGAAAGTTCAGAGTGACGCAGGACGATGTGATTGAGCTGGAAGTGGCGAAAGCTGCACATCAGGCCTGGAAGATGAGGCTGCGTGCATTTCTTGACGGGCACGCGGATATTCCGCATGAGCAGGCGGTATCATCACACGAATGTGATTTCGGCCGCTGGTACTACACCACCGGCAAGGAACGCTACGGTAACTCTTCCGCTTTGCAGGCCATCGAGAAACCACATGATCGTCTGCATAAGCTGATCGGTGAGATCATCGAAGCCAAGCATCGGGGCAATGAGCCCGAAGCTGAGCGCAAGTATCAGGAGGTGGCGCAGCTGTCCGGCGAAATCGTCAGCGCCATTGACAGGCTGATTCAGCAGGCCCGTTGATTGGAAGCAGCCGGGCTCATTCCGGGCCCGGCATCTCCCGTGAGGGGCGGCCTATGTGATAGCCCTGCGCATAATCGATGCCGACGTCACGCACCATCTGCAACACTTCCTCTGTTTCAACGAATTCGGCCACGGTCTTGAGGTTCAGCTTCTTGGCCAGTTCGGTGATGCTGACCACAAAGGCCAGGTCACGCGGATCGTTGCCCATGTTGGCAATGAACTCGCCTTCTATCTTGACGAAATCGATTGGCAGGTACTTCAGGTAATGGAACGATGAGAAGCCGGAGCCGAAATCATCGATGGCCATCAGGTAGCCCGAATCCTTCAGGCTGCGGACAAAGTTCTCCAGCAGCCCCATGTTCTTGACGGTATCGCGCTCGGTTATTTCAAACACAATCCGGGATGGGTTCAGTCGGTACCGCTGAGTCAACTCATGCAGCGTTTGCAGGAAGTCGCGCACCAGTATCGAACGGGGTGACAGATTAATAAACAGCAATCCCTGGTAGCCGGTTTCCTGAACCTTGGCGAACGCCTTTTCCATCACGATATAGTCCAGCAGGTGTACCTTGCCCATGGACTCGGCGATCTCGATGAATTCGCCGGCCGACATCAGTTTTTCACCCGGCAGCTGCAGACGACTGAGTACTTCAACAGCAGGCGTATCTTCATCCAGTGGTTGAATGGGCTGGAATACCGGCACCACGCTGCGATTCTCGATGGCATCATTGACCAGCAGCATCTTCTGGTTAAGGTCGTTGAAAATATCCGCTACATCTTCCTTGTGGGGCAGACTGATGCGGTTCTTGCCCTGGGTTTTGGCCCGGTACATCAGGTTATCGACGAACATGAACAGGTCTTTGCGGTTATCCGCATGATCAGGGAAGATGCCTGCCCCGATCGAGCCGGTAACGCGCACCAGACCGCCTTTCTCGGTCTCAAGACTGAAGGATTGCAGGCAATGTAGCAGGCGGTCACAGATGTCACTGGTCTGCTCCAGTGTTGTTTCAGGCAGCACCACTACAAATTCATCGCCACCATAGCGGGCCAGAATATCGCCGGTGCGCAGCACCTCTTGCATGGCCAGCGCAAGCTGCCGCAGCAACTTGTCCCCCATGGCATGACCATAGCCGTCATTGACCGCCTTGAAGTTGTCCAGATCGATCATCAAAAGGGCGACCTGATAATCGTGACGATGGCAGCGATCCAGTTCGTAGTCCAGCAGCTCCCAGAACATGCGCTGGTTATACAAGTTGGTCAGCGGATCACGTGTTGCATAGTATTCAAGGTCACGGGTGTACTTGTATATCGCCTTGACCGATCCGACCACGTTAAGCAGGGTGGACAGAATACTCTCGAGTACCAGCACCTTGGTGCTGTCCTTGACGATATCGGCATGCACACCAATACCGACAATGCCCCCGATCTTGGGTGTTTCGACCAGCAGGGACTTGGTCTGCAACTCAATTTCAGTGGTATTCAGCACCATTTCGGGACCTTCAAGCTGTACCGAGTTATGGTGAATGATGATCTCGCCGGGTATCGAAAAGTGATCATTGCCCTGCAGGCGATTGAGTACAGCCTGCTCCATCATCTCCTTGGTTTCCTTGGAGGGAGGGTGCAGCCAGAAAATTTCCAGATCAAACATCTCATCGTCCACCTTGAAGATGGAGAACATGGTGTAGATCGGAATGACCTGGTTGATGTCCAGCATCAGCAGATTAACGTATTCGCGCCAGTCACGTACCACTTCCGATGTGATGACAAATTTCTCCAGCAAACGGATTTCGAACTCCAGCAAGTCCTTGTCAACGGCGATGGTGCGCAACTTGTCGGCCAGCGCTTCGACCTGACCGAATATGTGATTCAGCTCCCTGAAGCCAAGATCCTTTTTGTCTTTTGATAGCTGACTGAGATCTTCAAGCGAGTCGACCCGTGAAATTCTGTCGCTCAGCTCTTCTATGGATTGATTGATACGCAGGGTCACGGTCCGCACTGCCCAGAAACCAAACAGGAAGGGCAAAGGGGAAAGCAGCAGCAGGTAATACAGCAGATTTCGATTTGCAACGCTCATCTGGCGGCTGAGGTCCTGACGCACCTCGATCAGCCCCAAATTGTCACCGACGCGGGCATTGGTATGGCAGCCGGTACAGTCTTCGCGGGCCTGAAGCGGGTACAGATAGCGTTGATGAGTGCCATCATTCTCCTCAATGATCTCACCGCTTTGCATTGCCTGGCGCATCAATGCATCCAGCTCGGGCTGCTCGATGGGACCGAACCGCTCGGTTACTTTGGTGCCTCGGAACACGCTGACTTTAAGGCTGGAAGCGGGGTGCTCGGTGTTGGACAGTTGGCGCATGAACTGCTCCAGCTGCAGCCGGGTCCAGCCCTGACTCATGACAAGATACATGGAGTTGAAGGTGCTTTCGGCGACCGAGCGGGCAATTTCCTGCGCACTGTCACGCACACTGGCCTGATAGGCCTGACGGCAGACCAGCAGCAACACCAGAAATCCGATGGCAGAAAAAAGAAATGTGCGGTTGAGCAGGTAACGCCGGATGGTTGGCGACTGACGTGACATATGAACCACTGCTGTTTTTTATTTATAGTCGGGCGATTGTACGCGCAGAGTGTGAACTGATCTGCAGGCAATTGGTAGAGGGTTGATATCTGTCAAACACTGGAGACAGAAAAAGACGTCAAGCCCGGTCCTGTTGTGCCTTCAAGGGCCGGTGTATCCTAGTCCGTTCGGAACGCGGTATGACAGGGAGCCTGGCAGATGGCACAAGACTCAAACACCCCGTTGGCCACAGGGCTGGCAATTATCCACAGCAATCGGCTTGAGGCATTGCGCACGTTGCTGGTGCAATGGATGCAGCTTAACCCGCTTGGGGTGCTGGAAAACGAAGTCGTGCTGGTGCAAAGCAACGGTATTGCCCAGTGGCTACAACTGGCGTTGGCGCGTTCGGCGGATGATCCGGAACAGCCTGGCTGTGGCATCGCGGCTGTGCTGGACATTCAGCTACCCTCTGCTTTCCTCTGGCAGGCATATCGAGCCGTCCTTGGTCCTGATGAAGTCCCTAAAACATCACCCTATGACAAATCTCGCCTGACCTGGCGGCTGTTGCGACTATTGCCCGACCTGCTTAAGCAGCCTGATTTTGAATCGCTGTCGCACTTTCTGAAGGACGATGAAAGTGCACGCAAGGAATACCAGCTGGCCGAACGGCTGGCGGATCTGTTTGACCAGTATCAGGTCTACCGTGCCGACTGGTTAAAAGCGTGGGCCGATGGCCGGGATATCCTGATTGATGCCCATGGCCAGCCGCAGCCGTTGCCGGATGATCAGCGCTGGCAGGCACTGCTCTGGCGTGCCATACGTGCAGACCTCGATGACCGCCAGCGAATGTTGAGTCGTGCCGATCTGCAGCAGCGCTTCCTTGATGGCTGCAAGTCGCTGCATCAGCGCCCGGCGGGTCTGCCGCCCCGGCTGGTGGTGTTTGGCATTTCGGCACTGCCGCAGCAGTTCATTGAGGCGCTGGCTGCGCTGTCGAGCCACACACAGGTTTTACTGTGCGTGCATAATCCTTGCCGACACTATTGGGCCGATATTATCGATGGCAAGGAGCTGCTGCGCAGCGAAAAGCGTCGTCAGGCCCGCAAGGATGGGATGCCGGAGCTGTTGAGTGATGCGCAGCTGCATCTACATGCACAGCCTCTGCTGGCAGCCTGGGGCAAGCAGGGGCGCGACTATATCCGCTTGCTGGATCAGTTTGATGAACCCGGGCGTTACCAGGACTGGTTTGAGCGCATCGATCTGTTTGATGAAGCCGAACGCGATATTGAGTCTCTGCCGCTGCTGAACCAGATTCAGCAGGATATTCTGGAGCTGGAGCCAACACCCGATGCTCCTCGGGTTTGGAGTGAAAGTGATCACTCACTGATCTTTCAGGTGGCGCACAGTCGTCAGCGTGAGGTCGAAATACTGCACGACCAGCTGTTGCACTGGTTTCAACAGGATCCATCACTGCGGCCCCGCGATATCATCGTGATGGTGCCCGACGTCAATCAGTATGCACCGCATATTCGTGCCGTGTTTGGTCGCCTGCAGCGACAGGACCCGCGTTTCATCCCCTTCACCCTCAATGACCAGCAGAACCGTGGTCAGGCACCACTGCTGATTGCACTGGAGCTCTTGCTGCAGCTGCCGCAGGAGCGTTTTGGCGTCAGTCAGCTGTTTGACCTGCTGGAGGTGGCGGCACTGCGCGAACGTTTTGGCATGTCCGAGACGGATCTTCCTCGGTTGCAGCACTGGATTCGTGAATCCGGTATCCGCTGGGGGCTGGACAGCGGCCAGCGCGCAGGTCTGGAGCTTCCCGAAGGGTTGGAGCAGAACACCTGGCTGTTCGGCCTGCGCCGCATGCTGTTGGGTTACTTGATGGGAGATGAGCAGACCTTCGCCGATATCGAGGCCTATGGCGAAGTCGGGGGGCTGGAGGCGGCACAGGTGGGGCCACTGGCTGAACTGGTCACTGCGCTGCTTCAGCTGCGTGAGCACTTGCTTACCCCCAGGTCACATACAAATTGGGGTTCGATACTCACAGATCTGCTGGAACGCTTTCTGCACCCGGTCAGCGATCAGGATTTGGTCCTGTTGGAACGACTCGGGCTAAGGCTGCAGCAGTGGCAGGAGGCTTGTACCGAAGCCGGACTGAATCGTCCACTGCCGCTGGAAGTGGTGCGCGAAAGCTGGCTCGACGGCATCGATGAACAAAGCCTGTCACAACGCTTTCTGGCCGGGGCCGTCAACATCTCGACCCTGATGCCGATGCGTGCCATCCCCTTTCGCCGGGTGTGTCTGCTGGGAATGAACGATGGAGACTATCCGCGCGTACAGCCGCCGATGGATTTTGACCTGATGGTCGGACGTTACCGTCCCGGTGATCGATCAAGGCGTGAAGATGACCGCTACCTGTTTCTGGAAGCGCTGCTGTCGGCGCGGGATGCGCTCTATATCAGTTGGGTGGGGCGCAGCGTACGTGACAACGCCGAGCAACCACCTTCAGTACTGGTAGCCCAGTTACGTGACCATATCCAGCTGGGATGGACAACTGCTGTTGCGGACGGCAAGGCTGTGTTACATGCGCTCACCACCGAGCATCCGCTACAACCGTTCAGTCCACGCTACTTTAAGCACAACCCGCGCCTGTTCACCTACGCCCGCGAGTGGCGTGACGTGCATGAGGCTGTGGACAGGGGGCAGGCCGGTAACCTGCCACCGATGGAGTTGCCTGAAAGTCTCAGCCTGAAACCGCTGCAGCGTTTCCTGCGCAACCCGGTGCAAATCTTCTTCAACCAGCGCCTCAATGTCTGGTTCGATACGCTGGAAGAGATGCCACAGGAGCATGAGCCCTTCCGTTTTAACCGGCTTGACCAGTATCGACTTGGTTCTGACCTGATCGATGCCGGACTGAAAGCCGACACACCGGAGCTGGGCATCCAGACGCAGCTGGCACGCTGGCGGCGGGCGGGGGAATTGCCACTGGGTGCCTACGGCGAACGTTCGCTGCGAGAAATCGTCAGCCCGGCCGCTTCAACGCTGCGTCATCTACAGCCGTTATTCGCCGACTGGCAACCCTTGCCCGATGCGCTGGAGCTACAGCTGTGTCTGCGGACAGAGGGGCGGCAGATGATGCTGGAGGACTGGATCAGTGGGCTTTACCGACGGCGTGTCGGGCAGGAGCTGGCTCTGATACTGCATTCGCCTCAGGCAATCAGCGACAAGGGGGCGCCACGTTGGCACCGGCTTGTCCGGGCATGGGTCGACCACCTTGCCGTCAGTGCAAGCGGGTACTCACTCACAACCTTTCTGGTCGGGCCGGATACCAGTGCCCGGATCAGGCCAATCTCTGTCGAACAGGCACAAACGCAGCTCAATACACTGCTGTCCCATTACCTGCAGGCGCTTGAGCAGCCCGCGCCACTGGCCTGCCGCACCGGTCTGGCACTGTTGACGGCTGCTGATGGCAAGGATCCGATTACAGAAGCCAATCACGCCTACAGCGGCGACAGCCGCTTCCCGGGAGAGGGCATGCGAGACCGTTACCTGCAGCGGGCCTGGCCAGACTTTGACAGCCTGTTGGCAGCGGGTCTGGAGGGCTGGGCGCGCACACTGTATCAACCCCTGATCGATCAGGCCGAACTGCTGCAACGGGAGGATGCATGAACACACCGAATGCCCAGCCGCAGACACTGAATCCGCTGGTCTTTCCACTGCACGGGCATCGTCTGATCGAGGCCAGCGCCGGTACCGGCAAAACCTTTACGATCGCCGCGCTGTATGTGCGTCTGGTGCTGGGCCATGGCGATCCCGATACCCGCTTTCGGCGTGACTTGCTGCCGCCCGAGATTCTGGTGGTGACCTTCACCAATGCCGCCACCCGTGAACTGCGTGATCGGATCCGCACTCGCCTGACCGATGCTGCGCGCGTATTTCGTGGCAAGTCCGAGCCTGATCCGTTCCTGCAGCAGCTGCTGGCCGAGCCCGATTTTGCCGTGCATGAGGCGCGTGCATTGGCTGCACGCAAACTGGAGCAGGCGGCTGAATGGATGGACGAAGCCGCGGTATACACCATCCACAGCTGGTGCCAGCGGATGCTGACTCAGCACGCCTTCGACACCGGAAGCCTGTTCCGCCAGCAGTTGGAACAGGATGACAGTGAGCTGCTGGCCGAGATGGCGCGCGACTACTGGCGCAGCTGGTGCTACACACTGTCGCCGGCCGTGGCCGAAGCACTGAGTGAACTGGCCGCTGATCCCGATGCTCTGCTGCAGGCGGTCAAACCCCTGCTGCAGCCGGGTGATCAACAGGTGCGCTATCAGGGCATCAGTATCAGCGAGACCCAGTCCCCTGCAGAATATGCCCGGAAGTTGAACGACTGGCTGCCACAGAAACAGCAGCTGGAGCAGCGGGCACGCACCCTCTGGCTGGCCGAGCACGACGAAATTGAAGCGCTGCTGATCGGTGCTGCACAAAAGAAGATTCTGAATAACACCAGCTACAAGCCGGAAACCCTGCCTGAAAAGCTGGCTGACATGACGGTCTGGGCTGAAGGGGGCCCGCTGTCGAGTGACAGGCTGGCCCACTTTGCGCGCGTAAAGCTGACCGATAAAACTGCCAAAAAAATGCAGGACCAGACGCCGGAGCATCCGGTATTCGACCTGTTACAGGAGCTGGTGGATTACCTGCAGCTGCAGCCTCCACTGCAACCGGTACAGCTGCATGCGGCGCAATGGATTCAGCAGCGTTTTGATCGATCCCGCGAGCGCGCAGCGGCGCTCGGCTTCAATGACATGCTGGTGCGGCTGGATCACGCACTGCAGGGTGAAGGGGGTGATCGCCTTGCCGCAACCATTCGTCGTCAGTACCCGGTTGCACTGATCGACGAGTTTCAGGATACCGACCCACTGCAGTACCGTATTTTCAGCCGCATCTATCGCGGCACGAACCTGCCTGATGCCGACCCCTCAGAGTGCGCACTGTTGATGATAGGTGACCCCAAACAGGCGATCTACGCCTTTCGTGGTGCCGATATTCACACCTATCTGCAGGCACGACGTGATACCAGCGGGTGTCACTATACCCTCGGGCGCAATTTCCGCTCATCAGTGGCTTTGGTGGAGGCGGTCAACCGGCTGTTTGAGCATGCTGAAGCCAGCCAGGCCAGTGGTGCCTTCCGTTTTGCCCGTGAGGGTGATAACCCGTTGCCGTTTATTCCGGTGGATGCCAACGGCCGCAAAACGGTATTTGAGGTTGAAGGCGCACGACCATCAGCCCTGACTCACTGGCTGCTGGAGGACGAGGCGGCTGACGGGATAGCCGTCAGTGATTACCGCAGGCTGATGGCCGAACACAGTGCCAGCGAGATTCGTCGCCTGCTCTCACTGTCGCAACAGCGGCGGGCGGGCTTTCGCTCCGAGGATGGCCAGTTGAACCCGATCAGGCCAAGTGATATCGCCATTCTCGTGCGCAACGGCAGTGAGGCCCGGCTGATTCGTGATGCCCTGCAGCAACGCAATGTTCGCAGCGTGTACCTCTCCGATCAGGCTTCGGTCTATGCCAGTGCCGAAGCTGAGGACCTCTGGCGCTGGCTACGTGCCTGTGCCGAACCGGAACAGCCAGGCCCGCTGCAGGGGGCGCTGGCCAGTCGAACGCTGGATCTGGGCTACGTTCACCTGGAGCAGATAACCCGTGATGAGCAGCTGTGGGAACAGACAGTGGAGCGGTTCCGCCATCTGCGTGACATTTGGCAGCGGCAGGGTGTGCTGCCAATGGTGCGTCACCTGCTGGACAGTTTCGAGCTGCCTGCCCGGCTGTTACAGGATGCGGATGGTGAGCGGATACTGACTAACTTGCTGCATCTGGCCGAGCTGCTGCAGGCGGCCAGTAGCCAGCTGGAAGGTGAACAGGCTCTGATCCGCTACCTGCAGGAACAGATCATGGACAGCGGCAAAGGTGGTGATGAACACATCATGCGGCTGGAAAGTGATGCTGACCTGGTGCAGGTAGTGACTATTCACAAGTCCAAGGGGCTGGAATATCCGTTGGTGTTTCTGCCCTTCATCTGTGCCTACCGTGAAGTGACCGCCAGTGACGGCAGCTACCGCTATCAGTCGGAGCAGGGCAGTGTACTGGAGCTGGACAGCAAGGATGAGAACGCCAAGCGGGCTGCCGAAGCCGAGAGGCTACAGGAAGATCTGCGCCTGCTCTATGTGGCACTGACTCGCCCCGTGTTCGCGTGCTGGCTGGGGGTGGCCGCGATCAAATACAACCGTTCGCTCAGCCTGCACAAAAGCGCTTTCGGCCAGCTGTTGGGGTGCGAATCGAAAACCGACAGCGCAACGCTCAAAGCCCGGCTGCAACCGCTGGTCAGTGGAGGTGTGATCGAAATGGAGCCACCTCCGACAATCGATGCTGAGCCGCTGCCGGATATGACCACTGTGACAGCACTGGCACCGGCACGCCACTGCGATCGGCCCGTTGCAGCTGAACGCTGGTGGATCGCCAGTTACAGTGCGATCAGTCAACTGCAGGGACGAGCCGAGCAGGAGCAGCCCACTGAGGCTGAGCCGGCAGAAAGTGCCCGTGAAGAAACCGCTCGGGAAAGTCTGGATGAGCCGTCAACGCGTGCCGTTGTGGTTGAGTTTGCCCATGATCCGCATCATTTCTGGAAAGGTCCTCAGGCGGGTACCTTTCTGCACGGCATACTGGAATGGGCGGCGGAAGAGGGCTTTGAGCGAGTGGCACGGGAGGCGCCATTGCGACACCAATTTCTGGCACCGCGCTGCCAGCAGCGGGAATGGCAGCCCTGGTTGCCGGTACTGGACGATTGGTTGCAGCAGCTGCTGACCACCCCCCTGCCACTGGTTGAGCAAAGTGTACCGCTGGCGCAATTGCAACAGTATCAGGCCGAGATGGAGTTCTGGCTGGAGGTGGCTGAGGTGCCGGTGAGTCGACTGGACCGTCTGATCACGCAGCACGTGTTGCCGGGCCAGCCGCGTCCTGCACTGGCGCCGCAGCAGTTGGGCGGAATGCTCAAGGGATTTATCGATCTGGTGTTCGAGCATCAGGGGCGCTACTGGGTGGCCGATTACAAGTCCAACTGGTTGGGGCCGGACAACAGTCACTATAGCGCTGCGGCGATGCAAAAGACGGTGCTGGATAAGCGCTACGATGTGCAGTATGTGCTTTATCTGCTGGCGTTGCACCGGCTGCTCAAGGCTCGTCTGCCGGGTTATGCCGATGACCCCATCCGGGGGTACGAGCAGCATGTGGGCGGTGCACTTTACCTGTTTCTGCGCGGCATCACAGAGCCGGAACGGCATGGCTGCTGTATTGATCGTCCGCCGGTAGAGTTGATCGAAACACTGGATGCGCTGCTGGCCAACCGGGAGAACACTCATGTCTGAACAGGTCGATCTTTTCGCGGCCGAAGCTTCTCTGCATCCGGCGCTGACCGAATGGGCTTCGCTGGAATCGCTGCTGCAGCGCTGGCAGGAGCGGGGTTGGATCCGGTCGCTGGATCTGGCGCTGGGGCGTTTCCTGCATGACCTGGACCCCAGCGCCACTCCGCCGGTGATACTGGCGGCGGTGCTGGCCAGCCACCAGCTGGGCCGGGGACATATCTGCGTTGATCTGGATAGTCTGCTCTCGGCACCGGACAGCGCACTGTCACTGCCGCCGGATGGCGAGTTTGGCGAAGTTCTGCCAGATCGACCGGTTGAGTTGTTGCAGGGGCTTGAGCGCCGTCAGTGGCTGCAGGCGCTGGCGGAAACGGTGCTGGTCAGTGCAGGTGATCCGCCCGCACCGCTGGTGCTGGAACCGGGCACTACTCGTCTTTATCTCTACCGCCAGTGGCGTTATGAAGTGGAGGTCGCTGAGCGGATAGGTGATCGCCTGCAACCGGTTGAGGTGGATGACGTTCGTCTGCAGCAACGCCTGTCAGAGTTGTTTCATCCGCAAGCGGGGCGCCTGGACTGGCAACAGCTGGCCTGTGCGCTGGTGGCGGGCAGTCGCTTCGGCATCATCACCGGTGGCCCCGGTACGGGCAAAACCACCACGGTCGTTCGTCTGCTGGCACTGCTGCAGAGTCTGGCCCGTGATGAAGGACACATCCTGCGCATTCGGCTGGCGGCTCCTACCGGCAAGGCGGCGGCGCGGTTGACCGAATCGATCAGCGGCGCGGTTGGACGCCTGCCTGAAGCGATGCAGCAGGATATCCCGCAGGAGGTAACGACCCTGCACCGACTGCTGGGAGCTCGACCCAATACACGCCGTTTTATCCACAATGTGGATAACCCGCTGCATGCCGATCTGGTCGTGGTGGATGAAGCCTCGATGATCGACCTGGAAATGATGCATCAGTTATTGGCCGCCATGCCGGCCCGGGCACGGCTGATTCTGTTGGGTGACAAGGATCAGCTGGCCTCGGTGGAAGCCGGCTCGGTACTGGGCGACCTGTGTGAAGATGCCGAACGAGGCGGTTACAGCCGTGAAACCCTGTCGCAGCTGCAGCGGCGTACCGGCCAGGACGTGGCGCGCTGGCAGGCCGAAGCCGGAGGCCCTTCAGAGCAGCCGCTGGCCCAAACCATTGCGATGCTCAGGCACAGTCACCGCTTTGGTGTCGACAGTGGCATCGGTGCACTGGCACGAGCCGTCAACAGCGGCCAGCCGCAGGCGGTAAATACCGTGCTCGCGGAGGGGCATGCCGACCTTGGCTGGATCCGCCTCAAGGGTGATGCCGATCGGGCACTGGAGCGCCTGATACTGGATGGCGGCCCCCAGCCGGCCACGGCTGAAGGCGCCCGGCCTCGGGGCTACCGTGATTACCTTGAGCAACTGAACGCCCTCAGACCTGTAGACAGTGATGAGCAGGCACAGGATGCCTGGGCTAGACGGGTACTGACCGCCTTCGGCCAGTTTCAGTTGCTATGTGCCCTGCGTCGCGGCCCCTGGGGCGTCGAGGGATTGAATGCACGTATAGCCACTGAGCTCCTGCGGGCAGGGCTGGTCGCCCGCAGCGAAGGATGGTATGAGGGCCGGCCTGTATTGGTTACGCGCAACGACTACAGTCTGGGGCTGATGAACGGCGATATCGGTATCACCCTGATGCGCCAAAATGCAGATGGAACGGCTGCACTGCGCGTGGTATTTCCGCTCGCGGACGGTGGCCTCAAGTGGATACTGCCCAGCCGGCTGCAGGCGATCGAGACCGTGTACGCGATGACCGTGCACAAGTCACAGGGCTCGGAGTTTGCACACACCGCCCTGCTGCTGCCGCCCACGGTCAACCCGGTGTTGACGCGTGAACTGGTCTACACTGGCATTACACGCGCCAGCCGCTGGTTTACCCTGCTGCTAAGCCATCAGGGCCGATTGGATGACGCAGTGCGCGCTCGGGTACGCCGGGCCAGTGGCTTGGGCAAAAGGCTCAAACGCTCGTCTTGAACAGAAGAAATCCGTCTATTCAGACTAAAGATGGGAACCTTGCCATGATTTATGTCAACTTTTGGCATAAACTAATGCCTGTTAAGCCTATTCTAAATTAGACATGAGCAAAGGGGAGAGTGCCATGTTCAAGTCAGGATTACGCATCATGCTGGCAGGCGCTGTGCTTGTCAGCGGTGCAGTGCAGGCAGCGGGTGTGGCCGCTGATGGACAGAAAATTGTCATGCAGGGTGATGGCAGTGGTGCACCCTGTCTGGCCTGTCACGGTATGGACGGTGTCGGTAACGATGCCGGCGGTTTCCCGCGCCTGGCCGGACTGGATGCCGAGTATCTTGCCAAGCAGATGCGCGACTACAACACCGGCACGCGCGTAAGCCCAATCATGCAGCCGAATGTGGATAACCTGAGCGAACAGCAGATTCTGGATGTGGCCGCCTACTATGCGTCCCAGCCGGTACCCGCCGTGAAGGCTTCCGATGCCAGTGAGTCGATGCTGGCACTGGGGGAGAAGCTTGCACTGCGCGGTGACTGGAGCAAGCATGTCCCCTCCTGCAACAGCTGTCACGGCCCGGGCAACGCGGGGGTCGGTTCGGCCTTTCCGGGCATTGCCGGTCAGCATCCGACCTATATTCGTCAGCAGCTCAAGGCCTGGCAGGGCGGGAGCCGGCACAACGATCCGGTGCAGTTGATGACCGGCGTTGCCGAACGCCTGACCGATACCGAAATTGAAGCGGTCGCCGCCTATCTGGCGGCCCAGCCTGTCACTGTTGCCGAAGGAGGTCAGTAATGAACCATTTCAATGCGTTGACGCTGGCTGCCTCTGCCTCCGTGTTGGCCTCGACTGTATTGGCCGCAGAGCCGAAGGTCCCTGTCAATTTGCCGGCCCACAAGGAAGGCGCCTATGTACATCAGGCCCCGACACTGGAAGATCTGAATGCCGATACCAGCATCCACCCCGAACTGCGTGAAGTCATCCTCAAGGGACGTGATCTGTTCAACAATACCCAGCAGCTGCGCGGCAAGTATGTATTCAATGACATGAGCTGTCGTAACTGCCATATGGGAGAGGGTGGTCAGAACTGGTCCGGCCCGGTCTGGCCTGCTGCCACCACGTTGCCTGATTTTCGTGGCAAGAATGGCCATGTGAACTCACTGGAGGAGCGTATCGCCGGCTGTTTTGCCTATTCCATGAACGGTACGCCTCCGGCCTATGGCAGTGACGAGATGGTCGCTCTGAGCGCCTATCATCAGTGGCTGGCCACCGGTGCACCGGTGTATGAGCGTAACATCAGTGGGCGAGGCTTCAGCAGTCTGGGCAAAAACATCCCGGACGACATAAGCTATGAAGCCGGTCAGGTGGTGTATCAGGAAAACTGTGCCGTTTGTCATGGCGATGACGGGGCAGGCCAACGCGCCAACGGCAAGGTGGTGTTCCCGGCACTCTGGGGAGATCATTCCTACAATTGGGGCGCCGGTATCAGCCGTATCTTCACGGCGGCATCCTTCATCCACCTGAACATGCCGCTGGGCAAGCCCGGCTCATTGAGTGAGCAGGATGCCTGGAATGTGGCCTGGTATATCAACAGCCAGGAGCGCCCCCAGGATCCGCGCTTTACCGGTGACGCCGCCGAGACCCGTGAAAAACATCTGAATTTCCACAAGCACACCCGGTATGGCACAGAGTTCAACGGCCAGGTACTGGGCCAGCATGACAATACCGGCGACAAGCCTTTCCTAAAGCCGGACAGTCTGAAGCCGCGCAGTTTTACTTTCGAGTAACGCGCTTTCCAGGAGGGGTCGTTATGACCTCTCCCGCTCAGCCACATCATCGAGCACAATACCACTGCGGTTGAAGCAGCCCTGTCCCCGAGCCAGTTCCCGGCTGCGTTCGTCATACACGCTGGCCTCGGCTATCAGCTGCTGGCGCCCGGCACTGATCAGACGACCGACAGCATGCAGAGCCCCCACTTTCGCCGGTCGCATGAACAGCGTATGAAAACTGGCCGTTACCAGAAACTGGTCCTGTACGCGGCTTGCTGCAGCAAAATAGGCGGCATCATCCAGTAACTTGAACAATACTGAACCGTGAAGAGTTCCTGCCGCATGGCACAGCCCCGGGTCAGGCGCCAACTCAATGCGGGCGTGCCCCTTGTCCAGGGTAAGCTGTGACGGATACAGGCGATTGATGGGGGCCTGTTGATACATTCTGATCAAACGCTCGTAATGTTGATCGCTCGACATGACAACTCCGTAATGAGTCAGAAGAGGCCGTATTTGGCATAATAGGCTGCAAACGGCACTCATCTGTCCTTGAGGTTTAGCATGAACAATACACTGATCTACGGTCTGATTGCAGCCGGACTGGTTGTGATCACCGTACTGGCAACGGTCATTTTCCGGCAACTGCAGCAGGAAAAAGCACGCAAAACCCGGCAAGCGGCTCAGGAGGCTGAGTGGCTGAAGCAGTTTGATGCACGGCAGGAGTACCTGAGTGAAAGTATCCGACTGGTTGCACATGCGATTTTGCATGACGAGAAAATGACGGCAACCGAGGGCTGCATCCGTCTTAAGGTATTGCTGGAGAACTTTCGTCCCCAGCTGCTGCAGGAAGCGTCTTTGCAGGTGATCACGGAAGTGCATGACAAAACCAGTCACATTCCGATCAAGGACGAATGGAAGGCCCTGCCGAAAAAGCTCAAACTGGAGTATCAGCGTGAGATGGAGCAGCTTGAAAGCGGGCATCTGGAGGCAATACAGGGGGCGGCCAAGGCACTGAGCAGCGGCCAGTATCTGAGCTGATCGGAAATGGAATTTCTGCTCACGTTTCTGATTTCGCTTCTGCTGGTCGTGGGGCTGGTGATCTCCCTGACGTATGGGCGTGCGCCCACCTGGCGACCTGATCGACGCGCGGTATTTCACCTCATGCAGCGGTTGCAGGATGGCACGGCCCGTCGTGAAGAGTGGGAACTGTTCATTGGCATTGCCGCGCTGCATGACCCCGAACTGGAAGAGATCAGGCGCCGCTGTGTGGCGGTGCATGAAGGCGATGCAGATCACTCGCCAGCAAGAGAGGGGCTTGAACCCTACCTGTATGATCGTGAGGCCCGTGCCCGACTGGCCTTGATCATGGCCGATCTGGAGCAGCTGATCGCGTCGGAGCCTTATTATCGGCGTTTTTGATCACACATATTGGCGGTGTTCAATCAGCCGTGTCAGACGATAACTGCTGCGCCAGCAGCTTTCCAGGCTTTCGGCAACCGCTGCCTGATGCAATTCGGCCACCACCGTTTCCAGCTCCGGCAGCTGATACAGGCCGGCAAGTCCCAGTAACTGATGGGTGTGGGTACGTATTTGCTCAAACCGACCCGACCTCACCGCTGCACAAACGGACTGTGCCTGCTGCTGAAGTTCCGTATGCAACTCACCGGTATCGACCTGATCCAGCAGTGCAGGTACCGCAGCGCACACATGCCCGCCGGCAGCGGTGCCCTCACCCACCGGGCAATGAAGCGACATCAGCCTGAACAGGGTACTCAGATCCACAGGCTTGAGCAGAATTTCATTCACTCCGGCCTGCAGCAGCGCCTCATGCTCATGGGTCATGACGTTGGCGGTCAGAGCGATGATCGGCAATGATGCCGTGTGCCGACGGATCTCTCGGCTGGCCCGAATGCCGTCCATCTGCGGCATGTGCACATCCATCAAAACCATGTCGATCGGCTGCTGCTGGAAAATCTGTAACGCCTCTACGCCCGTGCGGGCTTCAACCACCTCGGCGCCAGCTCGACTGAGTACCTTGTGCAGCAGCAGTCGATTGAACTCATTGTCTTCCGCCAGCAGCACCCTCAACCTGCAGGGCAATTGATAACTGGATGCTGTATGGGGCCATGTCTCGGCGGGGTGAAGTGACGAGACGACAGTATCCACATCTGCCAGAGGCAGGCTCAGGCTCAAGTGTACGCAGGTGCCACGGCCCGCTTCACTGCTGAGTCTGATCTCGCCGCCCATGAGCTGGGTCAGGCGGTGGGCGATGACCAGTCCGAGCCCCGAGCCACCAAAACGACGACTGATCGTGTTATCCGCCTGAATGAAAGCCTTGAACAGGTGCTGTTGCTGCTGTTCTGAGATGCCGATACCCGTGTCCTGTACGCTCAACTCGAGACGACAGGTTGAGGCCTGCCGCTGTGCCCTGACTCTGAAGCAGACCTCTCCATGGTCAGTGAACTTGATTGCGTTGCTCAACAGGTTGGTCAGTATCTGCCCGATTCGGGTGGGGTCGCCCAACAGTGCCGGTGGCAGTTCCGGGTCCAGATCAGAGCTGAGCTGCAGTCCCTTTTCCTGTGCCATCGGTGCCTGCATCTGCAGCAGATTGCTAAAGCACCGGGTTGGATCGAACGGGATCTGCTCCAGCTGGATGGCATCGGACTGCAGGCGAGAGAAGTCGAGAATATCGTCAATAATGGTCAATAGCAGGCTGGACGTCTGGTTGATGATGCTGCAGTAGTGACGCTGTTCGGCAGACTGGCCGGTTTGCTCCAGCAAGCGTGAAAAGCCCAGTACAGACGTGAGCGGGGTGCGCAACTCATGACTCATGCGGGCCAGAAATTCGTCCTTGGAACGGTTGGCCTCATCCGCTTCACGGCGGGCAACGGTGAGTTCCTCATTCTGTCGCTCCAGGTGGCGCAGGGTTGAGGTGAGCTGCCGGGTGGCTCGGTTGATCTGCTGCTCCTGTTCCTGGCTGGATGCCTGAATTCTGGCGGCCATACGGTTAATGCCCCGTGCCAGCAGGCCCAGCTCGCCAGCGGTGTGAGTCGTGGCCGCACGGGTATCCAGATGGCCCGCTTCCAGACGCTCGACGACCTGGCTCAGGCCTCGGATAGGCTGGGTGATGCGGCGGCCAAAACGGCTGGCAAGAATGACGGTCAGCATCAACCCCAGACTGATCAGCAGCAGGCTGTTGCGCAGCATCTCCTGACGTGCAGCGATATTGCTGTGGGTTGATAGTACAACCGCTACCCAGCCAATCTGTTCGGGCTCGCTGGCGTGGATGTTCAGTTCAGGATTGTTGTCCGTCAACAGAGCACTGCTGACTATGGGCGATAGAAAGATCCACTGATTCGACGTCGATTGCAGGGCAGGGCTTTCAGGGCTGAGCCCGACAGTGAAATGGTCGCTGCGATGCAAAAGATCGAAGTTGTCATCATAGAACAGGATGTCCAGCACCTCAGTGTGACTGCGCCGGGTTTTCTGGCTCAGAACGCGAAGCTGATACTGATTGCCGCTGATGACACCGAATTCTGCTGCTGATGCAAGCAGATCGACCATGATCTGGCCCCGCTCAATCAGCTTGTCGGTGTTGTCCGCAAGGCGGCTGTAGATGAAATAACTGCCGAGAATGGTCGCCAGAACCAGCATTGGAATGATCGACAGCAGAAGAACGCGGTTGCGAATGCTCAACCGGCTACGCGTACCCGGCATTAGCCACCGGCCTCGATACGGGCCAGTCTTTCCTGCAGCAACTCGGCAGAAAGTGGCTCGATGCCGAGTGTGCGTACTGCAACCGGATTAACGCTGACATCGAAGTAACGCGGGAAGCTTGCGTTGGGCAGGTTGCCACCATCCTGCAGAAGATTGAGCCACTCGGCACTCTGGCGTCCAATCTGCGATGCAGACGAGTGAACGGATGCCGCAGCACCGGCTTCGGTATAGCTGGCTGAAAAACCGATCACCGGTACTTTGTGGCGTAATGAGAGGTAGAGCAGCCACTTGGAAATGGCACGGTTGAACACCGAGCTGTCAGGGATGACCAGAAACAGATCGCTGCCTTCCACCACCGGCGCCAGCAATTGAACCGGGTTGTCTTGTCGGGTCAGCTCAACCAGAGACAACTCGAAGGCCTCGGCTTGAGCGCCTTGCTCCAGTCCATCACGCATATTGAGACTGTTACTGCCCAATGCGGTGCCCAGCGTAGCCGCCTCCGGGCTGACCAGACGCGCCAGCCGAATCTGGCGTGCAAGGGGTTGATCAATGTAAATGGCACTGACCGCTGCATAAGAGCCCGTCGGCAGCAGTTTGCGCTTGAGCTGATCAAAAGTGGCCGATGGCAGGAAAGCGCAGATCAGTTTCGACTCGGGGTGGTAGCGTTCCAGCATGCGTTCGCAGGCTCGAGTGCCCACTGCGAGAATAACAGGTGCGCGGCTGTCACCGGTCTTGAGCTGATCCAGGGTCAATACGCGGGTTGGGTGTACGGCATGTTCCCTGATGGCCGACAAGACTTGATTGTAGCTGGGGCTGAAGTCACTGAGCACAACCAGCGATTCCCCGGCCAGCGCCTTAAAAGGCGCAAGCAAGAGCACAAGGCTGCACAGCAGCCAGTGTTTCAATCGGGGCGTGGTCCTGCGTAAACGTGACATCCCTGCAATTATCTCTGCTTCCTGATTAATGATACCTGAGTGTCAGCTGCAGCCAGGCTCGGCGGTCAAACAGGTTGTACTGGTAAAACTCTTCGTACGTTGGACCAAAAGCATTCTGAATTGTGAGTGCTGCTTCCAGCTCGGTACCGCCACTCAGCTGCCAGTCGTATGCCGCACGCAGATCGGTGCGCTGATAGCTGTCGCGTACGCCACCCTCAAACCAGTGCACGCTATCCATATAGTAGTGCATCAAACTCAAGTTTAAATCAGAAGTGGGAGTCCAGTTAAGCATAACTGATGCGGTGTGCTCGGGGGTGACCGAGTCACGGAACGAAATGGTTTCACCGGCAAGGTTCTTGTTGGTCTCCCAAGTATCAGTTAGCGTGTTGGTATAGGTGTAGTTCAGCAGTGCGGAGAACTGGCTACCCAGCTGTTTCTGGAGCTGAATTTCGATGCCCTGATTTTCCCAGCTGAAATTGTTCATGCTGGTGGATACGCGTCCCTCGGTCATTGGGTGAGGAGGAGGTGCAAGTTCATCGGCTGGAAGGTAGTAGGAGCCGATAACGTTGGTCAGGCGCTCATGGAACAAGCGTAGATCAAGATGGCCCTGTTGATTACCTAAGGCCCTGTAATAACCAATTTCATAGGTTTTTATCCGTTCAGGCCCAAGATCAGGGTTGGCCTGCTTGTCTTTGTCATAGGCCTGTACTGTGCCAGTTAGTGCTGCCGGCGCATAAATGGTGTTATTCCCATGGCGTTCCAACAATGAGGGCAGACGCTCACTGATGGAGTAGCCCAGTCGAAAACTGCTCTGGTCATCGGGTCGGTGAATCAGCGCATGACGATAGGACAGAGCATCGCTGTTTTCTGAACTGTCTTCGTACATGAAACCGGTACTGAGGCTCCAGCGAGATGCAAAATCCCAATCCAGGTTGCTGAACAGACGCCAGCGTTCCTCGGTCACCTTGCCGCTTTGCAGCAATACATCACTTTCTGCTGTTTCGTAGCGGTAACCCAGGCCACCAACAAGTTCCAGAGAGCCAATTCGATCCGTTATCTGTAACTCAGTGTCGTAGCTATGGGTCGTACCATGTTCGGAGTCCTCGCGTGGAGCGTTCAGGGCTATAAACTCATTTACGATGGCCGGATTTGACATCCCAGTATATTCGGCAACTCGCTCAAAGCTCATGGCAGGTGTTTCCAGGTCCAGGTAGTTATGGTGAGCCCTTAACTGCAGGGTGCCTGTATCTGAATACAGGTTCTGGTACCGGATGGACTGATAGCTGGAATCATGTTCACGCTTATGGAACGGATCATCCAGTTTGTCCGATTGCCCCACATAGGTATGCCCACGGTCCACGCCCGCCTGAATCCAGAAGGTGTCGGTCAGGGTCGGCGTGTAGCTGCCACTGAAGCTGAGATAGTTTCGTTTGATGGCATCGCCATACAGATCGGTGCCGTCATTTTCCTCATGACCGCCCGACAGGCGATAGTTCCAGTTGCTCAACTGATCGGCATGGCCAAACTGCAGATCGCGCGTGTCCATGCTGCCACCGGTGGCGCTGATGTAGCCGCCGCTGAGCAGAGCCGGTGAGCGTGTGATGATGTTGATCGAGCCCATAAATGCGTTGGAGCCCTGTGTTGGCACGTTGGAGCCACGCACCACTTCGATCCGCTCAATGTCCTGCAAATTAATGCCGAGTGAGGTCCAGTCCACGGTGGCCAGCAGCGGCAGGTACACGCTGCGACCATCGACCATCACTTCAAGCCGGCGTGGAAAGTTGTCGCTGGCGCCATGGTAAGTGGTGGCAAACTTGTTGGCACTGATATGATAGCTCTGAAAGCCGGGGACCAGCCGCAGCAGATCGGGAATATTCCGGGCGCCAGAGGCGGCAATGATCTGGCGGTCGAGAATGCTGATGGAGGCGGGGGCTTCGGTGAGTTTCTGGGTCAGTCGTGTGGCAGAGGTGATTTCGGGAATGTCGGTGAGGAAATCCTGTTCGCTCAGGTACAGGCTCTCGTCAGCCTGCAGAGCGGGGCTTGTCAGCCCAAGGGCCAGCAGCGGCGCCAGCCAATACAGGGGTTTGCGATTTGTCATTGCAACTCCGGACAGAGTAGTTATTTGATTTTCAGTCCTACATACAACACGACCAAAGCCAGTATGGCTGCTTCAAGAATGAAGCCGTTGTGCTCCAGAATCCAGTCCAGCATGCGCTATTCTACCTGTCGGGCGCTGATAGACCAGCGCATTTGTTGAGCGGGTCCGGCCCTCTCCGGTACTATTTGACCTCTATCACAAACCGAGCCCGTCATGCATTACCCCGATACCAAGCTGCCACAGGTCGGCACGACCATCTTTACCCGCATGTCAGCCCTTGCGCAAGCGCACCAGGCGATTAACCTGTCGCAGGGTTTTCCCGACTTTAACGGCCCGGAGGCCCTGCTTTCACGGGTTGATCACTACATTCGTCAAGGGGCCAACCAGTACGCCCCCATGAGCGGTGTGCCAAGCCTTCGCAGTGCGATCGCCGCCAAGGTGGAGCGCTGTTACGACCGCAGAGTGGATGCCGAAAGCGAGGTAACGGTGACCTCCGGGGCAACGGAAGCCCTGTTTGCCGCCATCTCGGCCGTGGTGCGTCCTGGGGATGAGGTGCTGGTGTTTGACCCCGCCTATGACAGCTACGACCCCGCAATTGCGCTCAATGGTGGCAAGGCGGTGCATATTCCGCTGCTGCCGCCCGCTTTCGAGATTGACTGGGAGCAGGTGCAACAGGCGATCAGCCCCAATACCCGGATGATCATCCTCAACACGCCGCACAATCCGACCGGGCAGACGCTGGCCGCCGCCGATATGCAGGCGCTGAGCGACCTGGTGGCCGGCACCGATATCCTGTTGCTGGCGGATGAAGTCTATGAGCACATCGTGTTTGACGGTGAGGTGCATCAGAGCATCAATCGCTACCCGGCGCTGGCCGAGCGCAGCTTCGTGGTCTCCTCTTTCGGCAAGACCTACCACACCACCGGCTGGAAAATCGGCTACTGCGTGGCCCCGGCCCCCTTGAGTGCCGAGCTGCGCAAGATCCACCAGTATCTGACCTTCAGTACCAGCACACCGATGCAGCTGGCGCTGGCGGATTACCTGAACGATGACCCGCAACACGATCAGGCACTGCCAGCGTTTTATCAGGCCAAACGTGATCGCTTCAACGCCCGCATGGCCGAAAGTCGCTTCAGCTTCACACCGGCAGCGGGCACCTATTTTCAGGTAATGGACTACAGTGCCATCAGTGATCTGCCCGATACCGAGTTTGTTATCTGGCTGATCGAACAGGCGGGTGTGGCCGCCATTCCGCTGTCGGTATTCTATCAACAGCCCCCTGAGATGCGCCTGGTGCGCTTCTGCTTTGCCAAAAGCGAAACCACCCTTGATGAGGCTGCGGAGCGACTATGCAGAATCTGAGAATTTCACTGATCCAAACTCCGCTGGACTGGCAGCAGCCCGAATCGAATCGCAACCGGCTGGCTGAGTTGATGGCGCCGCTGGCCGGGCAGACCGACCTGATCGTACTGCCCGAGATGTTCACCACCGGTTTTACCATGGAGCCTGAGGCTGTTGCCGAACCCATGTCCGGCCCGACCCTGGCATGGCTGCGGGATCAGGCGGCAACACTGGGCGCCGCCGTGTGCGGCAGCGTAGTGATTGAGGATCAGGGCTACCGCAACCGACTGCTGTTTGTAACACCAGACGGAGCCGTTGAGCATTACGACAAGCGCCATCTGTTTCGCATGGCGAATGAGCACCAGTATTATGTCGCTGGCGATACTCGCACGGTGATCGAGTACAAGGGCTGGCGCATCCTGCCGCAGGTCTGTTACGACCTCCGCTTCCCGGTCTGGTGTCGCAACCGCAATGATTACGACTTGATGCTGTTTGTGGCCAACTGGCCCGCGCCGCGCCGCCATGCTTGGCGCACGCTGCTGCTGGCACGGGCGATCGAGAACCAGTGCTACGTGGCGGGCGTAAACCGCATCGGTGAGGATGGCAAGGGGCTGGAGTACAGTGGCGACAGCCTGCTGGTTGACCCCAAAGGACAGGCCCTGCTGGATGCCCCTGCCGGTGAGGCATTTGTCAAAACCGGAACCTTGAATGCCGAAGACCTGCGGCAGTTTCGCGATAACTTCCCCGCCTGGCAGGATGCGGATGCGTTCGGCATTTTCTCCGATAACGAGGAGGACTTTGCATGATCGATACCGCCGCACAACAGATTATCGACGCCGGGCAATGGATCGATGCTCAGGGCTGGTGCCCCGCCACCGGCGGCAACTTTTCCGTCCGTCTTGGGCCTGAGTCTGCCCTGATTACGGCATCGGGCTGTCATAAGGGGCATCTGACACCGGAGCAGCTGTTGCAGGTGGATCTGGATGGTCAGCCACAGGCCAGTGTACTCAAGCCTTCTGCCGAGACTCTGCTGCACACGAGCCTGTATCAGCTGTACAGTAAGATTGGTGCGGTACTGCATACGCACTCGGTTGCCTCAACGGTGCTGTCCCGGCTGGAATCGAGCCATTGGCTCACGATCAGCGGTTATGAGATGCAGAAGTCGCTCAGTGGCAATCATACCCATGATGCCAGCATCCGCATCGCCATTCTCGATAATGCGCAAGACATGCAGGCGCTGGCGGCCGAGTTGAGCCAGCGTTGGCAACCCGAGCCGCTCGAATGGGGCTTTCTGGTGCGTGGCCATGGTCTCTACACCTGGGGGCATGACATGAATGAGGCCCGCCGGCATCTGGAAGGGCTGGAATTTCTGTTTGCCTGTGAACTGGAAATGCGACGACTGGGAGCGCACGCTTGAATACATCTACAGCCACGTTCAATGGCATCGACGCCATCCTGACCGATATTGAAGGCACCACCACCGATATCGATTTTGTCCACAAGACCCTGTTCCCCTATGCTCGTGAACGGATGGCGGACTTTATCCACAGCCACCCAAGTGAGCCCGCCGTGGCAGACGCGGCGGCAGCACTGGGTGTTGCCGCCGATGATCTCGATGCCATTGCCAAAGGCCTGATCGACTGGATCGATCAGGACAAAAAGGAAACCGCACTCAAGGCACTGCAGGGTTTGATCTGGGTACAGGGCTACGAGAATGGCGACTTTACCGGCCACCTCTATCCCGATGCCTGTAAAGGGCTTAAACGCTGGCACGACAGTGGCAAGCAACTGCACATTTTTTCGTCAGGCTCGGTGAAGGCGCAGAAACTGCTGTACGGTTACAGTGACTTCGGCGACCTGACACCGCTTTTCAGCGGCTACTTTGATACCACCACCGGCGCCAAGCGCGAAGCGATCGCGTATGAACGCATCAGTGCCAGTATTGGCCTGCCTGCGAGTCAGATTCTGTTCCTGTCGGACGTGGTGGAAGAGCTGGACGCGGCCAGGGCTGCGGGTATGCAGACCTGCCTGCTGGTGCGCGGCGAGCGACCGGACGGGGCCGCACGCCACAGCGCTGTGGAAAACTTTGACCAGATTACACTTGATTAAGGAATCGCCGATGAGCGCCATCCATATCCATGCCGACCAGAGCGCCGAACTGCTCGGCAGCAGCACCGACTTCAACGAGATTCGGCAGATCCTCAGTGGCATCGGCGTGCGTTTCGAGCGCTGGGAAGCGGACCGGGAGATTGTGCCGGGCATGGCCAACGAAGAGATACTTGAGGCCTACCGCAAGGAGATCGAACGGCTGAAAAACGAGGAAGGCTACGTCACCGTGGATGTGATCAGCCTGCAGCCGGATCATCCCGACCGCGAAGCCCTACGGCATAAATTCCTCAGCGAACACACTCACTCCGAAGACGAAGTGCGCTTCTTCGTCGACGGCGAAGGCATGTTCTATCTGCACGTGGAAGACAAGGTGTATCAAGTGCATTGCTGCAGGAACGATCTGATCTCGGTACCGGCCAATACGACCCACTGGTTCGATATGGGACCGGCGCCGCGTTTCACCGCCCTGCGCCTGTTCAATAACCCGGAAGGCTGGGTGGCCAATTTGACCGGCAGTGATATAGCCGACCGCCACCCACGCTTTGAAAAGACCGCTTAGGCTTTAGCCTTGGTGGCTGCGATCGCCTGCACAATTGAAGCACGATCATACACTCCCGTATCCAGCACCCAGCCGGTCACCAGATCGGCGGGGGTGACATCGAATGCGGGGTTGAATACCTCCGATTCCAGCGGGCTCCAGCGTACTTCACCAAAGCTGCCGCTTACACCTTTTATCTCTTCGGCACTGCGCTGCTCGATCGGGATCGCATCGCCGTTGGCGCAGTGCGGGTCAACGGTGGTCCAGGGGGCTACCACATAAAAGGGTATGTTGTGGTAGTGCGCGTTGACCGCCAGATTGTAGGTGCCCACCTTGTTGGCAAAATCGCCATTGGCGGCGATGCGATCCGAGCCCACCAGCACCGCATCCACCTGACCATCGCGCATCAGGATTGCGGCCATGCTGTCGCATTGAATCTGGTGCGGAATGCCCAACCGGCACATCTCCCAGGCGGTCAGACGGCCACCCTGCAACAGCGGGCGGGTTTCATCCACCCAGACATGACTCAACCTGCCACGGCGAAAGGCTTCGGCAATCACCCCGATAGCGGTGCCGGCACCGGCGGTGGCAAGGCTGCCGGTGTTGCAGTGCGTCAGCACCTGAGCGCCTTCCGGCAGCAGGGCTGCGCCGTGTTCAGACATGCGCTGGCACAGGGCCACATCTTCCTCGAACAGATCCTCGGCACAGGCCACCAGCGCATCGGCTCCCTGATCCATCACCGCCAGCATGCGGTCCAGACAGTTCATCAGGTTGACGGCAGTGGGGCGAGCTTCACGCAGAGTGGCCGCAGCTTCGCGCAGCTGATCTTCACTTAAACCCTGCTCCGCCAGGTGTGCCAGCAGCAGTGCCGCCCCAATCCCGATCAATGGCGCGCCGCGAATCTGCAGCTTGCGGATCATCGCCACCATCGCCTCTACCGAATCACAGTGCAGCCAGAGCTCGCGGTCAGGCAGCTGGTGCTGATCCAGCAGTTCAAGGCGGTGGTTGCGGTAGCGCAGGGCGGTGGAGATCAGGTCTTTCATTGAAGTGATCCGGCTGGTGAATAGAGGGGCAGAGCTTAAGCGTTATAAACCGCTGAGAAAAGAGTCTTGCTGAGGCGCTTACAGAGACGTCGTTTTTTGTCAGAATTGAGTCATCAATATTATGGTACGGGAATGCCCATGACTAAACACAAGTTCTCGGATGATGCGGCTGTTATCGCCTTTGTTCGTCGTCATACACGTCTTTTCCATGACGATGCCAGCCTGATCGTGACCGAGATCGGCGATGGCAATATCAACTTCGTCTACCGCGTGGCCGAACCCGGTGGTGCCAGTGTGATCGTCAAGCAAGCACTGCCCTATGTCCGCATCATTGGTGAAGACTGGCCACTGTCGCTTGACCGTATTCGAATCGAGGCGGAATCGCTGGTGCTGGAAGCCGAACACGCCGGAGAATGGGTGCCCGAGGTATATCATTACGAGCATGATCTGGCAGCGATTATCATGCAGGATGTGGGTGATCACCAGAACCTGCGTCACGCCCTGATTGCACGGCGCAAACTGCCGTTGCTGGCACAGCACCTGGGCCTGTTCATGGCGCGAACCCTGTTCCACACCAGCGACATGCATCTGGATGCGCACCAGAAAAAAACGCTGGTGAAGCGGTTCATCAATCCGGATCTGTGCAAGATCACCGAAGACCTGTTCTTCCTCGACCCCTACTGCGATCACGAGCGCAACGCCATCAATCCGCCGCTGCGCCCGGCGGCCGAGGCCCTGTGGCAGGATGATCGGCTGAAGGTCGAGGTGGCCGATCTCAAGTATGCCTTCCTCAACCGGGCTGAAGCCCTGCTGCACGGCGACCTGCACTCAGGCTCCATCTTTGTGACAGAAGCCAGCACCAAGGTGATCGACCCGGAGTTTGCCTATTTTGGCCCCATCGGCTTTGATGTAGGCAGTGTCATCGGCAACCTGTTGCTGAACTGGTGTGGTCAGCATGAGCAGGCCGGTGACGTGCAGGAACGCCAGCACTGGCGTGACTGGCTGCTGGCTCAGGTCGACAGGCTGTGGCATGAGTTTAGCCGTGAGTTCAGCCGTCTGATGGCTGAACAGACTCAGGATGAAAGCCTGCAGAATGCGCACTGGCAGGCGCGTCGTTTGCTGCAGATCTGGCGAGATACGCTGGGATTTGCCGGCACCGAGCTGATCCGCCGGACCATCGGTCTTGCCCATGTGGCGGATCTGGAAACGATTGACGATGCTGCGTTGCGCGGCAGGTGTGAAGCCATGGCACTGCAGCTGGGACGCGAACTGATTTTGCAGCGCAATGATATCCACAGCATGACCGAGCTGCTTGATCTGACAAGGCAACTGAATGACTGAGACCAAACGCCTGCTGCTCAACTGCGATATGGGCGAAAGCTTCGGCCCCTGGCACATGGGGCTGGATGATCAGGTGATGCCGCTGGTGGAGCTGGCCAACGTGGCCTGTGGTTTTCATGCCTCTGACCCGGTCACCATGACACGCACCGTCATGCTGGCCAAACATGCCGGTACCGCCATTGGCGCTCACCCCAGCTATCCGGATCTGGTCGGCTTTGGCCGGCGCAGCATGCAGTGCCACCCGCAGGAAATCGTTGCGCTGATCCAGTACCAGGCCGGTGCGCTGGCCGGTATAGCCCGTGCGCACGGACTGACGCTCAACCACGTCAAACCCCATGGGGCGCTGTACAACGACATGATGCGGGACCATGACATTCTGCGTGCTGTGCTGGAGGGTGTTGCCCGGTACGATGTCAGCCTGCCACTGATGCTGATGGCCACGGCGGACAACAGCCCGGTGGCAACGATTGCCGCCGAGTTTGGTGTGGCGCTATTGTTTGAGGCCTTTGCCGACCGAGCCTACGATGCCCGTGGCTATCTGGTGCCGCGCTCGGTGGAGGGATCGGTCTACCACGATGTGGACCGCATAGTGGAGCAGTCCCTGCGACTGGCAAAGGAGGGTGTTGTCACCACGCTGGATGGAACTGATGTTTCGCTCTCAGCCGATACGCTGTGCGTGCATGGCGATAACGCCGAGTCGGTCAAAGCCGTAAAACGGATCAGGCAGGCACTGGATCAGCATTACGCAAACCCGTGACCGGCACACCCCCGCAGAGGTGTGCCTGGTTGATCAGGCCTGAGCGTCTGGTTCAGCCTCGGTGGGGGCATCAGCAGTCGCTTCGGTATTCAGCGGCAATACCGCATCGAGCAACTGCTTCAGGTTATTGCGGTAGCTGTCCTGCAGCTCTTTCATCGCATCCGAGAAGCGACTGTCCTGCTCGACCAGTCCGGTCATAAGGTCACGCCCTGCCTGTGCCGGCGACTGCAGGAACCCCAGCGAAGGCGCGCCCGCGCTTTCGGCCAGATCCTTCATCAGCTGACCCAGACGCAGCCCCGGCTTGTCTGCCGGTTGCTCCAGGCTGCCAACCTGCTCATAACTGGCGGCCTGCGAGAGTGAACGGCTGTAGCTCATGTTGAGCTCCATCGAACTCAACTCGGACGCGTCAAAGCGGATACCGGCGCTCTGATCAAACGCCTTCTGTACATCACCATTGAAAAACTCATCGGCAACGCCTGAAATATCACGCACCATCTGCTGCAGTGCATCGATCTCGCCCTCATCCAGCTCGCCCTGAACGCTGAACTGGTACTGGGTGCTTTCGCTGCGGCTCACATCCATCCACGCAACAGAGTTGCCCTGATTGTCAGCTCCGGCGCCATAAGTGGCATCGTAACTTTGGTTGCGGCTGAAGCTGATGGTGACTTCATCACCATCCTGGGTTCGCACCTTCACCGACATGTCTTCCGAGTTGCGGTAGCGTTCGGCTGCACCCAGCACTGCCTGAGCGGTTGCCTCGCGGCTGCCCGGCGCAATGTTTGCCAGTGCATCAAAGGTTTTCTGTTCGGTTTCATCCACCTGAGTCTTGATGTCACCCTGCAGCACATTGAGATTATCGAGAATCTCACGCGCTTCCTTGAAGCCCTTCTCAACGCCTTTTACAGCGGCATCGTACATCTGCTGCAGGCGTTCGTCAGAGGCGCCGCGACTTTTGGCGGCATCAAGACCCGAGGCTACAAAGTCACTGATCCGGTCAGCAACCTTGTCCGGCGTGAAGTTTTTCGCGTCCAGCCCGGACAGCTTTTCCGTGGTCATCCCGGGAATCTTCTCGGCCAGCTTGCCAAGCAACACCTGCGTCGCATCCTGCGACTTGCCACTGCTGCGCTCGGCAACCGAGTCCATCTGTGGACGAGAAGAGTAGATCTGGGTCGGGGGGGACTGGATTTTCATAACAACCTCGGGGGCTCGGTACTCTGTTCAGATAATAGACGTTTATCGGCAGGGGTGGGGGGATCTTGAGGTTGCAAAAGTGCCTGTTCTGGTCAGAATGACTTTGTGGCTCAAATCACAGGGAAAAGCAGATGCTGAAAACGGATACAGATCGCAGGGCTTGGTTGATTGAACTCATCAGCTACTGGGAGGGTGGCATCAATGCAACCGGACTTGCTGCGCTGTGTGGTATTGGCCGCCAGCAGGCTACCAAAGATTTGAGCGCCTATCGTGAACGTTTCAGCACCAACCTGAACTACAGCTCATCCCTGAAAACCTTCCAGCCCACGGATTATTTCGTCTGTGGCCTGATCAGCGGCGATGTGGCCGAATACCTTGACTGGGTCAGCGGACAACGCGCCCCGACCACTGCCGGCAGTGTGCTGCCCTATCAGTGCCTGCGTCATCCGCCTCGCAAGGTCGCCGCGCCTCTGATGCGCAAGCTGATACAGGCCATTCGTGAGCAGCGCCGCATTGAAGTGGACTATGTCTCCCTGTCCAATCCCGACCATGAAGGGCGTGTGATCGTGCCGCACACCTTCGTTAACACCGGGCTGCGCTGGCATCTGCGTGCCTGGTGCGAAAAGTCACAGGGCTATCGCGATTTTGTGCTCAGCCGTTTTCGAGCCGAAGCTGAACTGCTTGACCTGTCGCCTCAGGGGGCAGGCCAGGATCTGGCGTGGCAGACTGAAATCGAACTCATATTGGCCCCTGATCCGCGTCTGTCCCCTGCCAAGCGCAACGTCATTGAACAGGACTACGGTATGCAGAACGAGCAACTGCAACTGAGTACCCGCGCGGCACTGGCCAACTACCTACTGCAAGAGATGCAGGTGAATTACAAGATGTTGGATGGCACACCGGAGGCCCAACAGCTGATTCTGGTGAACCTGGATGAAGTCCGTCAGTGGCTGTTCTGAACCTGTACAGTGAGGCGACAGGTGGATTTGTACAGTATTGAGGGTCAAGTGACGGGCAGTTACAACAGAGCAGTGCTATGAAAAAAGGGAGTGGCGACCGTGAGTCAAGTTGGCGAGGATGTGTGTGGAGAGTCGTACTTCCGTTATTGGGGTAAAGCTCGGGGCAAAGAGTCCATAGGGGCCGGATATCATTTGCTGGTATGGCATAGTCTGGACGTGGCGGCCTGTGGGTACGAGTTGTTGTCGGATGATTATCCTTGGTGCCGCGAGCTGGCTGAAGCCTTAACCGTTAAACCTGAACAGCTGCGCCGTATTCTGATTTTCTTTCTTGTCCTGCACGATCTGGGCAAATTTTTTCGTGCCTTTCAAAACCTGGCGCCTGACTTGAGCGATGCGTTGGTAGCACCCGTGAAAGGGTTATCCTACGCACAAGTTCGCCACGATTCTCTGGGTTATTGGCTGTGGCAGTCACCTGAATTTCGGCAAGCGTTTGTCGAGCTGCTCTGTGGTGAGCAAAAACGTCTGCGTTTAGGCCATCTAGACCCATTGTTCAAAGTAGTGACCGGGCATCACGGCCAGCCACCCAAGGAGCAACCGGGCATGCTTCTGAACTATTGCCTGCCCGAAGATATGCAGGCAGCAATAGAGTTCATGCAGCAGGCGGCAGATCTTCTACTGACGCTTGACGACCGTGAGCTATTGCAGCGTAAGGAATTGAGCAAACCGCTGAAATCAGTTTCTTGGCAGTTGGCTGGGTTAGCGGTTTTGGCAGACTGGACCGGCTCCAACCAGAATCACTTTCCCTACGTTGATCGTCCCATGCCGATAGATAAGTATTGGCATGAGTACGCGCTGCCGCAGGCGGCAAATTCGATTAAGGCACTGCCACTGAAAGCCCTGCCAACGCGTCCCTTCCAAAACGCCAAGGAGCTGTTTTCCTTCCTGCAAATGCCGACCCCTTTACAGAGGTTTGCGATCGAGCAACCGTTGGTCGATGGCCCTCAGCTGTTTATTCTGGAAGATGTTACCGGGGCGGGCAAAACGGAAGCCGCCATGTTGTTAGTGCACCGTCTGCTGTCTCAGGGGCTTGCACAAGGTGTGTATGTTGGCCTGCCGACCATGGCGACGGCCAATGCCATGTATGGCCGCTTGGGTGAGTGTTACCGACGCTTATTCGCGGATGATGCCCAGCCGTCCCTGGTGCTGTCGCATGGTGCCCGGCACCTGTCTGATACCTTCAGTCAGTCGGTTGCAGCCGCATTTACTGACAAGACCGAACTGTCGACACAAGCCCCTGACCGTACCTATGCCAGGGATGAACTCTCAGCCTCGGTGTATTGCAATGCGTGGGTGGCGGACAGCCGTAAGAAAGCTCTGTTTGCTGATGTGGGGGTAGGTACCATTGATCAGGCGTTGCTCGCCGTTCTTCCCGCTCGGCACCAATCGC
Organism: Marinobacterium sp. MBR-109; assembly: GCF_040547565.1. Taxonomy (NCBI): domain Bacteria; kingdom Pseudomonadati; phylum Pseudomonadota; class Gammaproteobacteria; order Oceanospirillales; family Oceanospirillaceae; genus Marinobacterium; species Marinobacterium sp. MBR-109. The sequence continues at coordinate 34,693 of NZ_JBEPPZ010000013.1, forward strand.
TGCGGATGCTGGGCTTGCATCGCAAAATCATTGTGATCGACGAAGTGCATGCCTATGACCCCTATATGCAAAAACTGCTGCAGGCACTGCTGGAGATGCATGCTCAACAGGGTGGCAGCGCCATCCTGCTATCCGCGACTCTGCCACAGGCAATGAAAAAACTGCTGGTTGAGCATTACGCCAGAGGTTTGGGGCATGCTTCTCCAGCACTGGTTGAGCAGAGCTACCCATTGGTGACGCAGTTCCCGGCACCGAAAGCTGTGCATGAATACCCGGTCGCGACTCGCTCTACAGTGGCACGTCAGGTCAGGGTTGTGCAGCTGGGTGATGAAGAGGCCGTATGGCAGGTGATTGAGCAGGCGGTAGCGGCAGGCCAGGCAGTGTGCTGGATTCGTAATACGGTGGATGCGGCCAGCGGGGCCTATGCTCACGCAACTTCTTTACCAGCGTTTGATATTGAGCGCGTCCACCTGTTCCACAGTCGTTTTGCCATGATTGATCGGCAGCGCGTTGAAGAAGAGGTTTTAAGATGGTTTGGCAAAGATTCCACACCGGAAGACCGGCACAGTCGATTACTGGTCAGTACTCAAGTTGTTGAGCAATCGTTGGACCTGGATTTTGACCTGATGATTACGGATTTGGCACCGGTGGATTTGATCATTCAGAGAGCCGGGCGTTTGCATCGACACCAGCGCGGTGACCGTGGCCTGCCCACCCTGTATCTGCACACTCCCGACCCCTTTGCCGAAGTGGACGAGAGTTGGCTGGCACCTCAACGCGGCACCGAAGCGGTCTATCGTGACCCCGGCATGCTGTGGCGTTCTGCTGTAATCGTGCTGCAAAACGGCGGCTTCCGCATGCCCGATGATGCACGCTACCTGATTGAGTCAGTCTACAACCCGGACACCGAGCTGGATACGCCTGAACCCTTGTTTCAGGCGTCATTGCGCGCCGAGGGAGAGCAGCGTGCCAGCAGCAGTATGGCTGGTTTCAATCAGCTGGATCTTACCAAGGGCTACAGTGCCCAAAGCAACCAGCAGGGCTGGACTGAAGATGTGAACGTGCCGACACGCCTGAGTGACGAAACCTGTTCGGTTGTACTGGTTGTGCCTGACGGGAAGGGTGGCTGGAAACCCTACGCTCAGGTCGCAAAGCACAGTTGGGATTTGAGCACCCTGAGCCTGAGAGAAAAGCTCTGGCATCAGGCAGAGCAACAGATTCCGGGTGATATTGCTAAACAGCTGGAAACATTCAGGGAAACACAGCCAGCGCTGAAGTGGCACAGGCTGTTTCCGTTGGTAGATGAACTGAAGTCTTGTTACTGTCCCTCTAAGGGATGGATAGGCACACAAGGAGAAAGCGCGTGAATCTAATACACATGCCTTGGATTCCTGTTATCAGGGAAGACGGTAGCCACTGTCGAATTGCACCCTGGCAGGTATCTGAACGGGATAATCCGGTGATGGAGTTGGATGCGTCCCGACCTGATTTTCAGGGCGGACTGTACCAGTTCCTGATCGGCTTGCTGCAAACTTGCTGTGTACCAGAGGATCTGGATGGCTGGTTCGACTGGTATTATGAACCGCCAGAACCTGAAGAACTGAAAGCCCTGATGGAACAGTGTGCCCCAGCGTTTGAGTTGTTCTCGGAACCAGGCAGTCCAGCATTCCTGCAGGATCTTGAGCTGGTTGATGGAGAGGACAAGCCTGTCGAAAGCCTGTTGATCGAGGCGCCGGGTGGCAAGACGCTCAAGGATAATCTTGATTTTTTTGTTAAAGGTGGACGCTTTAACCGCATCTGCCCTGCCTGTGCGGCCCAAGCCCTGTTTACGCTGCAAACCAACGCCCCAAGTGGTGGGGTAGGGCATCGGGTTGGTCTGCGCGGTGGCGGTCCACTGACCACGCTGGTGATGCCCGCGGATGGTGCCCATACCTTGTGGCACAAGCTCTGGCTCAATGTGCTGGAGAAGGAGGCTTTGCCGGGTGAATGGTATGACGAACCGGCTTGCGATGCTTCTGTGTTCCCTTGGCTGGCGCCTGCCCGGCTTTCCGACAAAAACGGTACGGCCACGCTTCCCGACGATGTGAATGAGTTGCAGGCTTATTGGGGTATGCCACGGCGTATCCGGCTACAGCTTGAGGCCCAGCCTTGTCACTGTGATTTGTGCGGAGATGCGTCCGAGAGTTTGGTTACCGGATTCAGTACCCGCAACTATGGGGTTAACTACGAAGGCCCTTGGACACATCCACTGACGCCCTACCGCGAAGACCCAAAAAAGGAAAAGCCGCCGCTGTCACTGAAGGGGCAAAAAGGTGGTCTGAGCTATCGCCACTGGCTGGGTTTGGCGTTCAGGGACGACGATAATGGTGATCGGGCCGCGCAGGTGGTGAGTAACCACATCAGTACCCGAGCCGTTGACCTTCAGAACGGTATGCTACCGCAGCTATGGTGCTTCGGTTTTGACCTCGACAACATGAAAGCCAGGGGCTGGTATGAGCACCGCCTGCCATTGTTTTCAGTACCGCCCGGACAAGCCGACCTAATCAAGGGGCTGGCCCAGATATTGGTCAGTTGTGCTCGCGCATTGCTGCCGGAGCTGCGCAAGCAGGTCAAAAGTGCCTGGTTCCGCCGTCCCGAGGATCATAAGGGAGACACTTCAATGATTGACCAGGCCTTCTGGCAGCGCACTGAACCCGAATTTTATCGCCTGCTGTCAAATTTTGCTGCCGAGGCTGAACAGGGACGTGTCGATGCAGCGCTTTACCTGCGCTGGTACAACACTTTGATGAATACCACGCGGCAGCTGTTCGATCATTTTACCCTGCACACTTCGGTCGAAGCGCTGGACTTGAAGCGGGTGATGAAAGCACGGGAACAACTGCATAAGCGCATCTATACCCTGAAACCGATTAAGGAGCTGAAGGAGTTTGCTCAGCCCGCCATGGAGGAGGTAACTCATGCTTGATAAACGATTGCACGGTGCCGATCCAGCCAGTTTGATGGCTTGGTGGCATTCTTTGGATGACCACCGCGGTGAGCGTGCTCGATTACGCCGCGCGGCCAAGCCCGATGATGCGCTGTTGACTGATGCCTTCTTTCATTTTCTGCATCGGCTACCGGAGTCCTGGGCGCAGGCAGACAAACTCTACGCATCTGCCAGCGTAGCTACCCTGCTGAGTCATGTACGCAGCGATGACAAATCAGGTTTTGCAGAAGCTTTGGCCAGTGGTGATAAGCCTGCCATGAGCGAACTTCGTTTTCGTCAGCTATTGAAAAGCCGCTCGCCGGAGGAATTTTTTCGCCGCACTTTAAGAGCCATTCGAATGTTGGACGGTAAGGTCAATGTTATTTCGTTGACGCAGGGCATCCTGCATTGGCATCAGGAATATCACTTTGGCCCCGATGCCAACCCCCGCAATCGCCTGGGTGTGATCTGGGCCCGTGAATACTACAGCCACCTCAAGGCCTGAATTTAAATGTGAAGGAGTACATGAAATGAACCGTTTTCTACAACTGCACCTGCTGACCGCTTACCCACCCGCGAACCTGAACAGAGATGATCAAGGGCGCCCAAAGACCGCTCGCATGGGCGGTGTGGACCGTCTGCGCGTTTCATCTCAGAGCCTCAAACGCCATTGGCGTACCTCGGAGCTGTTTCAAACCGCGTTGGGGGACCATGTCGGTACGCGTACCAAGCGACTGGGTGTTGAGGTTTATCAGCAGCTTGTTGTCGGTGGTGTAAAAGAAAAAGATGCACTCAAGTGGGCAGGCGAGATTGCCGGGGTGTTCGGCAAGTGTAAGAAGGCCGATAAAAACGACCCGTTAAATGAACTGGAGATCGAGCAGTTGGTGCATGTCAGCCAGGATGAGCGTAAGGCGGTAGAACAGCTAGCGCAGGTTCTGATTCGCGAAAACCGAGCCCCGGAAAATGAAGAGTTGGACCTGTTAAGGCACAACACTAGTGCTGCCGATATTGCGCTGTTCGGTCGTATGTTGGCTTCCAAACCGTCCTTCAATGTTGAGGCGGCTTGCCAGGTTGCTCATGCCATCAGCGTGCATCCGGTGGTGATTGAGGATGATTATTTTACGGCCGTGGATGATCTCAATGATCGCAGTGAAGATACCGGCTCGGCGCACATTGGCGAAACCGGGTTCGCGTCAGGCCTGTTCTATTCCTATATCTGCATCAATCGTGAGCAGCTGATCGATAACCTCAATGGTGACAAGGCACTAGCTGACAAGGCAATTGCAGCATTGATAGAGGCCGCCATCAAAGTGCCACCGTCCGGTAAACAGAACAGCTTTGCCCATCAGGGATATGCCAGTTACGTGCTGGCGGAGTCAGGTGATCAGCAGCCACGCTCGCTGTCGGTTTCTTTCCTCAAGCCGATCGAAACCCGTGGTCGCAACGATGACGATTATCTGACTCAGGCTGTCAGTGCGATTCGGGCTCAGTGCGACAACTTTGACAAGGTCTATGGCGACTGTGCCGCTGCCCGTTATGAACTCTCCGTTGCCGAGCAGAAAGGCGAGATGAATGCTTTGCTGGCATTTGCTGCCGAATAAAGGAGGCAGTATGGACTATCTACTGTTTCGCCTCTATGGCCCGATGACGGCCTGGGGTGATATTGCGGTGGGGGAGTCGCGGCATGTGCAGGCGGCCCCTACCAAGGCGGCTGTCATGGGGTTGGTGGCGGCAGCGCTGGGCATTGATCGTGAGCAAGAGGCGCAGCACCTTGCTTTGAATCAGGGTTACCGTATGGCCAGTGCCGTATTGAGCGAGGGTGACCTGCTGCGTGATTACCACACGGTGCAGGCTCCGGACTCCGTGGGTAAAGCGCGTTATCGCACCCGGCGGGATGAGCTGGTCACCGGACGTGATCGTTTGGGAACGGTACTTTCCAGTCGCGACTATCGCACAGATGCTCAAGCAGTGGTTGCAATCCAGTGTTTGGAGAGTGCGCCCTTTAGCCTGGCCGAGTTACAGGCGGCGCTGCTGAAGCCCAAATTTATCCTCTATCTCGGGCGCAAATCCTGTCCACTGGCAGCACCCTTGCAGCCCGAGATCGTCAGTGCCGATGGTTTTGCTGTGGCGTTTGCACAGTATCAACCAGCGCAATCGGCTCTGTCTGATAATCGTGTGCTGCACTCGGCGGGGTACACAGACTATTACTGGGAAGGCGAAGTAGAGAGTTTTGCTGATCCACAGCAGTTGGATGCCCGCCAGCTGATGCAATTGACTCGGCATGATCGCTTGCTTTCGCGACACCGTTGGCAGTTTGGTCGCAACGAAATCTATCGGTACAGGGAGGTAAATCAGGATGTATCTATCCAGAGTTCGCATCAGGCCAGAAATTGATCGCCAGAGCCAATTGGGGCGAATGCTGCAGCGCAATACCTACGGCGTACATCAATTGTTGTGGGATCTGTTTCCCGATAGCCAGGCCCGCTTTCTCTACCGTGAAGAGCTGGCGCAGTCCCAATTAAGTGATCATAACCGTATCAAGGGGGGGGCGGTCTGGTATCTGCTGTCAGCAACGCCACCGGTTAAAGAGGCTCCTCTTTTTGCGGTTGACAGCAGGCCTTTTGAGCCACAGTTGCAAGCTGGTCAGCATTTGGCGTTCCGCCTGAGGGTCAACCCGGTGGTGACACGCAGCGGCAAACGGCATGATTTGGTGATGGATGAGCAATTGAGCCTCTATCGCCAGCTGGCAGCTCGTTTGGGGCTGCCAAACAATGGCACCAAAAAGGCGCTGCGTCGACAGTTGCTGGCGTCTGAAGTTGCCGCTCCATTACACGATCTTTTGCAGGAATATTCGACCAATTTCCCTGAAGTGTTGGCTGGTAAGCCAGCGGAGGTGCTGGAGCAGGTATTGCAGGAACGCACTGGTTTGCGGCTTGCGTCTTGGCTCTCGGATAACAAGTCCCGGCAGGGGATATTCACGTTAGCGACACGAAAGGTTTTTGATGAAGAGCGGGATCGTGAATATGAACGTCCCTTCTTCCAGTGGAGTGGCTACCAGGCCCACGCCCTGCCGGAAAAGGGACATAGTGCGCGGTTTTGCACCGTTGATCTGGCCGGTGAGCTGATTGTTCAAGAACCGGACAGGCTGCGAGCACTTATCCACAACGGGATTGGACCAGCAAAAGGGTTCGGCTGTGGATTGATGATGATCAAGCCTGCATTTGGAGGCTGAAATGTCGTTTACTCCGCTGAACCCCATCCCGATCAAAAACAGGGTATCGATGATCTTCCTGCAATACGGGCAGGTCGATGTGTTGGATGGCGCTTTCGTTCTGATCGACAAGAACGGTGTGCGTACCCATGTGCCAGTCGGCTCTGTTGCTTGCATCATGCTGGAGCCGGGCACCCGCGTTTCTCATGCCGCCATCAAATTGGCTGCACAGGTTGGCACCTTGCTTGTGTGGGTGGGCGAGGCTGGTGTGCGGCTTTATGCTTCAGGGCAACCTGGCGGTGCGCGTTCGGATCGTTTGCTCTATCAGGCTAAACTCGCCCTCGATGAGGAGTTGCGTCTCAAAGTGGTCCGTAAGATGTTCGAACTGCGTTTTGGGGAGCCGGCGCCGAGCCGTCGCTCAGTTGAGCAACTCCGTGGTATTGAAGGCAGCCGGGTGCGTGAGACCTACAAATTGCTGGCCCAGCGTCACGGTGTCAAGTGGAATGGGCGTCGTTATGATCCCAACGACTGGAATAAAGGAGATAAGGTTAACCAATGCATCAGTGCGGCCACATCCTGTCTCTACGGTATCACTGAGGCGGCGGTGCTGGCCGCCGGTTACGCCCCGGCCATTGGTTTTATCCACACAGGCAAGCCCTTGTCGTTTGTGTATGATATCGCCGATATCATCAAGTTTGATGAGGTGGTCCCCAAGGCCTTTGAAATTGCGGCCACTACCCCAAAACAACCCGATCGTGCTGTGCGCCTGGCCTGCCGCGATATTTTCCGCAGCAACAAGGTCCTGGATCGTCTGATACCGCTAATCGAAGATGTATTGGCGGCCGGTGAAATCCAACCGCCCGAGCCGCCGGCAGACAGCCAGCCTCCAGCTATCCCTGAGCCTAATCCAACAGGCGATATTGGCCACAGGAGTCACAAATGAGCATGCTGATGGTGGTGACGGAAAACGTACCGCCCAGGCTGCGGGGCCGCTTGGCGATTTGGCTGTTGGAAGTGCGTGCGGGTGTCTATGTTGGTGATGTGTCACGTCGTATTCGGGAAATGATCTGGGCGCAAGTCAACGCATTGGCAGATGAAGGCAATGTGGTGATGGCTTGGGCAACCAATACTGAGTCTGGTTTTGAGTTCCAAACTTATGGCACCAACCGGCGGGTGCCGGTAGATCACGATGGACTCAGGCTAGTCTCGTTTCTGCCTGTTGAAAAACAATAAGTTAGCGTTCTTTAACAAGCAGTTTTATAGTCCTAAAACTTGGTGGGATTTTTAAAGTCTGAAAAAGCTTTTTAAATCAAACATATCCATTAAGTGCGTTCCCCGTAGGCACGGGGATCAACCGGTTGGGCGACTTGACGCCTCGACGGGCCATCTGCGTTCCCCGTAGGCACGGGGATCAACCGCGGGCAGGCTGCAGATATTCCTCGAATACCGGGCGTTCCCCGTAGGCACGGGGATCAACCGGTTTACGATTGCGTCAGTGTTCTTGGCCTATGCGCGTTCCCCGTAGGCACGGGGATCAACCGTACCCGATGGCGCCAATTTACCGGCCCAAAAAGCGTTCCCCGTAGGCACGGGGATCAACCGTGCGGCTTTTACGTCCTGCCAGATGGCACCGAGCGTTCCCCGTAGGCACGGGGATCAACCGTCGCTCATGGCGGGTCTCAGTCAGCGGCGCTGGCGTTCCCCGTAGGCACGGGGATCAACCGCTCGATATGCCCTACATCCGCCAACTCATCGAGCGTTCCCCGTAGGCACGGGGATCAACCGACCGCGCCCTACATTCTGGACCTGCACTCTGACGCGTTCCCCGTAGGCACGGGGATCAACCGCAGACGTTGGACTGGCCAGATGATGAGCTTGGGCGTTCCCCGTAGGCACGGGGATCAACCGCGCACCGGCCCGCAGGGTCCGAGTGGTGCGAGGCGTTCCCCGTAGGCACGGGGATCAACCGCATCGACCTCGGTGCAGGCGGCCTGAACATCGGCGTTCCCCGTAGGCACGGGGATCAACCGGAGATCACAACGGCAACGACTACAGCGAGGAGGCGTTCCCCGTAGGCACGGGGATCAACCGGTAGTTTTTGCTTTTCCCTTAGTGCGTCAATGGCGTTCCCCGTAGGCACGGGGATCAACCGTTCCAGTATCAGAAATCTTAAAGCTGGCACCTGCGTTCCCCGTAGGCACGGGGATCAACCGTGACCTCCGATAACTGGTCTGAACTGTACGATGCGTTCCCCGTAGGCACGGGGATCAACCGATTGATCCGGTGATGATGGGAGAAAAGAAATGGCGTTCCCCGTAGGCACGGGGATCAACCGGGTTTAATGCCTATTCAATACAGGACGTTTATGCGTTCCCCGTAGGCACGGGGATCAACCGGTTTGGATCAGCTGAATCACCATCCATTCCAAGCGTTCCCCGTAGGCACGGGGATCAACCGATCCTGAAAACCCTCTCGATCCCGTTGATTACGCGTTCCCCGTAGGCACGGGGATCAACCGGGCAATGTCCACACGAGTCAAGCGAACCATCGGCGTTCCCCGTAGGCACGGGGATCAACCGTGCTTGGATGCGACCATCTTTAGAGCGACCGGGCGTTCCCCGTAGGCACGGGGATCAACCGTCCCGTCAGATCCCGTTGATTATGATGCTATGGCGTTCCCCGTAGGCACGGGGATCAACCGCTGGTATTTATGCGTCTAATTCACAGAACTCTGGCGTTCCCCGTAGGCACGGGGATCAACCGGCTGATAACCGTGAGCTGGTTGCCGCTGTCTGCGCGTTCCCCGTAGGCACGGGGATCAACCGAGCCCATGCCAGTGCCAGCAGGCCGAAAAAAGGCGTTCCCCGTAGGCACGGGGATCAACCGACACAGGCTGTAATGAGCACTACAGCACCGCCGCGTTCCCCGTAGGCACGGGGATCAACCGAGCATCAGGGCCAGCAGGAACAGTTCGGGGATGCGTTCCCCGTAGGCACGGGGATCAACCGTGTCGGAACATCAGGCGGCCTCTCCCTTGTAAGCGTTCCCCGTAGGCACGGGGATCAACCGTACCGTGAATCCATCGGCGATCCTCTGGATGTGCGTTCCCCGTAGGCACGGGATCAACCGGGCCTTGTTTTTGTGTTTGTACGCGCCTTCAGGCGTTCCCCGTAGGCACGGGGATCAACCGCCTTTTGATATCATTTAGACATCCTGGCACAAGCGTTCCCCGTAGGCACGGGGATCAACCGCGGCCCCACCGGCTCCGGCACAAATGACTGAGGCGTTCCCCGTAGGCACGGGGATCAACCGGCCGCGTAATGGTTTCGCCTGAACTCCTCGTGCGCGTTCCCCGTAGGCACGGGGATCAACCGTAGCCTGCTACCTGTGCAGCTTTACGATTGCAGCGTTCCCCGTAGGCACGGGGATCAACCGCTCGAATGTCGGGAGGGGTGGAGTCGGATAAAGCGTTCCCCGTAGGCACGGGGATCAACCGGCCATGCTCGGAGGTTGTGTCGTGCTGATCGGGCGTTCCCCGTAGGCACGGGGATCAACCGCCCCGGCGCGTCATTTCGATACAGGATAAAAAGCGTTCCCCGTAGGCACGGGGATCAACCGCCAGCTATTGCATCCCTTTCTCTTCTTGCAATGCGTTCCCCGTAGGCACGGGGATCAACCGCCACACCGAAACCGTGACCGGCATCATGCAACGCGTTCCCCGTAGGCACGGGGATCAACCGAGATCGAGCAGATCAACTCAGTGACGTGGTTTGCGTTCCCCGTAGGCACGGGGATCAACCGTAATCTGCAACCGCTTTTTTGAATTGCTCGCAGCGCGTTCCCCGTAGGCACGGGGATCAACCGGCGTGCGCCGTGCTCTTCGGTAGCCAGGCCCAGCGTTCCCCGTAGGCACGGGGATCAACCGCACCAGTCAGAGCAAACGGCCCAGCCGAATTCGCGTTCCCCGTAGGCACGGGGATCAACCGTGGACGGGGCTTTCGCCTTGCGTACTCCGGGAGCGTTCCCCGTAGGCACGGGGATCAACCGCGCAGTTATCGGTTCACCTTCGATAAGGATGAGCGTTCCCCGTAGGCACGGGGATCAACCGATGATCTCGATCGTGCGCTGCAGATCAGTGGCGCGTTCCCCGTAGGCACGGGGATCAACCGTGGACGATGCTCTACCTCTCGGTTAGTGCCTGCGCGTTCCCCGTAGGCACGGGGATCAACCGCGCTGGAATCTGGTGCTGGCGCTCCGATCCATGCGTTCCCCGTAGGCACGGGGATCAACCGTTCTGAGGAGATTGACATATGTACTTTTCAAAGCGTTCCCCGTAGGCACGGGGATCAACCGGAAACCGCCAAGCTGTCCGGCAACCAGGTATTGCGTTCCCCGTAGGCACGGGGATCAACCGCACTGAAGCAGCTGGTCCAGCGGTTTGAATCCGCGTTCCCCGTAGGCACGGGGATCAACCGAGCTCATCGAAATACAGGTTGCCGTGGTATGAGCGTTCCCCGTAGGCACGGGGATCAACCGCTGCTGGAAAACGCACGACTGGCAGACATGGAGCGTTCCCCGTAGGCACGGGGATCAACCGAGGATGAACACGTTGCACGGATCGACGTGGATGCGTTCCCCGTAGGCACGGGGATCAACCGCTGATAGAGATACGGAACCGAAGTTTTGCATGCGCGTTCCCCGTAGGCACGGGGATCAACCGCGATCCAGCCAGCTCCTACGCGGTGTGCAGGGGCGTTCCCCGTAGGCACGGGGATCAACCGTATAATCAGGTGAAGTTACCTCAACGGGCCTAGCGTTCCCCGTAGGCACGGGGATCAACCGTAAAAACATGGTCAGCTTCAGGCGCTTCATTCGCGTTCCCCGTAGGCACGGGGATCAACCGGCGGGCTGCTGGCGCGCGAGAATTCAGCAGGCGCGTTCCCCGTAGGCACGGGGATCAACCGCATCAACAACACCATCACCAGCACCGGTGAAAGCGTTCCCCGTAGGCACGGGGATCAACCGCGGTAACGCCATCGCCTACCTTCCAGTATTCGGCGTTCCCCGTAGGCACGGGGATCAACCGGTGGCAGCGCTGGCGGCACCTTTGTTTTCGATGCGTTCCCCGTAGGCACGGGGATCAACCGACTCGCCAGTTTACCTCTATCCTGATCAATAAGCGTTCCCCGTAGGCACGGGGATCAACCGACATTGGCAAAACTATGCGCTGCATAGATACCGCGTTCCCCGTAGGCACGGGGATCAACCGGCGTCTATATGCACAGCACAACTATGCGAGTTGCGTTCCCCGTAGGCACGGGGATCAACCGACACCAGACAACAGCGAACCACCCCAGTGCAGGCGTTCCCCGTAGGCACGGGGATCAACCGCTATCCGCCGAACAACGGCTGGCTGTGCTGGAGCGTTCCCCGTAGGCACGGGGATCAACCGATCGGCTTCAGTATCTGGCGTGATTACAATTAGCGTTCCCCGTAGGCACGGGGATCAACCGCGCTGCATATCCGGCAATTGCGGGAGGTTATCGCGTTCCCCGTAGGCACGGGGATCAACCGGCCGTAACGGTGGAAGAGCCGCAGCAAGAGCGGCGTTCCCCGTAGGCACGGGGATCAACCGTGTTGGCGCTGATGAGATGGCAGCGTCTCTCTGCGTTCCCCGTAGGCACGGGGATCAACCGTGTTGCCGCTGCGCCACCGGCATCGATGGCATGCGTTCCCCGTAGGCACGGGGATCAACCGCATCTGCACCAGATCGCCCAGATCATCCAGCGGCGTTCCCCGTAGGCACGGGGATCAACCGTGATCAATCCTTCCGAGAATACCTGATATAAAGCGTTCCCCGTAGGCACGGGGATCAACCGGTGAGCAGGTGCAGGTGGTGAATGTGAATCTCGCGTTCCCCGTAGGCACGGGGATCAACCGTAAATGGTTTCGCCTGAACTCCTCGTGCAAGTGCGTTCCCCGTAGGCACGGGGATCAACCGGCTCAACTGTTGCAGCTGAGGTTGGCCGTCAGCGCGTTCCCCGTAGGCACGGGGATCAACCACCCTTGCGGAATTCGATTAGTGGCCAACGGGTGAGTATCCATAGGGATGAGAGCAGTCTTCTCCCCAAGCGCCCGAGAGTATTTCCCATATCAGTACTGTTTCTGCTTTGGCAGTTGATAAATCGCAACAGCCGGTGTATCCACATACCATTACAAACCCCAACCCAAGATAGCAAGCCAAAAGGGAGGAGCGAGAACAGGTGGGGCCCAACCCCGTGCTATCCCACCCCGTACTTCAGGCCAACAGTCAGGCCGGAACGGGGCTCTCGCGCAAAGCCTATGAATGCCATGTCTATTCTGAAGCAACTGATGAACCAGGCCTCCGGTGGTCAGGGCGGTTCTGCCGGGGGCAGTGACGTTAACCACATGGTTGGCCAGCTGGCTTCGCAGTTCAAGGGCGGTTCCAGCGGCAGTGGTGTCGGTGGTATCGATATGAAGAGCTTGCTCGGTGGCGGTGCGCTGGGGCTGCTGGTGGGGTCCAAGCGTGGTCGCAAAATGGGTGGCAAAGCGCTGAAGTATGGTGCGCTGGCCGGGGTGGGCGTGCTGGCGTGGAAGGCGTATCAGAACTATCAGTCCCAGTCGCCGGCATCGGCAGCGAGTACAGCAGCCGACAACCAGCCGGAAGGGCAGCCGCTTGAACAGTTGCAGGGGCCGGATCAGGAGCGGCGTGGGCTGGAGATACTGCAGGCCATGATCATGGCCGCCCGTGCAGACGGTCATGTTGATGCGGCCGAGCGCGCTTTGCTGACCAGTAAAATCGAAAGCCTGGGGCCGGATGATGAACTGCATGCCTGGATTCAGCAGCAGTTTGATGCGCCGCTGGATGCCGATGCGCTGGCGCGCAGTGCCGATTCTCCGCAGGCCAGACGTGAAATCTATGCCGTCAGTGTGGCGATCATTGATGAGCAGAACCCCATGGAACGGGCCTGGCTCAACCAGTTGGCAACCGCACTGCAGCTCGAACCGGCACTGGCAGCCGAGCTGGAGCGGCAGGTTCTGAATACCGTTAACGGGTCATGAAGCAGGTCAACATGTCCAAACGTTTGATCATTTTTACCGGCGCCGGTGTCTCCGCCGAGTCCGGTGTGCCCACCTTTCGTACCGGGCCGGATGGCCTCTGGCATAACCACCGCATTGAAGATGTTTGCCATATCGACACCTTTGAACAGAATTACGACCTTGTGCATGCCTTCTACAATGCCCGTCGCACGGCGTTGCAGGGGGTAGAGCCGAATGCCGCGCATCAAGCGATTGCCGAGCTGCAGCAACGGTATGGCGATCAGGTGCACTTGATGACGACAAACGTGGATGATCTGCACGAACGTGCCGGCAGCCCCGAGGTGGTGCATATCCATGGCAATCTGTTGGAGCTGGTTAACCTGGCCGAAGGTGCTGTGCTGCCGATCGGCTATGAGGCGTTTGATCATGCGGCCCATCCGCCACAGTTCAAGCCCAATGTGGTGTTCTTTGGTGAAGTGGCCCCGGTCTACCGTGATCTGTTTACGCTGATGCAGTCGCTGACTCGGCATGATCTGGTACTGGTGGTTGGCAGCAGCGAGACGGTCGTTCAGTTCTGCCTTGAAGCCTACAGTGGCAGCAACGGCGCAGCGACCATACTCTATATTGATCCGACAGACACCTGCCCCTATGACCGTCTGCTCGGCCCGGGTCTGAAGCCCTATACCGAGCATTGCCGCATGGGTGCAGTGGAGGCGTTCAGTGCGGGCTCACCTGTGCGCAAGTGGATTGAGTGCTGGTTCAACTCGTAACACCCGGGTGCAGAAGTATAGAGGTGGATGGACTGCCAGGCCCTTTGCACCTAAGCTGGAAGCAGTAAAGAATTGACGTTGTAGTGGGTACCCAAGATGAGGCTGATATGAGGCGCATTGATTCGGCAACCGAAACAGCCGTAAAACGCTTTGTGGCGATAATTTCCGATCGCTATGATATTGCGGATGTGTTGGTTTACGGCAGTCGTGCACGCGGTACTCACCGTACTGACAGCGATGCAGATGTGGCAGTTCTATTGCGTGGCGACCACCAACGCTTACTGCCAGTCAAACTGGAAATGGCGGATATCGCTTTTGATGTACTGCTTGAGACCGGCGTGCTCATTTCTCCGTTGCCCATCTGGTCTGATGAATGGGCACATCCGGAGAACTATTCGAACCCGGCGTTGTTGCACAATATAGAGCGTGATGGAGTACGGATTTGAGAGAAAAGGAGTTGGCTGCAGACGTGCTGTTGGCCAAGGCATCGAGAGCTTTGCGTTCGGCCAGGCTGTTACTTGAAACGGGTGACTTTGATGGTGCTGCCAATCGTGCTTACTATGCCATGTTCAGTGCCGCCCGCGCTGCCTTGTTGGCTACAAATGCATCCATTGATCCCAATGTCACGAGGACACACAGTGGCTTGATAGGAGCTTTCGGATTACATCTGGTTAAAAATGACATCGTTCCAAAAGATATCGGTCGTATGCTCAACCGTGCGCATGAGACCCGTTTGATTGCGGACTATAACGGTGAGGCAGTCGAGCGCCCGGACGCCGAACTGCTGGTCGAGCAGGCGGTCGTTTTTCTGGATACCCTGCGCGAGATCTGCTTACAGAACAAGGGTTGAGCTCGCCCATGCAACTCACCTTTCTCGGCACCTCATCCGGTGCTCCCACCCGACAGCGCAATGTCAGTGCTACCGCCATCCAGCCCGAGCAGGGGCGGCAGTGGGTGCTGGTGGACTGCGGTGAAGAGCCCCAGCATCAGTTGCAGCGCACGCATCTGACGCTACTGCAGCTGCAGACGATCCAGACCACCCATGTGCATGGCGATAACTGCTATGGTCTGCCGGGGCTGTTAGTATCCTGTCAGTTAAACCCTACACCATCGCCCGCAACGGTGAAGTATCTCTGTTGAGCGAGCAGGGCAGAGATCAACGGTCGAATCACACTGTATCGAATAAGGAATAAAGCATGCGCAAACAACACCCGCTTGAGCTGCTGATCCCGCCACCAGTGGTGATGCTGGCCGCGGCCGGGCTCGGTTGGCTGAGTATCTGGCTATGGCCGGGCGGGAGGCTGTTTCAGTTACCGCTGCCTTGGGTCCTGGTCCCGGTGGTGCTGGCCGGTGTGATCGGTACCCTGGCGGTATTGCATTGCTTTCGTGCGCGCACCACGGTGCATCCGCACTGCCCGGAAAAGACCCGCTGTCTGGTGGCCTACGGCGTGTTCAGGCTCAGCCGCAACCCGATGTATCTGTCACTGCTGCTGTTGCTGACCGCATGGATGCTGCAGCTCGGGCACCTGCTGTCGCCGCTCTGGCTGGCGGGGTTTGTGGCGTATATCACACGGTTCCAGATCCGGCCGGAAGAGCGGGTGCTGAAGGAGCTGTTTGGTGATGAGTATGAGGCATACTGTCGTGCAACAAGACGCTGGATCTAGCTGGTCTGAAAGCCTCAAAGAACAGCTTCAATCGCCTTTCTAAGCTTATCGCTGTCCGGTGACGTCATGCTCGAAAACGCCGCCGTGACTTTGCCATCACGGTCGATCACATACTTGTAGAAGTTCCAGCGCGGCGGTGTGCCACTCTGGCGGGCGATCTCGCGAAAGAGGGGGTGGGCATTGTCGCCCTTGACGTGGATCGGGCTGAACATGTCGAAGGTCACGCCATAATTGACGAAGCAGACTTCAGCGCTTTTGGCTTCTTCCCCGGCTTCCTGATTGAAGTCGTCAGAGGGAAAGCCAACGACCATCAGGCCCTGATCCTTGTAGCGCTGATGCAGTGCTTCCAGTCCTTCAAACTGGCCGGTAAAGCCGCAGAAGCTGGCGGTGTTGATCACCAACATGGGTTTGCCGGCAAAGCGTTCGCGCAAATCAACCATCTCGGCTGAATGCAATCGCTTGAGCTGGTGGTTATAGAGGGTATCCGTGTCGGGCTCTGAAGCCGAAGCGGCATGGCCGAACAGCAGGGCACACAGAGTTGTCAGTAAACGTTTCATGTTGTTCTCCGTTTTTGACACTTACGTGTGCGCCGGCTGTCCGGTTCAGAGTGTCAGATCAGTTGTGGGCCTGAGCCAGTGCCTGATCCAGATCGGCGATCAGGTCGTCAATGTGCTCGATGCCGATCGACAGGCGCACCATCTCCGGTGAAACACCGGCGGATTTCAGTTCTGCGTCATTCAGCTGGCGGTGCGTGGTCTCGGCCGGAATGGAAGCCAGCGACTTGCAGTCACCGATGTTCACCAGACGCAGGAAGATCTGCAGCGCATCGTAGAACTTGCGCGTGCCCTCGCGGCCTGAGTTGAGACCAAAGCTGAGAATCCCGGATGCCTTGCCGCCCATATACTTCTGCGCCAGGGCGTAATCCTTGTGGCTGGGCAGACCGGCATAGTTCACCCAGGTCACATCCGGATGGTTTTCCAGATACTCGGCCACTTTCTGGGTGTTCTCACAGATGCGCTCCATACGCAACGAAAGGGTTTCCAGGCCCTGCAGCAGCATGAAAGCGTTCATCGGCGACAGGGCCGCGCCCATGTTGCGCAGCGGCACCACGCGGGCGCGGCCGATAAAGGCGGCCGGGCCGAATGCTTCAGTGTAGACCACCCCGTGGTAGGACACATCCGGCTGGTTCAGCAGCGGGAAGCGTTCCTTGTTCTCGGCCCAGGGGAATTTGCCGGAATCGACAATCACGCCGCCGATGGTGGTACCGTGGCCACCGATATATTTGGTGGCGGCGGTCACGATGATATCGGCACCCTGTTCAATCGGGCGCCAGAGTGACGGGCTCGGAACGGTGTTGTCCACCACCAGCGGTACACCGTGACGGTGCGCGATTTCGGCCATCTTTTCGATGTCGGCGATACCGCCGGAGGGGTTGCCAACCGACTCGCAGTAGATCGCCTTGGTGCGTGCATCGATCTTGCTTTCCAGCCCGGCGAAATCATCCTTGTTGACGAAGCGTACCTCAATACCCTGACGCGGCAGGGTGTGCGCGAACAGGTTGTAGGTGCCGCCGTACAGTTCGCTGGTCGATACAATGTTGTCACCCACTTCGGCCAGTGTCTGCACCGTGTAGGTGATGGCCGCCATGCCGGATGCAACAGCCAGCCCCGCGATTCCGCCTTCCAGTGCCGCGACACGCTTTTCCAGCACATCGTTGGTGGGGTTCATGATGCGGGTGTAGATGTTGCCCGGCACCTTAAGGTCGAACAGGTCGGCACCGTGCTGGGCATCATCGAATGCATAGGAGGTGGTCTGGTAGATGGGTACGGCCGCTGACTTGGTGGTCGGGTCAGTCTCATAACCGGCATGCAGAGCGAGTGTTTCCAGTTTCATTGGGATTGGTTCCTTGTTGTTTTGATCCGGCGGCGGTGTCCGGGTGCCGAGGCTGACCCGAGACACCGCCGCTTGCTACAATCGAGTCCACGTAAACAGACGCTCAGTGTAAACCCTAACGCTTCAGGAGACACCCCGATGGCCAAACCGAAAACCGCCTTTGTCTGCAATGATTGCGGCGCCGACTACCGCAAGTGGCAGGGGCAGTGCAACGCCTGCGGGGCCTGGAATACCATCACTGAAGTGCGTCTTGGCTCGGATGCCGGTGGTGCCCGCAGCAGCCGGTTTGAAGGTTATGCCGGTGGTGCCGGCAAGCAGAAAAAGGTGGTCACGCTCAGTGAGGTGGCACTGGAAGAGATGCCGCGTTTTTCCAGTGGCAGCAGTGAGCTGGATCGGGTGCTCGGCGGTGGACTGGTGCCGGGCTCGGCGGTGTTGATCGGTGGCCACCCGGGGGCGGGCAAAAGTACCCTGCTGCTGCAGACCATGTGTCATCTGGTGGCACATATGCCGGCGTTGTACATCACGGGTGAAGAGTCGCTGCAGCAGGTGGCGATGCGCGCGTCTCGATTGGGGCTGAAAGCGGACCAGCTGCAGATGCTGTCGGAAACCTCGGTGGAAACGATCTGTGACCTGGCTAATGAACTGCAGCCGAAGGTGATGGTGATCGACTCCATTCAGGTGATGCATGTGACTGATGTGCAGTCGGCACCGGGCTCGGTATCACAGGTGCGCGAAAGTGCCGCGTTTCTGACCCGCTATGCCAAGCAGACCGGCACTGTTCTGTTTCTGGTCGGGCATGTGACCAAGGACGGCTCGCTGGCCGGTCCCAAGGTGCTGGAGCACATGATCGACTGTTCGCTGCAACTGGAGGGCTCATCCGATAGCCGTTTCCGTACCCTGCGCAGCCACAAGAACCGTTTCGGTGCCGTCAACGAGCTGGGCGTGTTTGCCATGCTGGAAAACGGCCTGAAAGAGGTGAAGAACCCCAGCTCCATTTTTCTCAGCCGTGGCAGCGAGCCCAGCCCCGGCAGCGTGGTGATGGTGGTGTGGGAGGGGACAAGGCCTCTGCTGGTTGAGTTGCAGGCACTGGTGGATACTTCGCACCTGTCCAACCCGCGTCGCGTGGCGGTAGGGATGGATCAGAATCGTCTGGCGATGCTGTTGGCGGTGCTGAACCGTCATGGTGGCTTGATGACAGGGGATCAGGATGTATTCGTCAACGTGGTGGGCGGGGTCAAGGTGCTGGAGACCAGCGCTGACCTGGCACTGTTGCTGGCGATTGTGTCCAGTTTCCGTGATCGGCCGCTGTCGCAGGAGCTGATGGTGTTTGGTGAGGTTGGGCTGTCCGGTGAGATACGACCGGTGCCCAATGGTCAGGAGCGAATTCGTGAAGCGGCCAAGCATGGCTTCAAGCGAGCAATCGTGCCGTTGGCGAATGTGCCGCGTGAGCCGCTCAGTGGTATGGAAGTGGTCGGGGTCAAAACCCTGTCGGAAGCGCTGGATGCGATCTGATCAGGCCTGAGCGTCCTCGTCATCTGACAGCAGCTGTTCCAGCTCGCGCTCCAGCAGTGCTTCGTCACCCAGGTTCAACTCAACCAGCCGGCGCAGGTGGGTGATGCTGTCGATCTCCATTTCGCCGGCGGTGAAACCATATTGGGGGGGCTGGGCATGGGTGAGCATGGCCGGAATTTCGATCAGGATGTCATTGGCCAGATACAGATGCAGTTTGACGTGGTCGTTCATGCCGACAGGCAGGGGGTGGTTTGATTCAACCAGGGCGCCTCGGAGGGAGATGTCGACCAGCTGCACCACGGCCGAACCCTTGTCGCTGTGCAGTTCGCACTCGGCGTCAAAGGGGATGCGGGTAAAACGGCGGCGTTCGTTATTGGTATTCACGCTCGGAATCCTCGCTGATCGAAGTTGCTTCAGGCATGGTATTACACTCTGCCAACATTGTGGAGCCCGGCTGCCCCAGATCAATATGACCTGTGACAGCTTCCGCTAGGCTGGCGTATCCTGTAACAGACAGTAATCGAGGCGAGGTATGTTCGAAGTCATGAATGATCTGCTGAGAGCGGGGCGACACTCGCGCTACTTCAACCATACGCGCAGTCACCATCTCTTCACGCGCGTGCGTCTCATCGCCCTGATTCTGATGGTGTTGCAGAGCGGCTGGATTCTGATCGACTGGCTGTTGCTGCCGGAGGCGGTCAGCAGCACCATTGCCTACGGCCGTATCGCCGCCAGTGCATGCTGTCTGCTATTGGCCATTTGGTGTTCCCACCCTTACAGGCTTGAAGTCTCCTTGATTCGACTGTTATTGCTGGTACTGGTCCTCACGCTGTTCCAGACCTGGAGCAATACCGTTCTGGTGCAGCAAGGCTTTGCTTCGGAGGTGCTGGCGGGGTATGCCTTTTTCCCCTTCATGATCATCACCATGCTGGCGATTTTCCCGCTGACCATATTTGAAGTGGCCGGGTTTGCCACGTTCGTGCTGCTGGTGGAGCTGGTCACCCAGTTATGGAGCGGCAAGTTTGGACTGGTGCCGGGGCTGAATGATCTCTGGTTGTTAGCGGTGCTGGGGCTGATCGCGGGCTGGGCATCGGTCAATCAGCTCAGCATGCTGCTGATTCTCTATCGCCAGGCCACGCGTGACCCGCTTACCGGGTTGGCCAACCGGCGTCAGGTGATGGATCAGCTTGATGGTGATATCGAGGATGCGCATGCCAATCACGCGCCGTTGACCGTGCTGCTGTTCGATCTGGACAAGTTCAAAAGTTTCAACGACAACCATGGCCATGCAGCCGGTGATATCGTATTGAAACAGTTTGCCCGCATTCTGAAGGATCACGCCAAGCGCAAGACGGATCTGGCCGGGCGTTTTGGCGGTGAGGAGTTTCTGTTGACGCTGCCGGATACTGATCAGCAACAGGCGATTGAGCTGGCTGAGCAGATCCGCAACGCCTGCCACCAGACTCGGTTGAAAGTCCCGACCGGTGAAGAGGTCAGCTTTACGACCAGTATTGGTATTGCCACCTTGCTGGCGGGGGAAGATCGCTCTGCGGTACTTCAGCGGGCTGATGAGGCACTGTATAAAGCCAAGGATACGGGGCGGGACCGTTACTGTCTGGCGGGTGATGCAACAGGGGTTGAGCAGGACGCATAAAGCACAGCCATAATGAAAAAGGGCCGCTGGCAGACACTCTGGCAGCGGCCCTTTTTGTATAAGACGCGGATCAGCTCATGCGGCGGTACTTGATCCGCTCCGGCTGATGGTCCTTGCCGTAGCGGCGCTTGTAGTCCTCGGCGTACTCGCTGTAGTTGCCTTCAAAGAACTCCACGTTGGAGTCACCCTCATAGGCGATGATGTGAGTACAGATACGGTCGAGGAACCAGCGGTCATGCGAGATCACCACGGCACAGCCGGGGAAGGCCAGCAGCGCTTCTTCCAGCGCACGCAGGGTCTCGATATCCAGGTCGTTGGTCGGTTCGTCCAGCAGTAGTACATTGCCGCCTTCTTTCAACAGCTTCGCCATGTGCAGACGGTTGCGCTCGCCGCCGGACAGATCCTTGACGAACTTCTGCTGGTCGGAGCCCTTGAAGTTGAAGCGTCCACAGTAGGCGCGGGCCGGGGTCTGGTAATTGCCTACGGTGATAATGTCCTGACCGTCGGAAATTTCCTGGAACACGGTGTTGTTGCCGTTCAGCTCACGGGACTGATTGACGCAGGACAGCTGCACGGTGGAGCCGATCTCGATCTCGCCGGAATCCGGCTTCTCTTCCCCGGTCAGCATGCGGAACAGGGTCGACTTACCGGCACCGTTGGGACCGATAATACCGACAATGGCACCCGGCGGGATGGCAAGGTTCAGGTTCTCGAACAGCAGCTTGTCGCCGTAGGACTTGGTGACGTTGTGCAGCTCGATCACCTTGTCGCCCAGACGCGGCCCCGGCGGAATGTAGATCTCCTGGGTTTCGTTGCGCTGCTGGAACTCGCGCGAATTCATCTCTTCAAATGCTTTCAGACGCGCCTTGGACTTGGTCTGACGCCCCTTGGCTCCCTGACGTACCCACTCCAGCTCGGCTTTCATCGCCTTGCGGTGTGAGGCCTCGGACTTGGATTCCTGTTCAAGGCGGGCTTCCTTCTGCTCCAGCCAGCTGGAGTAGTTGCCTTCCCAGGGGATGCCGTGGCCGCGGTCCAGTTCCAGAATCCAGCCGGCGGCGTTGTCGAGGAAGTAACGGTCATGGGTGATCGCCACCACGGTACCGGTGTATTCCTGCAGGAAGCGCTCGATCCAGGCGATTGATTCGGCATCCAGGTGGTTGGTCGGTTCGTCCAGCAGCAGCATGTCCGGGTGGTCGAGAAGCAGGCGGCAAAGGGCGACACGGCGGCGCTCACCACCGGAGAGGTGCTCGACCTTCGCATCCCAGGGCGGCAGGCGCATGGCATCGGCGGCGCGCTCCAGTGCCTGATCCAGGTTGTGACCGTCCTTTGCAGTGATCAGATTTTCCAGCTCGGCCTGCTTCTTGGCCAATTCGTCGAAGTCCGCATCCGGATCGGCGTAGGCGGCATAGACCTGATCCAGCTCGGCCAGGGCGTTCTTGACGTCGGAGACAGCTTCCTCGATCACTTCGCGTACGGTCTTACTGTCGTCCAGCTCCGGTTCCTGCGGCAGATAGCCCACTTTCATGTTGGGCATGGGGCGCGCTTCGCCGGTGTAGTCCTTGTCGACACCCGCCATGATCCGCAGCAGGGTGGATTTACCGGCACCGTTCAGGCCAAGCACACCGATCTTGGCGCCGGGGAAGAAGGACAGAGAGATATCCTTGAGGATTTCACGCTTGGGCGGTACCACTTTGCCCACTCGGTTCATCGTAAATACGTACTGAGCCATCAATATGCCTGTCGATTGGGGTTAAAAAACAGCCAGATTCTACCTGTGGCCGAAAGCGAATGCCATTTGCTGCAGGGCGAGATGAGCTGAATGAAACTTTTGCGTTATGGACTGACCCCTTTTCATGTGCCTTCCGTATGATTTTTAGACTATAATGCGCATCTTTTTCGAGGCAGCTACAGGTCAGTCCATCACTACCTGCGCCGACTTTGCCGCTACTTTTGCCATTTCAGGGGACAGCAATGTTTAGCAAAGATATGTCTATCGCCAGTTTTGATCCGGATCTGTTCGCTGCGATGCAGTCCGAAGCGACGCGTCAGGAAGAGCACATCGAACTGATCGCTTCCGAGAACTACACCAGCCCGCGTGTGATGGAAGCTCAGGGCTCGGTCCTGACCAACAAGTATGCTGAAGGCTACCCCCACAAGCGTTACTACGGCGGTTGCGAATACGTCGACGTGGTTGAAGAACTGGCGATCGAGCGTGCCAAGGAACTGTTCGGTGCGACCTATGCCAACGTCCAGCCGCACTCCGGCTCCCAGGCCAATGCTGCCGTGTACATGGCGTTGTGCCAGCCGGGCGATACCGTGCTGGGCATGAGTCTGGCCCATGGTGGTCACCTGACCCACGGTGCTGCCGTTTCCTTCTCTGGCCGCATCTACAAGGCGGTTCAGTACGGCCTGAACACTGAAACCGGTGCCATCGACTACGACGAAGTCGAACGTCTGGCGGTTGAGAACAAACCGAAGATGATCGTGGCCGGCTTCTCGGCCTACTCCCAGATCGTGGACTGGGCGCGTTTCCGTGAAATCGCCGACAAGGTCGGTGCCTACCTGTTCGTCGACATGGCACACATCGCCGGTCTGGTTGCGGCAGGTGTTTATCCGACTCCGCTGCCCTTCGCTGATGTTGTCACTACCACCACTCACAAAACGCTGGGTGGCCCGCGTGGCGGCCTGATCCTCTCTGCCAATGCTGATGAAGATCTGCAGAAGAAGCTGAACTTCGCCGTATTCCCTGAATCCCAGGGCGGCCCGCTGATGCACGTCATCGCGGCCAAGGCTGTCTGCTTCAAGGAAGCGATGGAGCCGGAGTGGAAAGCCTATCAGGCTCAGGTCGTCAAGAATGCTCAGGCCATGGCCAAGGTATTCCTGGATCGTGGCATCAACATCGTGTCCGGCGGTACTGAAGACCACCTGTTCCTGGTTGACCTGATCAACAAGGATATCACCGGCAAGGATGCGGACGCTGCCCTGGGCCGTGCCAACATCACCGTAAACAAGAACTCCGTGCCGAATGATCCGCGGTCGCCGTTCGTGACCTCCGGTCTGCGTATCGGCACCCCGGCAGTGACCCGTCGCGGCTTCAAGGAAGAGGAAGTGACACAGCTGGCGAACTGGATCTGCGATATCCTTGACGACATCAGCAATGAAGACACCATTGCACGTGTGAAGGGCCAGGTGCAGGAAATCTGTGCCCGCTTCCCGGTTTACAAGTAAGCCGGTAGAATAGCAGGGGCGGCTGCGGCCGCCCTTTTTGTTTGGGGTCTGTCCCCCTCCTTGACCCTTCGGGGAAACGCTCTTTCGCTGAGGCAACCCATGCACTGTCCGTTTTGTGGCACCCATGAAACCAAAGTTGTCGACTCCCGGCTGGTGGCCGAGGGGCAGCAGATCCGACGGCGGCGCGAATGCATCAGCTGCCATGAGCGTTTTACCACCTACGAAGCGGCCGAACTGCTGATGCCGCGCGTCATCAAGACCGATGGCTCGCGCCAGCCCTTTGACGAAGAAAAGCTGCGTGCCGGTATTCAGCGGGCGCTGGAAAAACGGCCGGTCAGTATCGAAGAGATCGAAGCCTGCATCACTCGCATCAAGCAGCGCCTCCGTGCCACTGGTGAGCGTGAGCTGCCCTCGCGGGAAGTGGGTGAGGCGGTCATGGCTGAGCTGCGCAAGCTGGATCAGGTCGCCTATGTGCGCTTTGCCTCGGTCTATCGCAGTTTCCAGGATATCAACGAATTCCGTGAAGAGATCGAGCGCCTGTCTGGAGCGGAGCATGACTGATCACTTCAGCGGCGACGATCATCGTTACATGGCGTATGCGCTGCAACTGGCGGAGCAGGGACTGTACACCACGGACCCCAATCCGCGCGTCGGCTGTGTGCTGGTGCGTGATGGTGTTGTGGTCGGTGAAGGCGCTCACCTGAAGGCAGGTGAACCTCATGCCGAAGTACATGCCCTGCGTATGGCCGGTGAACAGGCTGAGGGTGCTACCGCCTATGTCACACTGGAGCCCTGCAGTCATCATGGCCGTACCCCGCCCTGTGCGGATGCACTGGTAAAGGCAGGCGTGGCCCGGGTTGTTGTGGCCATGCAGGACCCCAATCCGCTGGTGGCGGGGCAAGGGCTGGCGCGCATTGCCGCCGCAGGGATCGACACGGCCTCGGGGCTGCTGGAGCTACAGGCTCGCCGGCTCAACCCCGGCTTTATCAGCCGAATGGGGCGAGGGCGTCCCTTTGTTCGGCTGAAGCTGGCGGCTAGTCTGGATGGACGTACGGCCATGCGCAGCGGCGAGTCACAATGGATCACTGGTGCCGCCGCTCGTGCCGATGTGCAGCGCCTGCGCGCGCGCAGCTCAGCCATTGTCACCGGCGTAGAAACCGTCTTACATGATAACGCCTCACTGACGGTTCGTGCCGCTGAGCTGGGGCTGTCGCCCGAGCTGGCTGAACAGGCGGCGGCCCGTCAGCCGTTGCGAGTGGTACTGGACAGCCAGCTGCGTCTGCCGGCAGGGGCACAACTGCTGAACCTGCCCGGCGAGATTTTGATTGCCACCGCACTGTCGCAGGATCATCCTCGCGCCGCCGCTCTGGTCCAGGCCGGGGCGCGGATACTGAGTCTGCCGGGCGCTGAGGGGCGGGTGGATCTGAGCGCACTGCTGTCTCTGCTTGCCGCGGAATACCAGTGCAATGAACTGCTGCTGGAGTGTGGTGCGACCCTTGCCGGTGCTGCGCTGCAGGCCGAGCTGGTGGATGAACTGGTGCTGTATATGGCGACCACCCTGCTGGGCAGCGAAGCCCGCCCACTGCTGGAGCTGTCCCTGGATCGTATGGCACAGCAGCAGCGGCTGAAACTGATCGATAGCCGCATGCTGGGGGATGACCTGCGTCTGACCTTGAGCTGTGGTGGAGAGCACAACTGATGTTTACCGGAATTATCGAAGCGATCGGTGAGATTGCCGACAAACGCATGATCGGTGGCGACATGCGGCTGTATGTTCGCACCGGCACGCTGGACCTTGGCGATGTGAAGCTGGGCGACAGCATCGCCACCAACGGTGTCTGCCTGACCGCTGTTGAGCTGCCCGGTGATGGCTTTATCGCGGATGTATCGCTGGAAACCCTGGCCCACTCGCGTTTTGAAGAGCTGGAGCCGGGTGAGGCGGTCAATCTGGAAAAAGCGCTGCGCCCCGACAGCCGTCTGGGCGGGCATATTGTCACCGGTCATGTGGATGCCGTGGGTACAGTATTGGAGCGTGCGGATGATGCCCGTTCGGTGCAGCTGAAAATCCGTATGCCGCTATCCATTCAGCGTTATGTGGCTGCCAAGGGCTCGATCACAGTGGATGGGGTTAGCCTCACCGTCAACAGCCTCGATGGCGACTGCTTCTGGCTCAATATCGTGCCGCACACGGCACAGGAAACGATTATCGACCGCTACAGCGCCGGTCGTCGGGTCCACCTGGAGGTGGATATCATTGCTCGCTATCTTGAACGCCTGATCGGAGCCGCGGCTCCACAGGCTGAGGACGAGACAGCGGGCGGCCTGACACTGGCGATGCTGGCCCAACACGGATTCATGCGTCGCTGATGCGGCGGGAGAGGACTATGCAGCTGAATACAACTGAAGAACTGATCGAAGATATCCGCCAGGGCAAGATGGTCATCCTGATGGATGACGAAGATCGCGAGAATGAAGGTGACCTGGTGATTGCCGCCCAGTGCGTGCGTCCGGAAGACATCAACTTCATGATCACCCACGCCCGCGGTCTGGTCTGCCTGACCCTTACCCGCGAGCGCTGTGAGCAGCTCAAGTTGCCGCTGATGGTGCAAAACAACGGTGCCGCCTTTTCGACCAACTTCACGCTGTCGATTGAAGCCGCCAAGGGTGTGACCACCGGTATTTCGGCAGCTGATCGTGCGGTTACCGTACACGCGGCCGTCAAGAGTGATGCTCAGCCGGAAGATATCGTTCAGCCGGGGCATATTTTCCCGTTGATGGCCCAGCCTGGTGGCGTGCTCAGCCGTGCCGGCCATACGGAAGCCGGTTGCGATATGGCACGTTTGGCAGGTTTTGCGCCGGCGTCGGTCATTGTTGAGATCATCAACGAAGACGGCAGCATGGCGCGTCGCCCCGATCTGGAAAAGTTCGCCGCCAAGCACGGCATCAAGATCGGTACCATCGCGGATCTGATCCACTACCGTACCCGCAATGAGCATACGGTCGAGCGTGTGGGCGAGGGTATGTTGCCGACCGAATTTGGTGAGTTCCGCTATGTCAGCTATCGTGACGAAATTCAGAACTGCACCCACCTTGCGCTGGTGAAGGGCGACATCGACCCGAACGAGTCCACGCTGGTGCGCGTCCATGTCCGTACTGAAGTGTTGCGCGATGTGGTCGGCGTGCGCCGTGGCCCGGAGGTGAAATGGACCATGCGCCGTGCGCTGGAGCGTGTGGCGAATGAGGGCAAGGGCGTGGTGCTGCTGATCGACAAGGACACCCGTGTCGATCTGGGCGAGGCGATCGAAACCCTGCTCAACGCCGATCGTACCCGCTCCAAGGTCAATGTCAGTGCCTCCGGTGCCTACATGACCGTGGGTACCGGCTCACAGATTCTGCGGGATCTGGGTGTGCACAAAATGCGCCTGCTCAGTTCACCGATGAAATTCAACGCGATCTCCGGGTTTGATCTGGAGATCGAAGAGTACATCCCCTACGAGGATTGATGGACAAGTCTATGACAGTACAAGTATTTGAAGGCGACTTCGTGAGCGCCGACGGCAAGTATGCAATTGTGGTTGGCC
This sequence comes from Marinobacterium sp. MBR-109, assembly GCF_040547565.1. NCBI lineage: Bacteria > Pseudomonadati > Pseudomonadota > Gammaproteobacteria > Oceanospirillales > Oceanospirillaceae > Marinobacterium > Marinobacterium sp. MBR-109. The sequence continues at coordinate 62,233 of NZ_JBEPPZ010000013.1, forward strand.
GCTTCAACGCGTTCGTGGTTGAAAGCCTGCTGGACGGTGCCATCGATGCGCTGGTGCGTCACGGTGTCTCTGAAGACAACATCCGTGTCATCCGTGTACCGGGCGCGTTCGAGATCCCGCTGGCAGTCAAGCGTGTTGCTCAGCAGAAGCAGGACGACGCCATTATCGCACTGGGTGCCGTGATCCGTGGCGGTACGCCGCACTTTGAGTACGTCTCGTCAGAGAGCTCCAAGGGCGTGGCCCAGGTGTCCATGGACTACGATATTCCCGTGGCCAACGGCATCCTGACCGTGAATTCCATCGAACAGGCGATTGAGCGTTCCGGTACCAAGGCCGGTAACAAGGGAGCGGAAGCCGCACTGTCAGCGCTGGAAATGGTCAGCCTGATGCGTCAGCTTGAGGTTTGAGCATGAACGACTCCACGCCGAGTAAAAAGGACAAGCCCAACCTGACCGAAATGCGCCGCAGTGCACGCAGCTTCGCGCTGCAGGCACTGTATCAGTGGTCCATGGCGGGTCAGAGTGCCAATGAGATCGAGGCTCAGTTTCGGGTCGATAACGACATGACCCGAACCGATGTGCAGCTGTTTTCTGAGCTGCTGCGCGGTGTGACGTCTGGCAGCAAGGATCTGGATGAGGCCTATCGTCCGTTTCTTGACCGGCCGCTGACCGATCTTGACCCGGTTGAACTGAGCGTACTGCGCATCGGTGCCTACGAGCTGATTCACCGTTTGCAGGTGCCCTATCGTGTGGCGATCAACGAGAGCGTTGAGCTGGCCAAGGTGTTCGGTGCCACGGAAAGCCACAAGTACGTCAACGGCATTCTCGACAAGCTGGCCCAGCGCGTGCGTGCGGCTGAAATTCGTGCTCGGCGTGCTGCCGACTGAACGATGACAGATCCGCGTGGGTGAGTTCGAGCTGATCCGCCGCTGCTTCATGCAGGAGCAAGCCGGTGCAGGTGTCATCAACGGCATTGGTGATGACTGTGCCGTACTGGAGGTGCCTGCAGGCCAGCAGCTGGTGGTGTCGATCGATACGCTGGTGGAGGGCGTGCATTTTTTGCCCGATACCGCGCCCGCACAACTGGCCGAGCGCCTTGTGGGAGCCGCGGTCAGTGATCTGGCGGCGATGGCCGCAACCCCCGCCTGGCTCACGCTGGCCCTGACCCTGCCGCTGGCGGATGAAAGCTGGCTGCTGGCGTTCTCGCGCGGACTGTCTCGACGCTGCAGTGAGCTGGGTATTGCCTTGGTGGGAGGGGACACCACCCGTGGCCCGGTCTGCGTCCTCAGTGCACAAGTGCATGGGCTGGTGCCCAAGGGGCAGGCGTGGCTGCGCAGTGGTGCTGTTCCCGGTGATCGCATTCTGGTCAGTGGTACCCTGGGGGACAGCCGGGGCGGTCTGGAAACGCTGCTGCAACCGCTGCCCTTGAACGCAGAGTCAGAACCGGTTGAGCAGTTGAGACAACGTTTCTACCGTCCCGAACCGCGGCTTGAGTTGGCCCAGAGCCTGCGTGAACAGGTACATGCGGCAATTGATGTCTCAGATGGTCTGCTGGGTGATCTGGGCCATATCCTCGACGCTTCCGGGGTGGGAGCACGATTGCAGGCCGATCAATTGCCCCTCTCATCCGCCCTGCAGCAGCTTTATCCACAGCAGGCGCAAGACTGGGCACTGGCCGGTGGCGAAGACTTTGAGCTTTGCCTGACGGTGCCGGTCGGGCAGCTGTCGGCGTGTCTGGAAACGGCACAAGCGCTGGGTATCCGCCTGACCGATGTCGGTGAAATAACCACTGATACAGGCCTTCAGGTACTGCAGGCAGGGGCGACAATGTTGGGCGATTTGCCCGGCAGTTGGGATCATTTCAGGAGTGAAGATGAATAAGGCACCCGCCTCAGTGTGGCGAAACCCGGTCCATTTTCTGGCTTTTGGTCTCGGCAGTGGAGCTTCCCCCAAGGCGCCGGGTACAGCGGGAACGCTGGCGGCGGTGCCACTCTGGTATCTGATGGCACAGACCCCGCTGACGATCTATCTGCTGTTGGTGCTGGTCGCCTTTGTGATCGGGATCTGGCTGTGTGGGCGTACATCTCGGGATCTTGGCGTACATGACCACGGCGGCATTGTCTGGGACGAGTTTGTCGGCTACTGGATTACCATGATCGCGGTACCGGTCGACTGGATCTGGGCGCTGGCGGGCTTTATTCTGTTTCGCCTGTTCGATATCTGGAAGCCCTGGCCGATCGGCCCGGTGGATCGCCATGTGCATGGTGGACTGGGCATCATGCTGGATGATGTGCTGGCCGGAATCATGGCCGCGTTGGTGCTGCAGGGCATTATCTGGCTGTTTTGAGCCGCTGCCCGCCGCACCCTGAGAACAAGAATTTGCAGAGGAAACAACCAAGGTGTCAGTTCAGTATGTAGCCGATTCGCGGCTGCCAACCCCCTGGGGGGTATTTACCATGGTGGGTTTTGAAGACCCCGCCACCGGGAAAGAGCATGTCGCGCTGGTGTTCGGTGACGTGGCCGGTGACGAGCCGGTACTGGCTCGTATTCACTCCGAGTGTCTGACCGGCGATGCGCTGTTCAGCCTGCGCTGTGACTGTGGCTTCCAGCTGCAGGAAGCACTCAAGCGCATTGCGGAAGAGGGCAAGGGTGTACTGCTGTATCTGCGCCAGGAGGGCCGGGGGATTGGTCTGCTGAACAAGATCAAGGCGTATCATCTGCAGGATGGCGGTGCCGATACGGTGGAGGCCAACGAGCAGCTGGGCTTTGCCGCGGATATGCGCGACTACAGCATGTGTGAACCGATGCTGGAGCATCTGGGCATCAGGGCAGTCAAACTGATGACCAACAATCCACGCAAGGTGGCGGCACTGGAGAAATACGGTGTTAACGTGTCAGAGCGTGTGCCGCTGCAGGTCGGCAAGAACCGCCACAACGAAAGCTATCTGCAGACCAAGATGGGCAAGCTCGGTCACATGATGACCGAACACCATTTCAAGGATGAATAACTAGCTCTGCAGGCGCTGCCGGATCGCGGTTTCGATACCGGGCGCATCCAGACCGCACTCGGCCAGCTGCTCGCTGCGACTGGCGTGACTGATCCAGCGGTCCGGTATGCCCAACAGCAGCAGCTCTGTCGCAAGGGCTGCTTCGCTGCAGAACTCGGCTACCGCTGATCCTGCGCCCCCCTGAATGGCATGATCCTCCAGCGTGACCAGCAGTTCATGCTCATCTGCCAATTGCGCGACCATGCCGCTGTCCAGCGGTTTCACAAAGCGCATGTCTACCAATGTATAGCCATTCGTGTCGGCTACCTGCCGTGCACTGTCCAGCAATGGGCCAAAATTGAGCAGTGCCACCTGTTTGCCCCTGCGCAGTAATCGGCTTTTGCCAACATCCAGTGCAGCGGTCTCGTCTGTCTGTGGCAATGCAGCACTGCCACGGGGGTAGCGAACCGCGGCAGGGCCCGGGTACCGATAGCCCAATGTCAGCATCGCTTCCAGCTCGGTCTCATCGGCTGGTGTCATCAGCAGCATACCGGGCAGGCAACGCAGCGCCGCGATATCAAAGCAACCGGCATGAGTGGCACCATCTTCACCGACCAGTCCTGCCCGGTCGATCGCCAGCAGCAGGTCAAGCTCCTGAATCGCGACATCATGTACGATCTGATCCCAGGCGCGCTGGAAAAAGGTGGAGTAGATTGCCAGTACCGGCTTCATACCGCTGCAGGCGAAGCCGGCCGCCAGCGTTGCGGCATGTTGCTCGGCGATGGCAACATCGAAATAGCGCTCGGGGAAGCGCTCGGAGAACTCGATCAGGTCTGAGCCTTCGCGCATGGCCGGGGTGATGCCGACCAGACGTGAGTCCCGAGCTGCGGTCTCTGCCAGCCAGCGGCCAAACAGGTTGCAGTATTTGGGGCGTTTGGGGGTGTTGTCGGCTGCAGCCAGCGGCTCGATCTTGGTCAGGGCATGGTAGCCCACCGGGTCGGCTTCGGCGGGTGCAAACCCCTTTCCCTTTCGGGTGATGACATGCAGCAGCTGTGGGCCTGAGCGTTGCAGTGATTGTTCCAGCGCCGGCAGCAGCAGGCTGAAATCATGCCCGTCGACCGGGCCTGCGTAGTTGAACTCCAGTGCCTTGAACAGGGCGGCGGTGACGGGGCCATCCATTTTCTGTTTCAGGTTGCGTGCCAGATAGCTTGCCAGACCGCCTTCGTTGCGCGAGATCGACATGTCGTTGTCGTTCAGGATGACCAGCAGGTCGGCACCGGTGTGGGCGGCATGATTCAACGCTTCGAATGCCATGCCAGCCGTCATGGCACCATCACCGATGACGGCCACGGTGCGTCGATTTTGTCCCTGCAGCCGGTGGCCCAGCGCCATTCCCAGCGCCGCGCTGATCGAAGTGCTGGAGTGGCCGGTACCGAAACAGTCGAACGGGCTCTCCGAGCGTTTTGGAAATGGGGACAGACCCCCTTTCTGGCGCATGCTGCGCATCTGCTCTTGCCGACCGGTCAGAATCTTGTGTGGATAACTCTGGTGGCCCACATCCCAGATCAGGCTGTCATCCGGAGTGTTGAGCAGGTAGTGCAGTGCAATGGTCAGCTCGACAACGCCAAGACCCGCACCGAAATGGCCACCAGTCTGGCCCACGGACCAGAGCAGAAAAGCACGCAGTTGCCGTGCCAATTCAGGCAATTCGGTGCGGCTAAGCCGGCGCAGCTCGGTTGGCGACTGAATGTGATCCAGCAGCGCAGTGTCGGGCCGTTGGTCAGGAATCTGGCTGAACATGCTCAATGGTCACGCGCAACGATGTAGTCGGTCAGGGCAATCAAGGCTTCGGTATCAGGGCCAAAGCCTGTGAGTATGGCTACGGCTTCCTGGTGCAGCTGGTTCAGTTTTGAACGTGCGCCGTCAATACCCAGCAGAGCGGGATAGGTGGGCTTGTTCTGCGCCTGATCCGAACCTTGGGGCTTGCCCAGCGTGGCGGTGTCGCCTTCGATATCCAGCAGGTCGTCCTGAACCTGAAATGCCAGCCCGATCAGGTCACCAAAGCGGCGCAGTTGGTCCAGACGTTCGCCTTCCGGCTCACCGGCTGAAAGTGCGCCCAGCTCTACGGCACAGGTAATCAGTGCTCCGGTCTTGCAGGCGTGCATCGCCTGCAGCTGCTCCAGTGTCAGAGGCTGGCCAACATGACCAAGGTCAAACGCCTGCCCGGCTACCATGCCCTGCCGACCGCTGGCGCGCGCCAGCACCTGCATCATCTTCAGCTGACGCAAGGCCAGCATCGGGTCGACGATTTCGCTCAGCTGCTCAAATGCCAGACACTGCAGGGCATCACCGGCAAGAATGGCTGTCGCCTCATCAAAGGCAATATGGCAGGTGGGTTTGCCACGGCGCAGGTCGTCATCGTCCATCGCCGGCAGGTCATCATGAATAAGCGAGTAGCTGTGGATGCATTCGATGGCAACGGCGGCCCGGTCCGTCAGGGGATGAGGTGACGCGCTGGTGCTGCAGAGGCGGTGGCAAAGATACACCAGAGCGGGACGCACACGTTTGCCGCCGTTAAGCAGGCCGTAACGCATGGCTTTGGGCAGTCGGGGCTCAAGTGATGCCGCTTCCATAAAGAGCTGCTCAAGCTGCAGTTCGGTGCGCGAGCGGTACTGTGCCAGTACCTGTTGAATGTCCATGCCTACTCTTCCCGGGCGGGAAAGTCACTGGTGAGAATTTCGCCATCCTGCTCAGTCAGCAGCTGCACTTTCTGCTCTGCCTGTTGCAGGATGGTCTGGCATTCACGCGTGAGGCGTACACCCTGCTCGAATGAGGTGAGGGCATCCTCAATGGGCAGGTCACCCTGCTCAAGACGTACCACGAGGCTTTCAAGCTCTGACAGGGCGTGTTCGAAGTCGGGTTTCTCGGCTTTGCGGGTCATGCGGATTTCATCTGATCGGTTAAGGCGTCCACGTTAACCAACCTGCCCACAAGGGTCAATCAGAGGCACGGAAAAAGCTGATCAAAGCGTGAACGTATGTTTAATTCTGGTATGATCTGCTGCTGGCAAAGTCAGCGTTCTTGCCCTTCATTAGCATCGGTACATATTTTTCAGGAGCGATCAGTGGATCTGGCTACCCTCGTTGGCCTCTTAGGGGCTTTTGCTATCATCGTTGCCGCGATGGTACTGGGCGGTGATATCGGTATTTTTGTCAACCCACCGTCCATGCTGATCGTTGTCGGCGGAACACTGCTGGTGGTGTTGATGAAGTTCACCCTCGGGCAGTTTCTCGGTGCCGGAAAAATCATGGCAAAGGCGTTCATGTTCAAGTCAGTTAACCCTGAGGACATCATCTCTGAAACGGTTGATCTGGCCGATGCGGCACGCAAGGGGGGGCTGCTGTCACTTGAGGATAAAGAGGTTTCCTCTGACTTCATGCAGCGTGGTATTCAGCTGCTGGTGGATGGACATGACCCTGAAGTGGTCAAACAGCTGTTAAAGAAAGAGGCTGGCCTTACATACGAGCGGCACGACTTTGGTTCAAAGATATTCCGAGCCATGGGAGATGTGGCGCCGGCAATGGGGATGATCGGCACCTTGGTGGGTCTGGTGCAGATGCTGTCCAACATGTCCGATCCAAAATCCATTGGTCCGGCCATGGCGGTTGCACTGTTGACGACACTGTACGGTGCCATGATCGCCAACATGTTTGCCATTCCGGTTGCGGACAAGCTGGATGTGCGCAAGGAAGAAGAAGCGCTGAATCAGGCGCTGATCATCGACGGCTTGCTGGCGATCCAGGCGGGTCAGAACCCGCGCGTCATCGATCAGATGCTGCGCAACTACCTGCCCGAGCGTAAACGTGCCGTTGCTGAAAGCTGAGGGAGTCGGCTATGAGTGACGACAACGAAGACAAGAAATGTAAATGTCCGCCAGCGGGGTCACCCTTGTGGATGGCGACCTTCGCCGACCTGATGTCGCTTCTGATGTGCTTCTTCGTGCTGCTGCTCTCGTTTTCCGAGATGGATGTACTGAAGTTCAAGCAGCTGGCCGGTTCCATGCGTGAGGCGTTCGGCGTTCAGAACCAGATCAAGGTGGAAGATATCCCGAAGGGCACTTCCATCATTGCGCAGGAATTCAGCCCCGGCCGCCCGGAGCCCACCCCGTTGAATGAAGTTCGTCAGATGACGATCAATAATGACCTCAACAGTCTGGATGTGCGCTCGCGCGAGGGCGAGTCTCAGATCGAAGACGAGCTGAAAGGGCTTGAAGAGCTGCGCCGGCAGCAGGAAGAGCAGGCGCAGCAGGAAGCGGTTGCCGTAGCCCAGGCGCTGGCGGCCGAAATCGGTGAAGGCAGTATCGAGGTTGAAACCGATGGTACCCGCATCATCATCCGGGTTAAGGAGCGGGGCTCGTTTGATTCCGGATCGGCCGAACTCAAGTTTCAGTACATTCCGGTGATTGCCAAAATACGTGACCTGTTGTTGAGTATCAGTGGCAAGGTGGCCATTGAGGGTCACACCGATAACATCCCCTATTCCGGGCGGCGTTTTGAATCCAACTGGGATCTTTCAGCCGCGCGGGCGCTGGCGGTGGCGCATGAACTTTTTGCTGACCGCCGCATTGACCAGTCCCGCTTCAATATTACCGGCTATGCCGATACGCGCGCGCTGGCACCCAACAGCACGGCAGAGTTGCGGGCTCGCAACCGTCGTGTGGAAATTGTCATTCAGAAGGGTGATGCCGAAGAAGCGCTGGACCGACTGCAGTCACGCCCCGAAGGTGACACGGAAGGGGCACCGATCGATCCGGGCGGCCTGTTCTGAGCGCTGGCACTGGTGTTTGAAGCGGACCTTCTCTTACAGGTATCGAGCGTTTGCATCTGCTTGCGGGAATCAATAATATTAGTTGATTCTTAACTAATATATGAGGAGCCGTGCATGAGTGCCGACAAGCGAGTAAGTGTTAACACCCAGATGGCAGAGGGCTTTGCCGTTCGCGCGGATATCCGCGGCCATCAGGTGGTGATTGACCAGCCGGAGGCCGCCCGCGGGCAGAACCAGGGGCCCACTCCACTGGAGTACTTTCTGTTCTCGCTCGGGGGATGTATTTGCACCATCGGCCGTATCGCGGCGATGCAGCAGAAGATTGAACTGCGGGGCATGAAAGTCAGTGTAGAGGGTGATTACAATCCGGCCGGTTTGCTGGGCAAGCCCAGTGATGACCGCACAGGCTTCCAGCAGATCCAGGTATCAGCCGAAATCGATGCTGACATGACCGATGAAGAGAAACAGGTGTTCCTGGACGCCGTCTGTGGCCGCTGTCCGCTGCATGACAACATCAAGCTGGAAACGCGCGTCACCCACCATCTGGTCGAGCCCAGCTGCATCGCTTGATGCCGCTGTCAGTCGACGGGCGGCACCTCGAGCAGAAAGGTGACCGGCCCGTCATTCAAAAGCTCTACCTTCATATCCGCACCAAAGCGACCGGTTTCGACTGCCCCATGCGTTTCACGCGCCCGGTGAACAAACAGGTCATACAGGCGCTCACCTTCATCGGGTGCTGCACCGCGGGAAAAGCCGGGCCTCAGTCCCTTGCGCGTATCGGCAACCAGTGTGAACTGCGATACCACCAGCAGTCCGCCAGCGGTGTCGCTCAGGCTCAGGTTCATCCTGCCATCGGCATCAGGGAAAATACGGTAGTTCAGTACCTTTTGCAGCAGTTTGTCGGCTGTCGCCTGGCTGTCGCCCTGTTCCACTCCGAGCAGTAACAGAATGCCGCCATCAATGGCGCCGGTTACCTCACCATCCACTTTTACACAGGCATGGCTGACACGCTGAATCAGTCCCTTCACGGTGTTGCTCCTCAGGCGCTGCGCTGGGCAAATTCGTCGGTGGCGTGGATCAGGTTGTCGATAATGCCAGGCTCAAAGGCCGAGTGGCCTGCATCTCGAACGATATGCAGACGCGCATGCGGTGCCGCCTGTTGCAGGGCAAAGGCCTGCTCCAGCGGGCAAACCACATCGTAGCGACCGTGCACAATGGTGATCGGAATGTCCGTCAGTCGGTGGGCATCATTCAGGAGCTGATCCGGCTCAAGGAACGCCTTGTGGATAAAATAGTGTGCCTCGATGCGTGCCATCGCCAGTGCGAAATGAGGGTCGGCAAAGTGCTCAACCACATCCGGGTTCGGGTCCAGTGTTGAGCAGCGCCCCTCCCATACGGACCAGGCCTTGGCCGCCTGCATCCGCACCAGGTCATTGTTTCCGGTCAGGCGTTGATGGTAGGCACTGAGTAGATCGTCTCGCTCTGCAGCGGGAATGGGCTGCAGGTAATCCTGCCAGTAGTCGGGGAACAGGGCGCTGGCACCCTGCTGGTAAAACCATTGGATATCCCGGTCGCGGCAGAGAAAAATGCCGCGCAGGATCATGCCGGCAACTCGCTCCGGATGCGTCTCGGCATAGACCAGGCTCAGGGTCGAACCCCAGCTGCCACCAAACAGCAGCCACTGCTCCACGCTGAGAAACTCTCGGATCCGCTCCATGTCGTCCACCAGTACCTGAGTGGTATTGGCTTCGAGCTCTGCGTGTGGCGTTGAGCGACCGCAACCGCGCTGGTCGAAGAGAATGATGCGATAGCGTTCGGGGTTGAAGAAACGTCGGTGAGTTGCGCCGCAGCCCCCGCCAGGCCCACCGTGTACAAACAGAACCGGAATGCCATTGGGGTTGCCACACTCCTCCACGTACAGGGTATGCCGGTCGCCAACCTCAAGGTAATACTCATGATTGATGCCGATCTCGGGGTAGAGGGTGCGCATGGGGTTCTCCTGAGGTTGACGAATAGGATCAGTATATCGACCCACTGCAGTCAGGTGAACCGATGTCTGTGCTCGGGTGAAAAGTGTTGATCTTGTCGGCTTAATGGCTCTCTGAGTCTATGACTTCTGAGTCGTCACGGCGAAATCGCCGCTGTATGCCGAGCAGGAAGTTGCGCAGAATCTGGTCCTTGCACTCCCGGTAGTGCTTGTTGTCGGGCTTGCGAAAAAAGGCACTGAGCTCATGCTTGCTCAGAGGGAATCCGACGCTCTGCAGGGTGTCGAGCACATCATCCGAGGTCATGTTCAAGGCGATTTTCAGCTTCATGAAGACCATATTGTTGCTCAGGCGTTTTTCCGGTTGAGGCTGTTCGCCTTCGCGACGGCCGCGACGGGTATTGATAAGGCCGTTAAGAAAAAGGGCCAGGTCGGTATCCGCCGCCGCGCAGTACGCGGGGTCATCCTCTTTTCGCAACCAGTTGACGACCTGCTCCTGAGTAACAGGGTGGTCGGCTGCTGCAAAGATCTCGACCATGGCCGAATCCCTGAGATCAAAAGTGTAGCGCAGGCGTCGCATTATATCGTTGTTGTTCACGGGTATTCCTGTTGTGGGCACTCCATCATCGACCTGCAGATGGGTGGCAGACAAACAAAAAGGCCGGGGATTGCTCCGCCGGCCTTTCCATGCACTCACGCGAGAAGCGGATTACTTCTTGTTGCGCTTGCGCTCGTTCTCTTTCAGCAGCTTCTTGCGGATGCGGATGGCTGCCGGGGTCACTTCGACCAGCTCATCATCTTCGATGAAGTCCAGAGCCTGTTCCAGTGAGTACTTGATCGGCGGGGTCAGCACGATGTTTTCATCGGTGCCGGACGCACGTACGTTGGTCAGCTGCTTGCCCTTGGTGGGATTGATCACCAGGTCGTTGTTGCGGCTGTGAATACCCAGCACCATGCCTTCATAGACCTCAACGTTGGGGTCTATGAACAGACGGCCGCGCTCCTGCAGGTTGAACAGGGCGTAGCCCAGTGCCTTGCCGGTGACCATGGAAACCAGTACACCGTTGTGACGAGAGATCACGTCACCGGCCTTGACCGGGCCGTAATGGTCGAAGACCGATGTCATGATGCCGGTACCGGATGTCATGGTCATGAACTGGCTGCGGAAGCCGATCAGGCCGCGGGACGGCATCATGAAGGTCAGGCGTACACGACCCTTGCCGTCCACTTCCATGTTGGTCATGTCGGCGCGACGCTTGCCCAGTTCTTCGATGATGGAGCCCTGGTGTTCTTCTTCCACGTCGATCATCACGACTTCGTAAGGCTCGTGGATTTCGCCGTTCACTTCTTTCTGGATAACTTCGGGGCGGGATACACCCAGCTCGAAGCCTTCGCGGCGCATGGACTCGATCAGCACCGACAGGTGCAGTTCACCACGACCGGAGACACGGAATTTTTCCGGAGTGTCACCGGGTTCAACGCGCAGGGCCACGTTGTGAATCAGCTCACGATCCAGACGCTCCTTGATGTTACGGCTGGTGACGAACTTGCCTTCCTGACCTGCAAACGGAGAGTCGTTGACCTGGAAGGTCATGGAGACGGTGGGTTCGTCTACAGACAGTGCCGGCAGTGCTTCAATCACTTCCGGGTCGCACAGGGTGTCGGAGATGTTCAGTTCATCCAGACCGGTCACGCAGATGATGTCACCCGCCTGCGCCGTATCAACTTCGATACGCTCCAGACCGTGGTAGCCCATGATCTTGAGCACACGACCGTTACGCACCTTGGCGTGGCTGTCGATCACCTTCACCTGGGTGTTGGTCTTGATCCTGCCGCGTGACACACGGCCAACACCGATAACGCCTACATAACTGTTGTAGTCCAGCGCAGAGATCTGCATCTGGAACGGGCCGTCGGCATCGACACGCGGCGCGTGCACATGCTTGACGATCGCCTCAAACAGCGGCGTCATGTCGTCGGCCATCTCTTCGGGATCATTGCCGGCAATGCCGTTCAGGGCAGAGGCATAAACGATCGGGAAATCCAGCTGTTCGTCGGTGGCGCCCAGGTTGTCGAACAGGTCAAATACCTGGTCCATAACCCAGTCCGGACGCGCGCCCGGGCGGTCGATCTTGTTGATGACCACGATCGGGTGCAGGCCCTGAGCAAATGCTTTCTGGGTTACGAAGCGGGTCTGCGGCATGGGGCCGTCAACCGCATCCACCAGCAGCAGAACCGAGTCCACCATGGAGAGTACACGTTCAACCTCACCACCAAAGTCCGCATGCCCCGGTGTGTCAACGATGTTGATACGGTAGTCGTTCCAGCGGATGGCTGTGTTCTTGGCCAGAATGGTGATACCGCGCTCACGCTCCTGGTCATTGGAATCCATGATGCGCTCAGCGCTTTCATCGCGGCGGTTCAGAGTGCCTGACTGCTGCAGCAGCTTGTCGACCAGTGTGGTTTTGCCGTGGTCAACGTGGGCGATAATGGCAATATTTCGGAGGTTTTCAATCACGCGTGTGTACCCTGTGATGGTGTAAAGCGCGACATTATACGGAAGGGAGGTTAAACAAGCGATCACTGAGTGATCATTATTGTGTTACATCGCTCTCTTTTTCAGCCTCGGGCAGTGGCTGGTAATGCTCGCTTGCGGTGCAGTACTTGTGTGCCATGCGCAGATAGTGCGCTTGGGTATCGCCGCTGTAGGTATCCGTCAGTGCACGATAACGGCTGCAGCGGGCTTGAAGTGACTGGGTCGCCTGCTCTCGGCACAGTCGATACATGTAGCTGTTGCCGGGATAGTTGTAGCAAACCGTCTCGAGTCTGATTTCACCGTTGCGTTCCAGCCACTGGGCCGGGAAGCGTTTGCGGTAGTTTTCTTCTGAAGCGCTCGAAGCTGTTGCGGTGGTGCTGATTCCCAATAAAGCGGTTATCAGTGTGGCAGTCAGTAATTCCCTGGGGGCCATGTCCATCACCTGTGGTTGATCATCTGGTCGTTACAGGTTACTGGTAAAAAAAGCTGCCGGGAAGCCTGTGCCAGGCACAGCATTTCTGGTCTGATTGCACTATCATGGATTACCGATTACCAGTGCAGCCCCAAAATCGACCATCAATGCACCCTAATGGTTCATTGTTTTCCGGTATGCACGATTTTGGTGCGATATATATTGTTAAAGGGTGTGAGCTAAAACAGAAAATCAGTGGGTTAGCGTGATTTTCAACATGGCACAGCCTTTGCTTAAGTAATAGCAAACCGGTTTCCGGATCCGTAATGACAGAAGTATTGTTCTGGCAATACTTAATAACGAGTGGGGATAGCCAAATGTCAGAGAAGACTCTGAATCTGATCAAAGAAAGCGGCGCAAAATGGATCGACATGCGCTTCACCGACTTCAAGGGCAAGGAACAGCACGTGACCATCCCTGTCACTGACATGGGTGACGACTTCTTTGAAGACGGCAAAATGTTTGACGGTTCTTCCATTGCCGGCTGGAAGGGTATTCAGGAATCCGACATGATCCTGCGTCCGGACGACAGTGCTTCCGTTCTGGATCCCTTCACCGAAGACGCAACCGTTATCGTTCGCTGCGACATCATCGAGCCGGCCACTGGCCAGGGTTACGAGCGTGATCCGCGTTCTGTTGCTCGCCGTGCAGAAGAGTACCTGAAGTCTACCGGCATCGCCGACTCTGCCATGCTGGGCCCGGAACCCGAATTTTTCGTGTTTGACGGTGTTGAATGGCATGCTGACATCAGCGGTTGTGGTTACAGCATCCAGTCTGAAGAAGCGTCCTGGGCATCCAACCACAAGATCGAAGGCGGCAATACTGGCCACCGTCCTCGTGTGAAGGGTGGTTACTTCCCGGTTCCGCCGATCGACTCCCTGCATGATCTGCGTGCGGCGATGTGTGATGCGATGGAAGCCATGGGCCTGACCATCGAAGTACACCACCACGAAGTGGCCACAGCCGGTCAGTGTGAAATCGGTGTGCGCGGCAACACCCTGGTTGCCAAGGCAGACGAAGTTCAGATCCTGAAGTACTGTGTACACAACGTGGCACATGCGTACGGCAAGACCGCTACCTTCATGCCCAAGCCGCTGGTAGGCGACAACGGCTCTGGTATGCACGTTCACCTGTCCATGTCCAAGGACGGTGCCAACATCTTTGCCGGCGACGGCTACGGTGGCCTGAGCGAAACGGCGCTGTACTACATTGGCGGTATCGTCAAGCACGCCAAGGCACTGAACGCCATCTGCAACCCGTCTACCAACTCCTACAAGCGTCTGGTACCGGGCTTCGAAGCACCGGTTATGCTGGCCTACTCCGCTCGCAACCGTTCCGCTTCCCTGCGTATTCCGTACACCACCAGTCCGAAAGGGCGTCGTGTTGAAGCACGTTTCCCTGATCCGGCTGCCAACCCGTACCTGTGCTTTGCAGCGCTGCTGATGGCGGGCCTCGACGGTATCCAGAACAAGGTCCACCCGGGCGACCCGGCTGACAAGGATCTGTATGACCTGCCGCCGGAAGAGGCAAAAGAGATCCCGACAGTTGTTGCCTCTCTGACTGAAGCGCTGGATGCTCTGGAAGAAGACCGTGAGTTCCTGACCCGTGGTGGCGTGTTCACCGACGACATGCTGGATGCGTACATCAAGCTGAAGCGTGAAGAAGTGGCCAAGGTCAACATGACCACTCACCCGGTCGAGTTCGACCTGTACTACTCCGTGTAATCGGCACTGAGTTGCAGAACTGAAAAAGGCTTCCCTCGGGAGGCCTTTTTTGTCTCCGGCGTTCAGGGCTGTGCGTTTACGGTGCAGGTGTGCACCGGATCAAAACATTGCACTATTATGGTGCGTAAGGCTTTTTGAAAAGCCTTTCAGCGAGCGCAGGTGTGGCGCCAAACCCCCGTATACCGGGCGATTGAAATTTCAGTAAAACTGGCGCTTTTCTTGCAAGCACAGGGTCAGGAAGGAGAGCAACCGATGTCCCGTTCACAGTCACACAAGCAGATATTGGATAACCTGACCAGCTCGGTATTGGTGCTGAACGAGTTTCTGTGTATTCAGTACATGAATCCGGCCGCTGAAATGCTGCTTGAAGCCAGTGCGCGACGGCTGAAGGATCGCCCGATTGAAGAATGGCTGTCATCCAGTGAAGAGGAACTGGATGTCTTGCGCCAGTCGTTATGCAGCGGCCACCCCTACAGCAAGCGAGAGGCGCGGCTGGTGACGCAGACCGGACAGGAGTTGACGGTTGATTACAGCGTCAACCCGATACCGGATGGGGGCATTCTGCTTGAGATACAGGCGCGTGACCGGTTGATGCGAATTGAGCGGGAAGAGGAACTGCTCACCCGTCATGCCAGTGCGCGAATACTGGTTCGAGGACTCGCGCATGAGATCAAGAATCCGCTTGGTGGCATTCGAGGAGCTGCCCAGTTGCTGGATCGCGAGCTTGATCGGGAAGAGTTGCACGAGTACACCCAGATCATTATTGAAGAAGCGGACCGGCTGCGTCACCTGGTGGACCGCCTGCTGGGGCCGCACAAGCTGCCGGTGATTGAGCGTGTGAACATTCACGCCATTCTTGAACATGTCTGCAGTCTGGTAAAGGCTGAAACCGGCAATCGCGTCAGTCTTCTGCGTGACTATGACCCGAGCATTCCCGAATTTGATGGCGCTCGGGGTCAGTTGATTCAGGCAGTACTGAATATCATCCGCAATGCGGTACAGGCGATGGAAGAGGCCGGGACATCGGCGCCTCAGATCATGCTGCGTACACGGGCTCTGCGACAGATTACGTTGGGTACCGAACGCCATCGGCTGGTGTGCTCACTGGAAATCATCGACAACGGTCCGGGGATTCCAGATGACATCGCCGATACCATTTTTTACCCCATGGTCAGCAGCCGGGCGCAGGGGTCCGGCCTGGGTCTGTCCATCGCCCAGTCGATCATGAATCAGCACAAGGGGCTGATCGAATTTACGTCGGAGCCGGGGCAGACCCGCTTCAACCTGTTTATACCACTGGAGTTGAGTCATGACACAAGCAGCCAAGGTCTGGATCGTTGATGACGACCGCTCGATCCGCTGGGTTCTCGACAAGGCACTGACATCGGCAGGCTTCGAGACCGAAGCCTTCGATTCGGCGCAGCCACTGCTGGCCAGACTGGAAGATGAGCACCCGGACGCCATTCTGAGCGACGTGCGCATGCCGGGCATGGACGGGCTCAAGCTGTTGCAGCATCTGCATGAGGTGATGCCGCAGTTGCCGATCATTATCATGACGGCCCATTCGGACCTCGACAGTGCCGTGGCCTCCTATCAGGGTGGTGCCTTTGAATACCTGCCCAAGCCGTTTGACGTGGATGAAGCGCTGTCACTGGTACGGCGTGCCGTTGCGCATGCTCAGGAGCAGCGCGAACAAACGGCGCAGCCACAGCCTGAGCAGGCGGCCGAGATCATCGGTGAAGCGCCTGCGATGCAGGAGGTGTTCCGTGCCATCGGTCGACTGGCACACTCCAACATCACGGTGCTGATCAACGGCGAGTCCGGTACCGGCAAGGAACTGGTTGCCCATGCGCTGCACAAGCACAGCCCGCGGGCGGACAAACCGTTCATTCCACTGAATATGGCGGCGATCCCGCGTGATCTGATCGAGTCCGAGCTGTTCGGGCATGAGAAAGGTGCCTTCACCGGCGCGGCTGCCAGCCGTCGCGGCCGTTTTGAACAGGCGGATGGCGGCACCCTGTTTCTGGACGAAATCGGTGACATGCCAGCTGACACCCAGACCCGGTTGCTGCGTGTGCTGGCCGATGGCGAGTTCTACCGGGTGGGTGGCCATACACCGGTGCGGGTCGATGTCAGGATCATTGCGGCAACCCACCAGAACCTGGAGAAACTGGTACGGGAAGGGCGTTTCCGTGAAGACCTGTTTCATCGTCTCAATGTCATTCGTATCCATATCCCAAGGCTGGCCGAGCGGCGCGAAGACATTCCGCGCCTGGCACGGCACTTTCTGGCCAGCTCGGCTGAAGAGCTGGCGGTGGAACCCAAGGTACTGAAACCGGAAACGGCCGAGTTCATGTGTGATCTGTCATGGCCCGGCAATGTGCGTCAGCTGGAAAATACCTGTCGCTGGCTGACGGTGATGGCGTCCGGGCGTGAGGTTCTGGTCTCTGACCTGCCACCGGAGTTGCTGGAGCAACAGCAGCATGATCCCAAGGTGGCAGGCACCAGCTGCAGCTGGCAGGAAGGGTTGAGGCTGTGGGCAGAGCAGCAGCTGGCGCGTGGGTCCGAGGGGATTCTGCAGGAAGCGGTACCCGCCTTTGAACGCGTCATGATTACCGCTGCGCTGGGAGCCACGGCCGGTCGCCGGCGTGATGCTGCCCGTCTGCTGGGCTGGGGGCGCAACACGCTTACGCGCAAAATCAAGGAGCTGCAGATGGATACCTCCGGTCTTAATGACGAAGAGGGTGACGAGTAGCCGCTGGCCGGTATAATGGCGGGCCGATCCACCGGAGACTCTGATGCTTGATCTGGCGCTTTACCAACCCGAAATTCCGCCGAATACCGGGAACATCATCCGCCTGTGTGCCAACACCGGCTTTCGTCTTCACTTGATCCGGCCGCTTGGGTTTGAGTTGGATGACAAACGTCTGCGCCGGGCGGGTCTGGATTACCACGAGTGGGCGCGGGTACAGGTACATGATGATCTGCACTCCTGTCTGGAAGTGCTAAAGCCACGCCGTGTTTGGGCGCTGACGACCAAGGCGGAGCGCTGTTACGCCGATGCCGACTTTGCTCCCGGCGATCTGCTGTTGTTCGGCCCCGAAACCCGGGGCCTTCCCGGCGAACTGATTCAGCAGCATTCAGGCCTGCGCCTGCCGATGCTGGCCGACAGCCGCAGCCTGAACCTGTCCAATGCCTGTGCCGTTGTGGTTTACGAAGCCTGGCGTCAGTTGGGGTTTGAGGGTGCCCTTGCCTGAGCCCTGCGTCGCTCAATGACAAAGGCCGCCAGTGCATCGGCCTGCAGGTCGCTGAGCTGGCTGAAGGTGGGCATGTGTTTGTGTCCCTGATCATAACCATGCTTGATCATCAGGACGATCTCGTGTCGCTGCAATGAACGTTCGGTGAGCGGAACCTGCTCCAGAAAGGGGCCAAGCCCGGTTTGCTGGTGGCAGTTCTGGCAGTAATAGGCATACAGCTTGTCGCCCTGTTTCATCCGCTCGGGTGGCGGATCGCCACAGGCGGTCAGCAGCAGGGGAGTGATCAGTACAACACAATATCGCAACAGCTTCATGCCGGCTCCTCAACCAGATCTGCCATTGAATACTAACAGCCGGGCCTGAGTCTGTCAGTTCAGTGTATCGGGTGTGGCAGGCCCAGCTGGCAGCCGGAAAGCTCCAGGGTGAGACTGGAGAGCAGCAGCCAGGGGCAACTGTTGAGCTGGCCCTTGATCGCCTGATCAATATCATGGCTCAGTACCAGCAGGCCTTCCAGTCTTGCGGCTGGCGTCTGCTGACTCGCCTTACGCATCAGTGGCTTGCGCTTGCCCCAGATCTTCTCTCGCTGGCACAGGGTGTCGTAGGGGACGCCTGAGGCCAGCCCGCGCTGCAGGTTGAGCAGGGTGCGAATTTCTCGGGTCAGCGCCCAGAGCACCAGTGTGGCTTCAACCCCTTCCTGGCGCAGTACCTGGAGGATCTTCTGGCAGCGTGCAGGATCGCGCATCAGTACGGCATCACTGAGCGCAAAAATGTCGTAACGGGAACTGTCGGCAACGGCTTCAACCACTTGCTCGGCATCGATGGTCTGGTCGGGATAGAGCAGGTTGAGCTTGTCCAGCTCCTGCTTCGCTGCCAGCAAATTGCCCTCTATCCTTGCACACAGCAGTTGCAGTGCGTCGCCACTGAGCTGAAGCCCCTGAGCAGCTGCGCGCTGCGAGATCCACTGCGGCAGCTGCTCAGGTTCTACCGGCCAGATCTCTACTATCAGCCCGCACTTTTCCACCTGCTTGAACCAGGCACTTTTTTTGGCACCGGCATCGAGTCGGTCGGCCTGAATCAGCAGGACATTGTCGGGGGCGGGGTTGTCGAGATAGCGCTGCAGCAGAACGCTGGCCTGTTTATCCAGTTTCTGACTGCCAAGGCGCAGCTCGATGATCTTGCGATCGGCAAACAGGGACAGGGCGTTGGCGCTTTCCAGCAGGCGTTCCCAGGAGAAACCTGCATCCACATGCATCACATCGCGCTCGGTGAAGTCTGCCTGTCGCAGCCAGGCACGAATGGCGTCACAGCTTTCGGCATGCTGCAGCGGCTCGTCCCCGGTGACCATAAATACCGGTAGAGGGGATGTGAGTCGCTGCAGCTGAGCATTCAGCTGTTCCGCACGGGTCTTCATTGGGCCGTGTTGATGCGCAGATACTGACGTACGATCTGCTGGGCCAGATCCTGCAGCATCTGCTGACGGATCAGGGTCTCCTGTGAGCCGCTGGCGGTGATGTTGTCGCGCTCGTTGCGATAGACCCGTTCGTTCATGACACTGCGCGCGGGCATTACGACCGCATTGTCACGCTGACGATCCAGTACCTGGAAGCGTATTTCCGAGCGCAGCTCATATTCAGCCGCGTCAGCGTTACCGGTCAATGTAGCGGTACGGCGAGTATGACGTTCCGACAGTATGTCCAGTTGGTAGCGGCCAGACTCCGTGAGGCGAATCTGGTTTACTTCCAATGCCGAGCGTAGCTCCGGCTCAATCTGGCTGGGTGTGGACTCGGTTACCAGGTGCACCTGACGCAGTGCCTCCGGTACATCATAGAGGCCACGCAACTTGAAGCCGCAGGCAGTGAGCGCCAGGCTCATCAGCAATGCAAGCAGGGGCAGGGTCAGGCGCTGGGTCATGGCAGTCTCCGTTCAGCCCACAACAATATTGAGCAGTTTGCCGGGCACAACGATTTTCTTGCGGATCGTTTTGCCTTCAAGATGCTTCTGTACGTTTTCGCTGGCAAGCGCGGTGTGCAGGATCACGTCTTCGTCCGCGTCTGCGGACACGGTGATCTTGGCGCGCACCTTGCCGTTCACCTGTACCACCAGCTCGACACTGGCGCGGGTCAGGGCGGACTCGTCCAGTTGTGGCCAGGCTGTGTGCAGCAAATCATCCGTGTGGCCCAGCTCAAGCCAGAGCTGATGTGTAACGTGAGGCACAATCGGCGACAGCAGGCGGATTGCGGCTTCCAGAGCCTCGCGGGTTACGGCTCGGCCCTGCTCGCTGACATCAACAAAACGGCCGATGGCGTTGGACAGTTCCATCACGGCGGCGATGGCTGTATTGAATGTCTGGCGGCGCTCCATGTCATCGCTTACCTTGGCGATGGTTTCATGTACCTTTCGACGCAGGTCACGCTGAGTCTCGTTCAGGGCATCGACGTTCAGTGCCGGGCATTCGACACCCTGCTGCAGATGGTCATGCACCTGTTTCCACAGGCGCCGCAGGAAGCGATGTGCCCCTTCAACTCCTGAGTCGAGCCATTCCAGCGATTGCTCCGGCGGTGCGGCGAACATCATGAACAGGCGCACGGTATCGGCACCGTAGCGGTCGATCATGATCTGCGGGTCGATGCCGTTGTTCTTTGACTTGGACATCTTCGACATGCCGTCATGGTTCAGCTCGCGACCTTCGGCGTCGGTGGCGCGGATCACGCGACCCTTTTCGTCCTTCTCTGTGGTTACATCGGCCGGAGAGATCCACACCTGGCCGCCTTTCTCGTCTTCATAGTAGAAGCTGTCGGCCAGCACCATGCCCTGGCACAGCAGGCGCTTGAACGGCTCATCGGAGTCGACCAGGCCTTCGTCACGCATCAGTTTGTGGAAGAAGCGCGAGTAGAGCAGGTGCAGAATGGCGTGCTCGATGCCGCCGATATACTGATCCACCGGCAGCCAGTGATTGGCCTGCCTGGGGTCAAGCATGGCATTCGGGTTCATGCTTGCGTAACGGGCGTAGTACCAGCTGGACTCCATGAAAGTATCGAAGGTGTCGGTTTCACGCTCGGCAGGACCGCCACACTCGGGGCAGGTCGTGTCGATGAAGTCGCGCATCTTCTTGATCGGTGAGCCCGTGCCATCGAACTCGACCTCTTCCGGCAAACGCACCGGCAGCTGGTCTTCGGGGACTGGAACGGCACCGCAGCTGTTGCAGTTGATCACTGGGATCGGTGCGCCCCAGTAACGCTGGCGCGAGACGCCCCAGTCACGCAGGCGGTAATTGATGGTGGTTCGGCCCTTGTTCTTGCGCTCCAGCTCCTTGGCGATCGCCTTGAAGGCCATCTCGAACTCGAGATCATCAAAATTGCCGGAGTTGACCAGTACACCCTTGTCGGTGAAGGCTTCCTTTTCCAGGTCTACGCTGACATCGCCATTCAGCGGAGCGACGACTTGCTTGATTGGCAGACCGTACTTGCGGGCAAACTCCCAGTCGCGCTGGTCGTGGCCCGGTACCGACATCACCGCGCCTGAACCGTAATCCATCAGTACGAAGTTGGCTGTCCAGACCGGCAGTTTTTCACCGGTCAGCGGGTGTACCGCTTCGATACCCAGTGCCATGCCTTTCTTTTCCATGGTTGCCATGTCGGCTTCGGCGACCTTGGTGTGGCGACACTCTTCGACGAATGCAGCCAGCTCGGCGTTGTGTTCAGCTGCTTTCAACGCCAGCGGATGTTGGGCCGCAACTGCTACGTAGGTAACACCCATGAGCGTGTCCGGGCGAGTGGTGAACACCTCAAGCTCGCCATAGCCGTCCACCTGGAAGCTGAGTTCAACCCCTTCCGAGCGGCCGATCCAGTTGCGCTGCATGGTCTTGACCTGTTCGGGCCAGCCGTCCAGCTTGTCCAGGTCGTCCAGCAGCTGGTCAGCATAGTCGGTGATTTTCAGGAACCACTGCGGGATCTTCTTGCGCTCGACCAGCGCGCCTGAG
The DNA here is from genome assembly GCF_040547565.1 of Marinobacterium sp. MBR-109. Classification (NCBI taxonomy): domain Bacteria; kingdom Pseudomonadati; phylum Pseudomonadota; class Gammaproteobacteria; order Oceanospirillales; family Oceanospirillaceae; genus Marinobacterium; species Marinobacterium sp. MBR-109. The sequence goes on from NZ_JBEPPZ010000013.1 coordinate 83,998, forward strand.
CGCCAGCCACGACCATCGATCACCTGCTCGTTGGCCAGAACCGTCTGGTCAACCGGGTCCCAGTTCACTTCGGCTTCCTTCTTGTACACCAGCCCTTTTTTCATCAGGCGGGTAAAGAACCACTGCTCCCAGCGATAATATTCGGGATGGCAGGTTGCCAATTCGCGTGACCAGTCGTAGCCGAAGCCCATCTGCTTGAGCTGGTGGCGCATGTAGTCGATGTTTTCGTAGGTCCATTTGGCCGGCGGCACGTTGTTTTTCATCGCTGCATTCTCGGCCGGCAGCCCAAACGCATCCCAGCCCATCGGCTGCAGTACGTTGCGTCCCTGCATGCGCTGATAGCGGGAAACCACATCACCGATGGTGTAGTTGCGAACGTGCCCCATGTGCAGGCGGCCGCTGGGGTAGGGGAACATGGAAAGACAGTAGAAGGGCTCACCCGGCGCGCTTTCGTCCGCCTTGAAGCTGTCCTGTTGTTCCCAATGCTGCTGTACCTTGGGCTCGATATCCTGGGGGGTATATTGTTCGTTCATTATGCTTGGCTGCAACTCACTGATAACGGGAATTCGCGCTGTGTGGCCGGTCGTCACCGGGCCTGCGCCGCAAAAGGCTGAATGGGGCATAGCATACAATATTCCCCTCTTCGTCAACAGGGGAGAAGTCGGCCGCGAGCGGTATCGCAGTGATTGACCTGCAGCGCTGAGCTTTTCCACAATCAGGGATATACTGAATGCAAAAGGGGCGCGAGAATCGGGCCCCGCCCGCTGACACAGGAGTTGCCCATGAGCGAGCATAAACAGAAAACCCCAAAGCATTCTGAGCAGGCACCGCGTGCCTATGATCGGGTGCTGGAGCGTCTTCGCCAGCGGCTTGATGAGGCCGGTGAGGTAAGTTGGGATTATCTGCAGGAACAGATCGAGGAAGCGGCGGAGCTGGAGCTGGCAGCCGAAGAGATGACCCGGGATGAAGTAGAGCTAATGAAGGCCTACCTGCGGCGTGATCTGAAACAGCTCGGTTACTATGCGCATGAAACCGGTGATGGCCTCGCGGCCTGGCTGAACTTTGACCTGGGGGTGCTGGAGGAGAAGGTGCGTCAGGCGCTGCTGGATCTGGCCGACAAGACTCGCGTTCAGCATGAATTGCTGCGTGAGCAGCTGGCTCATGATGAAGATCAGTATCTGGCAGGCGAAGTCAGTGCGCCAGGCACTCTGCGCTGTCTGCAGTGCGGTGAATCCCAGCAGCTCAAGGCAACCGACAAGATTGCCGCCTGCTCACACTGTGGTGCGGTGGTGTTTGAGCGGGTGTCGCTGCCCTGGGCGCCAGTAACCAAGCAGTAACAGGCCTGCCAGCCCTGCCAGCAATGGCCAGAGGCCAAGACGCTGCCAGGGCGTGTTGCCCTGCATTGGTTGAACCTCTCCGCTGAGCGTGGTTACGCTGTCAAGCGGAGCCTGTCCACTGACCCTGCCTCTGGGATCAATCAGTGCCGTATAGCCGTTGTTGGTACCGCGCAGCAGCCAGCGCCCGTTTTCCAGTGCCCGCATGCGGGCGATCTGCAGGTGCTGTTCCGGCGCGATGGAGCGCCCAAACCAGGTGTCGTTGGATACGGTCAACATCAGGCTGCTGTCACGGGTCAGGCGGCTGACCAGTTGCGGGTAGGCGATCTCGTAGCAGATCGCCGGTGCAATGCGCAGGTCACCCAACTGCAGTGCATCGGTATTGTCTTCAGGCAGGCTGAAGCTGGACATGGGCAGGTTGAAAAAATCGATCACACCACGCAGCTGCTTCTCCAGTGGCACATATTCGCCAAAGGGGACCAGCCGCTGCTTGTGATACAGGTCGCTGCCAGTACTGAAAATACCCAGGCTGTTGTGAAAGCGCTGACCGAAAGGGCTGTCCGGATCGGCTTCGGCGTAGGGGAAGCCGCTGATCAGGGTGATGCCGCTGCGATCAAGTTGATCCAGAAACGGGCCCAGCATGGGGGCTGCACGACTGAAGGTGGAGGGGATGGCGGTCTCGGGCCAGATCAGCAGGTCCGCATCAGGGTGCTGGCGACTGAGCTGGATCTGTCGTTGCAGAATCCACCCCAGCTGGTCCGGCTGCCATTTCTGCAACTGCGGGATGTTGGGTTGCACCAGCACGACTTTCAGTGCGGGCGAGTCGGCTGGCTGGGTCCAGTTTTGAGGCAGCAGCAGCGAACCGGCCGCCAGCAACACGCCCGGCAGCAGTGGCATCCACTTGCGATCTGCAAGAACACGGGCGCTGGCGGTGGCCAGCAGTACCAGAATCAGTGAAAGCCACCAGATACCAAACAGCGGTGCCCAGCGCTCCAGCGGGGTATCCAGCACGGCATAGCCCAGATATAGCCACGGGAAGCCCGTCAGCAGCCAGCTGCGCAGCCACTCGAATCCCACCCAGGCAACCGTGAATACCAGCCAGCGCTGTCCGGCGTTTCGGGCCAGATGGGCAAACAACCAGCCTTGCAGTGCAAACAGCAGGGCCAACGCCATCACGAACAGCCCCGTCAGCACTGAGGCCAGTAGGGCTGAGGCGTTGCCGTAGGTGTTGATGCTGACATAGACCCAGGAGACCCCGGCACCCCAGAACCCGAGGCCAAAACAATAGCCGCTGAACAGGGATTGTCGGGGTGTCTGGTGGCGCTGGATCAGGTAAAGCAGGGCGGGGCCCAGCAATACCAGTGGCTTGAGGTCAAAGGGCGCCAGTGCCAGCGTGATGCTGGCACCTGCGACCAGTGCAGCAAAGGCTGTCATCAGTGATCGAGCCATGCGGTCAATGTTCACGGTTCAGGTGCGGGTAACCTGCAACAGGCGCAGGCGTCGGTTGTCGGCCGACAGCACCTTGAAGCTGAAACCTTCGATTACAATGCTTTCATCCTTGGCCGGCAGGTGTCCGAAATGTTGAGTGACGATGCCGCCAATGGTGTCGAATTCGTCATCGGAGAAGCCGACGTCAAAATAGGCGTTGAAATCCTCGATCGGGGTCAGTGCCTTGACCAGGTAGCCGTTATCGTCGAACGGCTTGATGTTGCCGTCATCCTCTTCGGCGTCATGCTCGTCCTCGATCTCACCGACAATCTGTTCCAGCACGTCCTCGATGGTGATCAATCCGGCGATGCCGCCGTATTCGTCCACCACGATCGCCATATGATTGCGGGTGCCGCGGAACTCGTTGAGCAATACATTGAGGCGCTTGCTTTCAGGGATGAATGTGGCCTTGCGCAGGCACTGGCGGATGTCGAACTGATCCAGTGTATCCTCCAGCATATAGGGCAACAGATCCTTCGCCAGCAAAATGCCAAGCACCTCGTCGGGGTTCTCGCCGCAGACCGGAAAGCGAGAGTGGGCGCTGGAAATAATGACCGGCAAAAACTCGCGCGGGGTCTGGTTGACCTGCACCATCGTCATTTGTGAGCGCGGAATCATCACATCCCGCACCTGCATTTCGGTGACCTGAATGGCACCTTCGATGATGCCATGAGCATCGTTGTCCAGAATTCCGGATTCGCAGGCCTGCTGCAGAATTTCGCGGACATCCTCTCGGCTGCGGGGCTCGTCAGAAAAGGCCTGGGCCAGTTTTTCCAGCCAGCTTTTTGACGTGCCGCTCGATCGGTCTTCGCTCATACGGGTCCTCTGAATGCATAGGGATCGGCTATATCCAGCCGGGCCAGCAGGGCGCGTTCCAGCGCCTCCATCTCCTCGGCTTCGTCGTCATTTATATGATCGAATCCGAGCAGATGCAAGGTCCCGTGCACAACCATGTGTGCCCAGTGGGCCTGTTCTGTCTTGTGCTGTTCCTGAGCTTCAGCTGCCACAACCTCGGCGCAGATCACAAGATCGCCCAGCAGGGTGACCGGAATGCCGGTCGGTATCTCGAACGGGAAGGAGAGCACATTGGTCGGTGCATCCTTGCCGCGATAGTCGCGATTCAGCTCACGGCTTTCCTCGGCATCCACGATGCGGATGCAGACTTCGCCAGCAGCCTTTTGCTGTTTCAGTACGGTTTCCACCCAGCGGGTGAAATCGGCCTCAGAGGGCAGGTCGGAGGCTTCGCAGGCGATCTGCAGGTCAATCCGGCTGCTCAATTGTCCTGCTCCTGTGCACTCTCATAGCGTTCATAGGCTTCAACAATATGCTGTACCAGCGGGTGGCGAACCACATCTTTTGAGCCGAAAAGGGTAAAACCGATCTCCTTCACGCCATCAAGCACCTCGATCGCATGCAGCAGGCCCGAACGGGTGCCCTTGGGCAGGTCAATCTGGGTCTTGTCGCCGGTGATTACTGCAGTGGAGCCGAAGCCGATACGGGTCAGGAACATTTTCATCTGCTCCCGGGTGGTATTCTGGGCCTCGTCCAGAATCACGAACGAGCCGTTCAAGGTACGACCACGCATGTAAGCCAGCGGTGCAACCTCGATGACGTTACGCTCGATCAGCTTGGCCACCTTTTCGAACCCCATCATCTCATACAGCGCGTCATAGAGCGGTCGCAGATAGGGGTCAACCTTCTGGCTCAGGTCGCCGGGCAGGAATCCCAGTTTTTCACCGGCTTCGACCGCCGGGCGCACCAGCAGGATGCGACTGACGTCTTCACGCTCCAGTGCTTCCACGGCGCAGGCCACGGCCAGGTAGGTCTTGCCGGTGCCGGCCGGGCCGATGCCGAAGTTGATATCGTGGGTGCGGATGCGCTGCACATAGTCCTGCTGATTGCCGCCGCGTGGACGGATCAGCATCTTGCGGGTGCGGATGGCGTAGCGTTTGTCCTCGTCACTTTCGGCCTTGTCGCGCCTGGGCTGGTCAAGGCCGCTGCCCTGCAGTTGCAGGTGGATCTGTTCGGGAGAAAGGTCGGCACCGCCCAGAATCTGTTGATACAGCTGCTCCAGTAGTGCGGTCAGGGCCTTGACCTGTGTCGGCTGTCCGACCAGCTGAAAACGGTTGCCACGGTTGCGAATCTCGATACCGGTGCGCTCTTCAAGCAGTTTCAGGTGGGCGTCAAACTGGCCACATAGAGTCAGCAGGGCTGCCGGATTATTTGGCTCCAGCAGCAGGGTGACGGATTGGGTCGGGGTCAAAAAATGCTCCTCGGAAAAATCAGTGATCAAGTTCTGAACTGACCAGCTCACCCAGCAGGGAGTTGGCGTAGGCCTGAGCGATACGTACATCGGCAAAGTGGCCGATCAGATCAGGGTTGTCACAGCGGAAATTAACCACACGGTTGTTCTCGGTGCGACCGGACAGTTGTCCCGGATCCTTCTTGGAATAGCCGTTGACCAGAATGCGTTGTGTGGTGCCCACCATGTGGCGACTGATCTGAAACGCCTGCGCAGTGATGCGATCCTGCAGGATCTTCAGACGCTGCTTCTTGGTCTCTTCGTCCACGTTGTCCGGCAGATCGGCGGCCGGAGTGCCCGGGCGTCGGCTGTAGATAAAGCTGAACGAGGCGTCAAAGCCGATCTCGGCGATCAGGTTCATGGTGGCTTCAAAATCGGCTTCGGTCTCGTTGGGGAAGCCGATGATGAAGTCGGAGGAGAAACTGATGTCCGGGCGCAATTTCTTGATGCGGCGCAGCTTGGATTTGTACTCCAGTACCGTGTGACCGCGCTTCATGGCCATCAGAATACGGTCGGAGCCGCTCTGTACCGGCAGGTGCAGGTGGCTCACGAGCTCCGGTACTTCGGCATAGACATCGATCAGGCTATCGCTGAACTCTACCGGATGCGAGGTCGTGAAACGGATGCGGTCGATGCCGTCGATGGCCGCCACGCAGCGGATCAGCTCAGCCAGGTCGGCGCTGTCGCCGTCATGGGTAGCGCCGCGATAGGCGTTCACGTTCTGACCCAGCAGGTTGACTTCGCGCACGCCCTGTTCCGCCAGTTCGACACACTCGGCCAAGACATCATCCAACGGGCGACTGACCTCTTCGCCACGGGTGTAGGGGACCACGCAGAATGTGCAGTACTTGCTGCAGCCTTCCATCACGGACACAAAGGCTTCGGCGCCCTCCACCTTGGGGGCGGGCAGGTGGTCAAACTTCTCGATCTCGGGGAAGCTGACATCCACGATACCAACACTGCCCTTACGGCTTTCGGTGATCATTTCCGGCAGGCGGTGCAGGGTTTGTGGGCCGAATATCATGTCGACGTAGGGCGCGCGCTCCAGAATGGCGGACCCTTCCTGAGATGCAACACAGCCACCGACACCGATCATCAGATCGGGTTTGTTCTGCTTGAGTTTGCGCCAACGGCCCAGCTGGTGGAACACCTTGTCCTGCGCTTTCTCACGGATTGAGCAGGTATTCAGCAGCAGGACATCCGCTTCATCCGGATTGTCCGTCAACTCCAGCGCGTGGCTCTCGCCCAGCAGGTCTGCCATGCGGGAGGAGTCGTATTCGTTCATCTGACAGCCATGTGTCTTGATAAACAGCTTTTTGGCCATGAATCACCTGTGTTGCATCGTGAAAATAAAAAGGGCCTCGAAAGAGGACCGCGAATTATACCCAAGGGGGGCGTTGTCGGCTATAAACTGATCAAAAAATGTCCAGTCTTGTTTTTCCCCGGGCAGCCCCCATAATCGCCGCAGCAATTGAGTTTCTGTCGGAGTGAGTCGGGCCATGGCCAGTGAAGAGCGTCTTTATCGTGTCAGTTTCGTCAATCAGGACAAGGTGTATGAGGTCTATGTGCGGCATGTCTATCAGAGCGACATGTGGGGCTTTATTCAACTGGAAGAGTTTGTGTTTGGAAACCGCTCCGAGCTGCTGGTTGACCCGGGTGAAGAAAAGCTGAAGCAGGAATTTGCAGATGTGAGCAGCTGCTATATACCCATGCAGGCCATTATCCGCATTGACGAGGTGCGCAACGAGGGTGTGGCCAGAATCAGTGAAGCCAAGGGGAATGTTGCGGCTTTCCCCCTGGCTCCACCGCGGCGTGACAAGTAGTGATGCGACAACAGGTTACTGAATGGCACGTTCGGCAGTGAGGTTGCCGTTGCCGCAGCTGCGATTGCGCAGGTCGCTGCCGTTGAGCAGCGCAAAGCGCTCAGTGGCATGGTATTCCACGCTCTGGTCTTCGGCATAGATCAACTCGGCACCTTCAATCCGGAAACAGCCCAGATCACGGTGCTGCCAGACCTGCTTCCAGACTTTTTCACCACTGTGCTCGCCTGGCGCAAAGGGGCCGACAACACGCAGCCAGGTGTCGGGACGACCGCTCTTTTTCGAGTTCACACGCTGACCGTTGCGGGTAAAGGCGGTGGTTTTGAACATCACGTACTGCAGTGTCTTGTCCGTACCGTTGATAAAGCTGATATGCGCATCACTGCTGCCACCGGCACGGTGGTCGCTGATCATCAATACCGGCTTGAGCACAGGGGCCGGCTTGGGCTGTGCAACTGGTTCAGGCTTCTTCTGGGCGCAGGCACTGAGCAGTGCTGCCGTCAGTGCCAGGCTGCCCAGTCGAATCACCTGACGGGCTGAAGGTCTGGTCATGCAGGTCTCCATGGAGTTCATGATCCTCGTTTTAATTCTGTGGGCAAAGGTGCAGCTTCACATCTGAACATCGGCTGAGCAACGCGTTCAGCCAACCTGCCCCGGCTGTAATGGCAACAGCAGTGTCTTGGATGGGCGTCCGGGAATTTCGCGCGCCAGCCGAGGCACCAGGTAGCCGGGCAACTCGGTTTGCAGCTCACCCACCAGCTGCTGCGCCTGTCGGTCATCAACGTCAAAATGTGCAGCGCCCGCGACTGCGTCCAGTACAAACAGATAATAGGGCAGGACCCCGCAGGAGAACAATGTCTCGCTGAGTATTTTTTGTACAGATTTGTTGTCATTGATATCACGCAACAGCACCGCCTGATTGAGCAGGGTGATGCCGGCCTGCTTCAGGCGCACGCATGCATCGACCACATCAGCATCAACCTCTTGAGGGTGATTGACATGCAGCACCAGTACCGGCTGCAGTCGTGTTGAGGTCAAGGCCTTTGTCAGCGTCTCGGTCACACGCTTAGGGATCACTACCGGCAGACGAGAGTGGATGCGTACACGCTGAAGGTGAGGAATTTCACTCAAATCACCGAGCATCCGCTGCAGCCGATTATCCGGTGTGGCAAGCGGATCGCCGCCGGAAAAGATCACCTCGCTGACCTGTGGGTGCTGCTGTAGATAGTCCAGCACTGCCTGCCACTGGCGCGGGCCCAGCTGGTTTTCGGCATAGGGAAAGTGGCGCCGGAAGCAGTAACGACAATTGATGGCACAGGCACCGGACAGGATCAGCAGTACCCGGTCGGTATATTTGTGGATCAGCCCGCTGGCGTGGTTGGCGTCGGCCTCGGCCAGCGGATCGGTGTTGAAGCCGGGCACCTGCAGCAGCTCATCCGCCAGTGGCAGAATCTGACGCAACAAGGGATCGTTCGGGTCGCCCTTGCGGATGCGGCTCAGCCAGGGACGAGGCACGCGCAGTGCAAACTCGCGGTTGGCCGCCAGAGCACCCTCAAGCAGGGTTGCGGGCAGCTCCAGCAACTCCAGCAGTTCAGCCGGGTCTTCAATACACTGGCGCAGTTCGGTCTGCCAGTCAGAGGCAGTGGGGTAGAGCAGATTCATCAAAAGTGCCGGTGCAGGGTGAGCAGGATAAATTGGCCTGCATTCTCCTTTGCAGTAGAATGGCTGTCAATTTATCGGGCTGCCCTGCAGAAGGGCTAAGCCTGCTCTGGAATCCAAGACGCGGAATCTTCAATTTATGGCTAACTACTCCAGCAACCAGTTCAAGAACGGCATGAAAGTGATGATCGATGGCGACCCCTGTAGCATGGTCGATGTCGAGTTCGTAAAGCCGGGCAAGGGTCAGGCGTTTACACGCGTGCGCCTGCGTAACCTGCTGACCGGCCGTATCTGGGAGCGTACCTTCAAGTCCAACGAATCGGTTGAAAGTGCTGATGTGATGGATCTGGATATGGAGTACCTCTACAACGACGGCGAAATGTGGCACTTCATGGACCCCAGCTCCTTTGAACAGTTCGCGGCTGACAAGAATGCGGTAGGCGATGCAGCCAAGTGGCTGAAGGAACAGGACAAGAGCATCATCACGCTGTGGAACAACAACCCGATCAGCGTCACCCCGCCGAACTTCGTCGAGCTGGAAGTGGTTGAGACCGATCCGGGTCTGAAAGGCGACACCGCCCAGGGCGGCTCCAAGCCGGCCACTCTGAGCACTGGCGCTGTGGTACGTGTGCCGCTGTTTATCGAACGTGGTGAAGTGCTGCGCATCGATACCCGTACCGGCGAGTACGTCAGCCGCGCCAACTGATTCTGCTGAAGTGGAGCCGGAGGAGGTTTACGGACTGTCTGCGGCCAGGGATGGCCGCAGTCAAGCCTACAGGGATGTATTCATGGCGTGTCCGTAAACCTTCACCGGCATCCGCTCGCTTATGAAATGGCAGCTTCGGCTGCCGTTCTTGTCTTTGAGCAAAATTCCGATGCAAGAGTCATGCTGGCGCCCCAACGCCCCGATTCACAATCTGCGCGTCCGAGCCCGAGTGTTGGCTCAGATCCGTCAATTCTTTGCCGAGCGTAACGTACTCGAAGTCGAAACCCCGGTGCTGTCTCATTGCGCCGTCAGTGATCCCTTTATCGACAGCCTCGAAGTCAGTTTCGGTTTTCAGCCCGGGATCGAGGATGAACGGCTCTATCTGCAAACCTCGCCGGAATACGCCATGAAACGCCTGCTCGCCGCGGGCAGTGGTGATATCTATTCGATGGCCAAGGTGTTCCGTAACGGCGAGTCCGGGCGGCGGCACAATCCCGAGTTCACCATGCTGGAATGGTATCGTCTGGGGCTTGATGATCGACGGCTGATGGCGGAAGTGGATGCCCTGCTGCGCTCGGTGATGCCTGATCTTGAAGTGAGCTATCTCAGTTATGCTCAGCTGTTCGAGTCCGAGCTGGGGCTGGACCCGCACACGGCCAGTCTTGAGCAGCTACAGCGAGTTTGCCGTGAACATGTGGATGCGCCTTTCGAGGATGATGACCGCGATACCTGGCTGAACCTGCTGATGTCGCATGTGCTGGAACCGCGCCTGCAGGGTGCCGTCTTTATCCACAGCTACCCGCCCTCCATGGCAGCGCTGGCACGGGTACGTGAGGATGAGCAGGGCCGCCCGGTGGCCGCCCGCTTCGAGCTGTTCGTTAACGGCATCGAGCTGGCCAATGGCTACCATGAGCTGACCGATGCGGCGGAACAGTCACGGCGGCTGCAGGCCGACCAACAGCAGCGCGCTGCACTGGGACTGCCGCAGCGCCCACTGGATCAGCGACTGGTGCAGGCACTGGAAGCCGGACTGCCGGACTGTGCCGGTGTGGCCCTCGGCGTTGACCGGCTGGTGATGTTGGCGCTGGGCGCCGATGGGCTGGATCAGGTGGTGTCGTTCATGCATGAGCGGGCTTGAGCCAGTCGCAGGCTCAGGCCGGCAGCTCCTTCAATAATGCCCGTCGTATCCGTTCCACTGCCTCTTCCAGCAGTGCCCTTGGGCAGCCGAAGTTCAGGCGCATGAAGCGGTCATCGCCAAAGTCCCGCCCCGGTGACATGCCGACACCGGCCTGTTCAAAGAAATGGGGCGGGTTCTCCAGGCAGGCGGCGGAGACATCGATCCAGGCCAGATAGGTAGCTTCGATCGGATCCAGTCTGAGGCCGGGCAGGGCGTTGATGGCGCTGATCAGATAGTCCCGGTTGCCACGCAGGTAATCCAGCTGGGCACGGTTCCATTCATCCCCGTCACGGTAGGCCGCCAGTGCGGCGGTATAGCCGAGCAGGTTGACATCGGGCACGATTCCCTTGCGTACGCGCTGGAAGCGCTGGCGCAATTCCGGGTTCTGGATGATGGCAAAGGAGCAGCCAAGGCCTGCGATATTGTAGGTCTTGCTCGGTGCCATCAGGGTAATGGTACGGTCGGCGATCTTGTCGCCCAGCGAGGCGATCGGTGTGTGTGTCAGGCCCGGTTCCAGAATCAGATCGCAGTGAATCTCGTCGGAGCAGATGATCAGGTCGTGACGGATGATGATCTCGGCCAGTGCTTCCAGTTCCTCGCGGCGGTATAGAGTGCCACCCGGGTTGTGCGGGTTGCAGAACAGCAACAGTTTGGCATCGGGTGTAATGGCGGCTTCGAGCGCGTCCAGATCGATTACCGAACGGCCCAGTGTATCCCGCTTGAGCGGTACCTTGATCAGTGTCCGATCGGACAGGCGCGGTGCTGACATGAACGGTGGATAGACCGGTGCCGGCGTGATCACGGCTGAGCCAGGTTCGCCTGCCGTACGGCAGGCCAGGTTGAGACCGCACACCAGCCCCGGCAGCCAGACCAGATCGTTGCTCTGAAGTGACCACTGGTAGCGCTGTTGCATGCGCTCAATCACGAGCCGGTTCAATTCGGAAGGGGTGCTGGTATAGCCAAATACACCATGGTCGATGCGCTGATGCAGCGCCTGAATCACGGCCTCAGGTGCCATGAAGTCGGTATCGGCCACCCACATCGGCAGAATTTCCGTGTCGGCATATTTTTCCCACTTTTCACTGGATGTGGCGCGGCGGTCAATCAGCTGGTCGAAACGGGTTGGGCTCATCGGTACTCCTTCATCGGTATTCCCTTATCGGGCCTTGCCGGGTCTGCGGTCAACGACAATCTGATGATACAATGATAGCCATAACACAGCCCTGATCCTGTTTTTCACTCGGGTTAATGTCCGATATTACAATCAGAGCTTCAGTATCTACATGCAGGCGATGGTTGTCAGCCTGTATAGAAGGGAGTAGCCAGCATGAGCAGCAACGATCGCGTCATTATTTTTGATACCACCTTGCGTGACGGTGAGCAGAGCCCCGGTGCCTCCATGACCCGGGATGAAAAGCTGCGCATCGCCAAACAGCTGGAAAAGCTGCGCGTGGATGTGATCGAAGCGGGCTTTGCCATCGCCAGCCCCGGTGACTTCGAGTCGGTGAAATCGATCGCCGATACCATCAAGGAAAGCACCGTCTGCTCTCTGTCCCGTGCGCTGGACGCTGATATCGACCGGGCCGGTGAAGCGCTGAAAAATGCAGCTTCGGGTCGTATTCACACCTTCATTGCAACGTCGCCGATCCACATGCAGTACAAGTTGCAGATGGAGCCGGATCAGGTGGTGGAAAACGCCGTGCGCGCGGTCAAGCGGGCGCGCAATCTGGTCGGCGATGTGGAGTTCTCGCTGGAGGATGCCAGCCGTTCCGAGCTGGATTTCATGTGCCATATCATCGAGCAGGTGATCGAAGCCGGTGCTCGCACCATCAACATCCCGGATACCGTGGGCTACGCAGTACCGCACGAATACGGCAACACCATTCGTCAGCTGATCGAGCGCATTCCCAACTCCGACAAGGCGATCTTCTCGGTTCACTGCCACAACGACCTGGGGTTGGCGGTGGCCAACTCGCTGGCAGCCGTCAATGCCGGTGCGCGTCAGGTGGAATGTACCATCAACGGTCTGGGCGAGCGTGCCGGTAACGCGGCGCTGGAAGAGATTGTGATGGCGTTGCGCACCCGCAAGGACTGCTTCGGTCTGGAAACCCGTATCGATACCACTCAAATCGTTCCCGCGTCGCGTCTGGTCTCCAGCATCACCGGTTTCCCGGTACAGCCCAACAAGGCGATTGTCGGTGCCAATGCCTTTGCCCATGAGTCCGGCATTCATCAGGACGGCGTACTCAAGCACCGTGAAACCTATGAAATCATGACCGCGGAAGATGTGGGCTGGAACACCAACCGCATGGTGCTGGGCAAGCTGTCCGGTCGTGCCGCCTTCCGCGCCCGCATGGAAGAGCTGGGCACTGTGTTTGCAACCGATGCCGAGCTGAATACGGCTTTTGCCCGCTTCAAGGAGCTGGCGGACAAGAAGAGCGAAATCTTTGATGATGATCTGGTGGCGCTCGTCAGTGATGCGCGTGCTTCTGCTGGTCATGAAAAGTACAAACTGAGCAGTCTGAATGTAACTTCCCAGACCGGTGAAGTGCCGGTGGCTAACTTGGTGGTGTCCGTGGATACGCAGGAACACAGCGCCGAGGCCTCCGGCAGCGGTCCCGTGGATGCGGCCTTCAAGGCGATTGAGCAGGTCGCCGCCTCCGGTGCCAACCTGCAGCTGTATTCGGTCAACGCGATCACCAGCGGCACAGACTCTCAGGGTGAAGTCACCGTGCGGCTGGAAAAGGCCGGTCGCATTGTCAATGGTCTGGGCGCCGATACCGATATTATCATCGCCTCGGCCAAGGCGTACCTGCACGCACTGAACCTGCTGGATGCCAACATCCAGAAAGCCCATCCGCAGGTGTGAGGCCGGTATGACGCTGGCGGCACAGGAACAGAATCGTCACCGCTGGCTGGAGGCACTGGGTGTCGACAGCTGGCTGCCGCGTGGAAGTCTGCCCGGTGCGGCCGAGATCGCGCCCTGGGTGGAATCATTTTGCTACCCTGATGATGCCCAGACCGATGCCTGGCTGGAAGAGGTTGCCGAAAGCGTTGAGGAGCAGGCGGTACCTGCTTCGACCCCTGCTCCCAAACCTGTCGCTGCACGTGCCAGAATTGACACCGATACCCTGCTGGATCAGCGGCCTGCCGCTGTGCCGAAAGCGACACCGACAGCGGTTGAGCGATCGGTTCGCACGGCGCCGGCCTCAACAGTGGTTGAAGCGCCGCGTTTCAAGCTGGCCTTTGTGCTGCGGCAGGATCTGCTGATTGTCGATTCGCTGCCGCCGCACCAACCGCAGGGGTTCAGTCGACACCACCGCTCACTGCTGACCGGAATTACGACCGCGCTGGGGGCTGAAGCTGATACTGAACTCAGCGATGCCATGATGCTGCCCTGGCCGATGCTGGCCAGCCGCACGCTGGATCAGGGCGCCGAAGAGGCACGCCGGGCCGTGCAGCACAAACTCCGGCGTACGCTGGAGTCACATCGCCGTATCACTCAGGTGCTGTTGATGGGGGAGGCTGCCGCCCACTGGGTACTTGGGGAAACCGCGCCGCTGGATGCGCTGCAGGGGCGCAGCTTCAAACTGCCCTCAGGGCTGCCGGTGGTGGTAACCCTCAGCCTGAGTGAACTGCTGCGGCTGCCCGAGCGTAAAGCTGAAGCCTGGCGTGATATTCAGCCGCTGCGTCTGGCCCGTTCAAGTGACTGATCTGCAGCTGCATTTGCTTGCGAAAGCGCAGCTGGATGCGGTGCTCAAGCTTGATGCGATCTGTTTCGAGAACGAACCTTTTGCGGCTGCCTGGTGGCAGAAGGCATTGACGACCGCCGGGGCCAGCAGCTGGATTATGTCCTGGCAGGGGCAGCCGGTCGCCTATTGCCTGTTCAGCGAGATAATGGGTGAAGCAGAACTGCTGCGCATAGCGGTTGACCCGCAACAGCGCGGCAAGAGGCTGGCTGCGGCCTTGCTGCACAAGGCTCAGGGCGCACTGGCTGATCGTGGGATAACCCGCTTTTTCCTTGAAGTACGCGCATCCAACTGCGCCGCGCAGGCCCTTTACCATCGTTGCGGCTGGCAGCCCTGCGGTCGACGAAAAAACTACTACCCTCTGGGTGACGCGCGTGAAGATGCGTTGTTGTTCAGCTGGCAACCTTGAAAGGGGAGTGAGCCGGAATGAGTCTGACACAGGGGTTGATCAGTGGTGGCTGGCTCTGGGCAGCAAGCCTGGCAGCGCTGCTGGTGCTGTTGCTGGCGCTGAAGACCGCTCCCTGGTCAGTGCTGGTGCAGCAGCGCCGGCTGCAGCATCTGCTGTTTGGCGCTACCGTTGTACTGATGCTGATGTGGACCATGCGTGCAGGTATCTCGCCTGGGCTGGGCATTCACTTTCTCGGTATGACCACGTTGACGCTGATGTTTGGCTGGGACCTGGCCATTCTGTCGGGCACGCTGTCATTGTTGGGCATGACCCTGATCGGGCGGGAAAGCTGGGATACGCTGAGTGTCAATGTGCTCTGTTCAGTGGTGTTGCCGGCGCTTGCCAGTATGGCAGTACTGCGCCTGGTTGAAGCAAAATTGCCGCGCAACTTCTTTGTCTATCTGTTTCTGTGTGCCTTCTTCGGTGCCGGTGTGGCAACTGCCGTTGGCGGCATGGCGATGGCACTTCTGCTGTGGGTGGATGGTGTGTATCCCTGGGCCAAGATCTATCTGGAGTACGTGCGCTTTTTGCCGCTTATCATGTTCCCCGAAGGACTGCTGAACGGCATTATCATGACCGGTATGATGGTGTTTCATCCTGACTGGATCCGTACTTTCGACGCCCGCCATTACATTGATGAGCAGTAGCTCTGTCGACGTCAGCGCCGCACCGGATGCTTGGCAAGCTTGCGCTGCAGAG
Source organism: Marinobacterium sp. MBR-109 (assembly GCF_040547565.1). Taxonomy (NCBI): domain Bacteria; kingdom Pseudomonadati; phylum Pseudomonadota; class Gammaproteobacteria; order Oceanospirillales; family Oceanospirillaceae; genus Marinobacterium; species Marinobacterium sp. MBR-109. The sequence goes on from NZ_JBEPPZ010000013.1 coordinate 99,380, forward strand.
TACGGCGATGCATCCCCAGCGCCCGTGCCGTGGCTGAGATGTTGCCTTCGTGTTCATGCAAAACCTTCTGGATATGTTCCCATTCCAGCCGGTTGACCGACATCGGTGTGTCCGGAATGTCGCTGTTCAGCTCTGAAGCCTCTGCTTCACCTTCAAGTGCCCGCAGGATCTGATCGGCATCCGCCGGCTTGGGCAGGTAGTTATGTGCCCCTGACTTGATTGCCTCGACAGCGGTGGCAATGCTGGCATAACCGGTCAGCACCAGAATTCGCATGTCCGGATTGATCGCGGCCAGCTGCGGAATCAGACTCAGTCCTGATGGACCCTCCATCTTCAGATCTACAGTGGCCAGGTCAGGTGCCTGTTGTTGGGCCAGCGCAACGGCGGTTGCTACGTCGCGGGCAACCTGAACCTCAAATCCGCGGCGCGTCATGGCACGGGCCAGCACACGGGTAAAGGCGGGGTCATCATCCACAATCAGAAAATGTTCTCTCAAGGCTCAACTCCTTCCGCTGCTGCAGGGCCGATCGGCAATATGACTTCGGTCAGCGTGCCGCCATCGGGGTGATTGTATAGGCGTACCTCGCCTTGATGTCGTGCCAGTGTCGAAGAAGTCAGGAAAAGACCGATACCCAGCCCTCGTCCCTTGGTTGTCACAAACGGCTTGCCCAGCTGGTCGGCCTGCTCCAGCGGCAGCCCGGGCCCCTGGTCATGCACCTGCAGACAGATGTGTGCACTGTCCCAGCTCAGCGCAATCTCGATCTCCTCGGGGTGAGCATCGGCCGCATTATTGAACAGGTTGAGTAATGCCTGTTGCAGCGTGGTTGAGGCACTCACCTTTGGTACCTGGCCTGAGGGAAAAGGCTGCATGCGGTAGTTGATCTCGGGGCGCATCAGGGTCCATTCCTCAATCACCCGCTCAAGCAGTTCGGTAACGGCGATGCGGCTATGGCTGCGTTGCTGTTCTTCCTGCACGCTGCGACTCATCTGCTGCAGCCGTGCCGAGCAGGTGGCTACCTGCTGACGCAGCAGGGCGATGTCGTCCTGCAGCAATGCGTCATCAGGATGGTCCAGCTCCATTTCACGCAGGGTGACCTGCATGGTGGACAGTGGGGTTCCCAGCTCATGTGCAGTGCCGGCGGCCAGTGTGGCCAGCGCCAGCAGTTGCTGATCACGAATGTGCTGCTCGCGCTCAGCCTGCAGCCGCTGTTCACCGCGCTGCAGAGTCTGTTGCATGCGCACGATAAACCAGCTTATCAGCAGAACGGTAAACAGAAAGTTTATCCACATGCCGGTGATGTGAAGATCGTACAGATCAAGAATGCGGTGCTGGTGTCCCTGCTCCAGTCCCAGTACGGGGATGTAGTGGCGCAGCAGTGAGGTATACAGCACCACCAGCATGGCGGCCATCAACAGGGTGTAGCGGGCGCTGAGGGTGGCGGCGCTGACCAGCAGCGGAATCAGCAGCATGAAGATGAACGGGTTGGTGGCGCCGCCGCTCTGATACAGCAGGCAGCCGTAGAGCACTACATCGGCACAGAGCTGGCTGAAGAACTCCAGTTCGGTCACCGGCCAGCGCGAGTGCAGGCGTGCAAAGGTCACCAGATTCAGCAATGCCAGTGCTGCCAGCGTCGAGCCCAGCAGCCAAACATCCAGTACAAGATGCAGCACAAACACGGCGAACAGCAGGGTACCGCTCTGGGCAAACAGCACCAGAGTACGGATATAGGTCAGTTGCAGCAGGTGGTGGTGAAATCCGCTCAACACGGCAGCCCCGGAGGAATTACGCTAAGGTGAATGGGGCAGTATACCTGTCAATATGGCTGATGTGATCCGGCAGATGTGCGGCAAAGGGTCGCACAGGACCTTGCTGTCGACAGACTGCGACTTGCGAATGCCCGGCCTGATCCAACATACTAAAAAAGCATTTGATTCAAATCTGACCTGAGGGAGATAAACCGGATGGCGGCCAACAAAGACCCCATGATCCCCGATGGTGATGTGAACCCGATCGATACTGATTACCAGATCGGTCAGGACAACATCGTTGTCAACGTAGGCCCTTTTGGCCTGGATATCCACAACCGCGTCTTTGCGATTTCCGGTCTTGCCGTGATCGCGTTCGTACTGCTTACCCTGGTGTTTCAGAGCCAGGTGGAACCTCTGTTCAGCAGCCTGCGTGGCTGGCTGACCACCAATCTGGACTGGTTTTTCATCAGTGCAGCCAACATTTTCGTGATTATCTGTCTGGTGCTGATTTTTACGCCGCTGGGGCGTGTGCGCCTGGGGGGGACTGAAGCCACGCCGGACTACAGCTATGCGGGCTGGTTTTCGATGCTGTTTGCCGCGGGTATGGGTATCGGCCTGATGTTCTTCGGCGTTTCAGAGCCGCTGTCCCATTTCAGCTCGGCCTTTGGCGGTATCAGTGTTGAGAACGGTGTGCGCACTGACTGGGCGCCACTTGGGGCCGCAGGGGGGGATGCCGAACTGGCCGCGCGTCTGGGCATGGCCGCCACCATCTATCACTGGGCGCTGCACCCCTGGGCGATCTATGCCGTCATGGCGCTGGGGCTGGCGCTTTTCTCCTTCAACAAGGGGTTGCCGCTGACCATTCGCTCGGTGTTCTATCCGATTCTGGGCGAGCGAGTCTGGGGTTGGCCGGGACATATCATTGACATTCTGGCCGTGCTGGCGACCCTGTTCGGTCTGGCCACTTCGCTGGGGTTTGGTGCCTCTCAGGCCGCATCGGGTCTGAACTATCTGTTCGGTATTCCGCTGGGCAACACGACCCAGATTGTACTGGTGATCGGGATCACCGCCATAGCGCTGGTTTCAGTACTGGCCGGGCTGGACGCCGGGGTGAAGCGGCTGTCGCAGATCAACATGGTGCTGGCGGTCTTGCTGCTGGCGTTCGTGATCATTGTTGGGCCGACTCTGGCCATCGCCACCGGCTTTTTCGACAACCTGCTGGCGTATCTGACCTATCTGCCTGAACTGGCCAATCCGGTCGGGCGTGAGGACAGCAACTTCGCATCCGGCTGGACCGCTTTCTACTGGGCCTGGTGGATCTCCTGGTGTCCGTTTGTGGGCATGTTCATTGCGCGTGTGTCCCGTGGACGTACCGTGCGTGAATTCATCATCTCGGTACTGCTGGTGCCATCGCTGGCCTGCGTGTTGTGGATGACCGTGTTCGGTACCACCGCCATCGACCAGGTGGTGAATGCCGGCTACAACGCCGTGGCCGAAGCGGAACTGCCGCTGCAGCTGTTCACCATGCTGGACGTGCTGCCGCTGGCGCAGATCACCTCGTTCATCGCGATCATTCTGGTGGTGGTGTTTTTTATCACCTCATCCGATTCCGGTTCGCTGGTCATTGATGTAATCGCGGCCGGCGGCAAGGTGGATGCGCCGACGCCTCAGCGTGTGTTCTGGTGTACGTTTGAAGGGCTGGTGGCCATTGCACTGATCCTTGGTGGGGGGCTGGTTGCGCTGCAGGCGATGGCGGTGTCGACCGGTCTGCCGTTCACCATCGTGTTGCTGGTCGCGGCCTTTTCGATGGTGAAAGGACTCGCCTCAGAGCCGAGGGCGTGATCAACCATGGTCGAGACGCAGCAGGCTGAACATATCGAGATTCTGGACTTCCTGCGCCGTACCGCCCCCTTTACGGAGCTGCCCGAGGAAACCCTTGGGCAGGTGGCGGGGCAGGTCGAGGTCGCCTACTTCAAGGCGGGCACCCGGATTTTGAACTTTGGTGAAGAGATCAGCGACTGGTACATCATCCGCAGCGGTGCCGTGGAAGTGTTCAGACGCAACGGTGATCTCTACAACCGCCTGAGTGAAGGCGGTTTCTTCGGTGAGTTCGGCCTGTTGCGGAACAGGCGGGTGCGTTTCCCGGTGGTGGCACTGGAAGACACGTTGGTCTATTTGATTGCGGAGCCACTGTTCAACGACCTGTTCGATAATAACGAAGGCTTTGCCGATATTGTTGAGGTGGAAGACCGCACCCGCCTGCGCCATGCGGTGGCACGGCGCGAGGATGCCAACGAGCTGATGACCTCTCGGATTGATACGCTGGTGAGCCGTGAGCCGGTGTGCCTGCCGGTGACCGCGACGGCACGCGAAGCGGCCATTCGGATGACCGATGAGGGTGTTTCTTCACTGCTGATTCTGGATGAAGTTGAAGACCCCGAACGGGACAGTCGCATGGCGGGTATCATCACCGACCGGGATATCCGCAACCGGCTGGTCACGCCGGGGCTGGCGTATGACACACCGGTGACCGAGATCATGACCGCTGAACTCCGGTACGTTGATCACTCACAATTCGTGTTTGAAGCCATGCTGCTGATGCTGCGCTTCAATGTGCACCATCTGCCGGTTCTGAAACACCGGCAGCCGATCGGGGTGATTGCCCTGTCGGATATCATTCGCTATGAATCGCAGAACAGCCTGTTTGTGGTCAGCAGCATCTTCCGTGCGCAGAGTGTGGAAGAGCTGGTGGCGCTGAAGCAGGATGTACGTGCCTGTTTCACTCGTATGGTGAACGAGGATGCCAACTCGCGCATGATCGGCGGCGCCATGGCGGTGATCGGTCGCAGCTTCAAGCAGCGCCTGCTGGAATTGGGCGAGGCGGAGTTGGGCCCCCCCCCGGTGCCCTATTGTTTTCTGGCACTGGGTTCAATGGCGCGGGAAGAGCAGCTGATCGTCACCGATCAGGACAATGCCATGATTCTCGACAATCGCTACGACCCAAAAGAGCATGAAAGCTACTTCAAGGCGCTGGCGGAGTTTGTCTGTGATGGGCTGGATGCCTGTGGCTACACCTATTGCAGCGGCAAGATCATGGCCACCAACCCGAAATGGCGTCAGCCACTGCGGGTATGGGAGCAGTACTTCACCGAGTGGATCGAAAAGCCGACGCCGGAGTTTCTGCTCAACAGTGCCATCTTCTTCGATCTTGAAGGGGTCTGGGGGAAAACGCGCTGGGCGGATATGCTGAACGATCTGATCCGGCGCAAGTCGCAGCGCAATCCGCGCTTCCTGGCCTGCATGGCACGCAATGCCTTGCTGCGTACGCCACCGCTGGGGTTCTTCAAGGACTTCGTGATGGAGACCGACGGCCGCCATACCAACTCGATCAATATGAAACGGCGCGGCACGGCACCGGTGGCGGATCTGATTCGCGTGCATGCACTGGCGGTCGGGTCTCGGGCGCGAAACTCCTTCGAGCGTCTGCGTGATGTGATTGATGCAGCGGTGATGCCGCCCGGACGTGGGCCGGACCTGCGCGATGCGCTGGAGTTGATCTCCATGGTTCGGATCCGGCATCAGGCACTTGATCTTGAAGCGGGACAGGAGCCGGACAATAACGTGGAACCGGAAAACCTGTCCGATTTCGAGCGCAAGAATCTCAAGGATGCCTTCCAGATACTGAGCCATGCACAAAAGTTTCTGAAATATCGCTACCAGCCCGGGCGCTCGAACTGATGTTCTATCTGGATCGAAACGCACTCCAGGATGAGCCGGCACGGGATGCCCAGGATCCACAGGTGAGTGACTGGTCGGCCCGGTTTGCCGAACTGGCCAGGCAGGCACGCTATCCGGCCCTGAAGGACTTTTATCAGGCCGGTGCAGTGATGCCGGACACACCGCTGAAGGACGTGCCGCTGGTGGCGGTCGACTTCGAAACCACCGGGCTGGATCCGCGCAAGGGCGGTATCGTCAGCATCGGACTGATGCCGATGAACCTGAACCGTATTCACTGTGCCGGTGCACGGCACTGGGTGGTCAAGCCCCGCGCCCGGCTCAGCACCGAGTCGGTGGTGGTGCATGGCATTACCCACTCCGAAATAGCGGCGGCCCCCGATCTGTCCCAGATTCTGGATCAGCTGCTGGAACAGCTGCGCGGCAGGGTTGGAGTGGTGCATCATCGCGGTATTGAACGCAGTTTTCTCAATGCGGCACTGCAGGCCAGGATCGGCGAAGGGATCGAGTTTCCGGTGATCGATACCATGGAGCTTGAAGCCCGTCTGCACCGGCGCAGGCCCCTGAGCCTCTGGGATCGTCTGCGTGGACGCAGGCCCTTGTCGATCCGTCTGGCACAGAGCCGTGAGCGCTATCATCTGCCTCACTATCGCCCTCACCATGCCCTGACCGATGCGCTGGCCTGTGCCGAACTGCTGCAGGCTCAGGTCGCAGACCGGTTTTCGGTCGATACGCCGGTGGGAGCGCTGTGGTGTTGACTGACCACTGACCCAACATAGATCAACGTCGGTGACTGCAACCGGTGCTGTTGCCCTTCGACTCACCCTTGCAGTCGATATCCTGGCATAAAACCTGCTTTATTTTTGTGGGTCGACCTGAGGTCAGACGCTCATCAAGTGGTTTTTGATAACGGTGTTTATTCCTTGCTGTATATACAGTGATGGGGAACGCCGTTTTTTTTATCTAGCAGTCTGTCGGATTAACGTGGCTCGTCGGAGTGACAGAGCCCTTTATCGCTTTCAATGATCGCCAGACAGCCATCATGACCTGTGCATTC
>NZ_JBEPPZ010000014.1:0-102875 GCF_040547565.1 Marinobacterium sp. MBR-109
GGTAGTGTGGGGCTTCCCCATGTGAGAGTAGGTCATCGCCAGGCACTTAATACCAGAAACCCCGGCCTCGTTGAGGCCGGGGTTTTTGCATTGGGACGAAGCACGGCAGCAGCGTAACCGCCCGGTGATCGTATCCGTCCGGTGATCACACCTTGTCAGTCGTCATCTACCGGTTTCCAGTTGTGAGGCAACAACTCATGGATCGCACTGGCTTTCTGTGTAGGGAGTCGAGCCAGCACGTCTTTCAGGTACGCATAGGGTTCATGTCCGTTCAGCTTCGCTGACTGGATCAGGCTCATGATCGTGGCCGCACGACGGCCGCTGCGTAACGAGCCCGCGAACAACCAGTTCTTGCGACCCAGTGCCCAGGGACGGATCAGGTTTTCCACACGGTTGTTATCGATGGGGACAGCACCATCCTGCAGGTACCGCGTCAGGACGGACCAGCGCTCCAGGTTGTAGTCCAGCGCCTGCAGTTGCTTGGGTGTTAATGCTATACGCTTGCCGCGTCAGGTATTGGCCCAGCTGAAGTGGCCCTGATGCAGTCGACGCGAACAGAGCCAGATACCCAGGCCATCATGGATCAGTACCTTCATGCGGTTACCGCGCTTGTTGGCAAATAGGTAAGCGGTCGCGCCTCGCCGAACACCTAGACTACCCGTGCCAGCGCCGTATCAGGCTTCGCCCACATGTCCATGGGCTCGGTGGCCAACCAGACCTCATCGATGCGGATCATGATAACAGGTCGCGCAACAGGGCAATGCACGGCTGGGCCTGATCAACCGGCCACTCAACAACGACTGTTCCCGAAGGTCTTGTACACGCGATCCGAATAACCGAGCGATCGAGCTGAGCTGGCCGATGTAGTGCAGGGAGTTGAACGGGGACGAAGGCCGGCACCGGTGCCGGTGTATTGGCGCGCTCGGCTTCTTGCATCCAGCGCCGTACCATGTTGGCGTCAAGGCCCCGGGTTACCCAGTACAATCCGTGAAACGGATACGTTCGGCTGGCGGCATTGATAGTGTCTACTTAAAAATAAGTGGACACTATCGGATGGTCAGCGTGTTGAGCTCAAGATGGGTTCACCTGATGGATACGCAGCAACCCCGTCAGCGCAAGACAAGGCGGATGAATGCCAAGCAAAAGAAAGGGCCCGGCGCTCTCCCTGCGGCGGGCCCTGTCACTGACTTCCCTGTCAGCCGCTGCTTCAGTCCCGAAGCAGGCGGTGAGGTACGAACTCCTGTCGTCTTGATCACTTCCTGTGAACCTCAGGGGCATAATAGGCATATGGTCTGCGCGGGTATATAGGAAAAATTCTTATATTGCGCTATCAGGCCATAAGATGATGACCTGCATCAATATATTGAGCATTTCTTCTAATGTCTTTTAGTAGGCTTACCTAGCATAGTAATTTCACCAGCTACATTGGCTCTTTTGGGCGTGTATTGGTAAAGACGGGTATTGAGTTGCTGGCCAGGCAATCGGGTTCTCTGTCATACCTTTGCCAGTTACCGGTTATGAAGGGCGGCAATATTCTTACCTTTCAGCTTACCCTGGGACACTAGTTGGTTTAGGTGACAATGCGGTATGCAGGCTTTTTCTGAACACTTGGAAGAGGCGGTGAAATTGGCTCCGGTGACACATTGGTGACACTTTGAGCAAAAAGGAGGGGCTAGAAAAGAAAAAACCCTGTAAAAACAGGGTTCTAACTCTGGGTGTTTGGTGGAGGTGGCGGGTTTCGAACCCGCGTCCGCCAATCCTCTGCCTCAAGATCTACATGCTTAGGCATCTCTATTCAATTAACCCGTCGCGACCCGAGAGCCAGGGTGCTATGGGCGAGCTCTTTTAGTTTTAACCGTTCAGCTTAGAGCAAAGCATCCAGGCGATTCTGTCTCATATGACACCGCGAACCTCTGAGTTACAGACACCTTAGAGTGCGGCGCTAGCCGACTTAAGCGGCTAGAGCGTAGTTATCGTCGTTTGCAACTATAACTGTGTGATGAGGGATTAACGAGAATCATCACGTTCTCGGCATGCACCCAAGGGTTCGTAATCAGCGTCGAAGCCAAGTCACCCCCAGATATGTAACGAGTCATTATACCGTCATTATAGGCTGGAAGAAAGTGAAAAGGTTCAACGGGCTGCAACCGACATTTCGCGATGTTTCTGTCGATTCCAGTCTTTCTCTTTCTCGTCAGCACGCTTGTCGTGCAGTTTCTTTCCCTTCACAAGCGCAATTTCACACTTGACCATGCCGTTCTTCCAGTAAAGAGCCAGGGCTACACAGGTGTAGCCTTTGGCCTCGACGGCGGTGGTCAGCTTTTCAATCTCGCGTCGGTGCAGCAGAAGTTTTCGATCACGCCTGGGGTCTGTGACAAAGTGTGTTGAGGCTGAGATCAGAGGTGTGATGTGTGCCCCTACAAGCCAGGCTTCATCATTCTTGAAGACAACGTATGAGTCGACAAGCTGGCCACGCCCTTCACGCAGGCTTTTGACCTCCCAGCCACTGAGAGACACCCCAGCCTCGAATCGAGTTTCGATAGTGTATTCGTGCTTGGCACGCTTGTTCAGGCAGATGGTATTTCCGCCGGGGGACTTCTTCTTTTTCGCCATGGCGCGATTATATAGAGCGACTGTCTGCATTGAAAGCGGCTGCTACTGCCGCTCAAGTGTAATTAATCTACCGATTGGGGCTTACGGATGCAGCAAAAGGTTGTCACCCTTGTCCGAAATATGAACAATTGCTGTTCCTGAATTTTTTAACCTGAGAACACTATGCAGTCAAAGCAGTCTATGCACGGTTCATGGGCGAACCGTTGGATCTTCATTCTGGCAGCAACAGGATCTGCAGTTGGCCTGGGTAATATCTGGAAATTCCCCTATATCACGGGCGAAAATGGTGGCGGCGCGTTTGTGCTGGTTTATTTGGTCTGTATTCTTCTGGTCGGTATACCGATCATGATGGGTGAGATTCTGGTCGGTCGTCGGGCCAGGCAAAGCCCGATCAATGCAGTGCGCGAAACGGCCGTTGAAGCCGGCAGAGATCCTCGGTGGGGCCTGATTGGCTGGCTGGGTGTGCTGGCGGGTTACATCATTTTCTCATTTTATTCGGTGGTGGCGGGCTGGGTTCTGCACTATATCGCCGGCATGGGAACGGGACAGTTTGTTGATATAGGCAGTGATCTTGCTGGTAAGAAATTTGAGTCGCTGCTGGCAAGTCCGGATCAGATGTTGATTTGGCACTCAGTCTTTGTGCTGATGGTGGTCGTGGTCGTGGCCGGTGGTGTAAACAAGGGGCTGGAGCGAGCAACCAAGATAATGATGCCTGCTCTTTTCCTGTTGTTATTGGTGCTTCTGGGCTACTCATTCAACAGCGGGAGCTTCGCTGAGGGCTGGTCATTCCTGTTCAGCTTCAACCCTGACGCGCTGACTTGGGATGCAGTATTGGTAGCTCTGGGACATTCCTTCTTTACCCTGTCGTTGGGTATGGGGGCGATTATGGCCTATGGCTCCTATATGGGTAAAAAGGATTCAATCGGTGCCACTGTTCTGACAATAGGGGTGCTGGATACGCTGGTTGCGCTGGTTGCAGGCCTTGCCATTTTTCCAATCGTGTTTGCCAACCAGCTGGATCCGGGAGCGGGGCCGGGACTGATGTTTATCACTCTGCCGGTCGCCTTTGGTCAAATGCCAGGCGGTCAGATATTTGGCTTTCTGTTCTTCCTGCTGGTAGGTGTTGCCGCATGGACTTCAGCGATCTCCCTGCTGGAGCCTGCAACGGCCTGGGTTGTGGAGCGCTTTGGGCTTAAGCGCCTTCATGCCGCCGCTTTGCTTGGCTTCATCATCTGGCTGATGGGTATTGCATCACTGCTGTCGTTTAACCATTGGGCGGACATCAAGATATTCAGCATGGGCATCTTCGACTTCCTGGACTTCATTACCGCCAACATCATGTTGCCGTTGAGTGGGTTGTTGATTGCCGTCTATGCGGGTTGGGTTCTGACGCAGAAAATGACCCGCGATGAGCTGGCACTGGACAGCTCTGTCGCCTACAGTGCCTGGCAAATCACAATTCGGTTTATCGCTCCGGTTGCGGTTGCAGTGATTTTTGTGGTCAATCTGTACGGCAAGCTGGCCTGAGTCGGTGGTCGGATGAGGATGCTATGACACAGGTAAACCGCAGCGCGTTGGTGCTGCACTCTGCCGAGCAGATGTTCGATCTTGTCAATGATGTGCGTAACTACCCGGCTTTTCTGCCTTGGTGTGCATCCACCGAGGTGGTTTCCGAGTCTGCTCAGGAACTGGTGGCCACTCTGCATCTGTCAAAGGGGGGGCTTAAATATAGCTTTACCACGCGCAATATCCTGCAGCGCCCGGACTCAATGGAGATCACGCTGGTTGAAGGGCCGTTTTCGTCTTTCAGGGGTAAGTGGACCTTCACTCCCCTGAGCGAAGACGCTTCAAAAGTAGAGCTGCAGATGGATTTTGAATTCAGGGGCAAGCTCACCGGGCTCGCCATGTCCAAGGTGTTTAATTCGGTGGCAACAACGCTGGTGGATGCATTCGTGATGCGTGCCGATACAGTATATGGTCAGGAGGCGTAATGATCAGTGTCGAAGTGGCCTATGCACTACCCCATGAGCAGAAAATTATTGCACTGCAGGTGGATGAGGAATGTACTGCCTACCAGGCAGTTGTTCGCTCAGGAATTGCCGAGCTGTTTCCCGGAGTTGATCCTGCAAGCGCGCCGATGGGGATTTTTGGCAAGGCGATAAAAGATCCAGCAACGACGGTGCTGAAGGACGGTGATCGGGTTGAAATATACCGGCCGCTAATTGCGGACCCCAAGGAGGTTCGTGCCCGTCGAGCTGCAAAAATGAAAGCTGAGAAGGCGGCGGAACAAACGAAACGGGACGACGGGGAGTGACTCCCCGCATCGGATAAACGGTTAGCGAGGCTGATCCGGCTCTGCCCCCGGACGAAAGTCGCCGCTAAGACGGGTCAGTTTGCCATCTTCAAAGAAAATGCTGATCCGTTCCTGATAGCGCTGACCGTTCCCCTCCTTGATACTGTACAGGTAGTCCCAGCGCCCCTCACTGAAGGTGTCGGTGATCAGTGGTGTGCCCATGACGTAGCGTACCTGAGAGTGCGTCATGCCGGGGCGCAGCTGGTTGACCATCTCCTGAGTAACCACGTTACCCTGAGGGATATCGATCTTGTAAACGCCCGGGAACTCGGAGCAACCGGCGATCATCAGGGCAAGTGTTGTGCTGAGAAGAACCTTTCGCATCGGTAAATGGCTTCCGTTTTCATGCCTAAACAAAGATAATGGAGTCTAACATTGCAAATCCCGAACAGCATAGTGATTGAGACCTAATATGGCACTGGAAAATCAGGAACTGCGGAAAGCCGGACTGAAGGTGACTCTGCCGCGGGTCAAAATTTATCAGATTCTCGAACGTGCCGGCGAAGGCGACCACTTCAGTGCGGAAGATATCTACAAACTGCTGATGGAGCAGGGGGAAGATGTCGGTCTGGCCACGGTGTATCGTGTTCTGACTCAGTTTGAAGCGGCCGGTCTGGTGTCGCGCCACCACTTTGAAGGTGGGCATTCTGTATTCGAATTGGCACGCGACGAACATCACGATCATGTGGTCTGCGTTAAGTGTGGTCGAGTACGCGAGTTTACAGAGCCCAAGGTATCTGAAATTCTCGACAAGGTTGCAGACCAGCTCGGCTTTACCATTACCGACCGTACGCTTTACCTGTATGGCGTGTGTAAGGGCGGCTGCGAAGACGACGTCAAAAAGTGATTCCGGTGCTGTCAGCCGCTTAAGCTGACAGCATTTCCCGTGCGTGCTCCATGGACGTGCGGGTAATATCTACCCCGCCCAGCATACGCGCAACCTCTTCTACTCTTTGGGCTTCACTCAACCGTGATACCCGAGTCTGGGCTGTGCCCTTCTGTCCCCTCTTGCTCACGTACAGATGCTGGTGCCCTTGTGCTGCCACCTGGGGCTGATGTGTAACACATAAAACCTGCACCCGCTCACCCAGCTCACGCAGCATCCGACCTACCACTTCAGCGATGGCACCGCCGATACCGACATCGACTTCATCAAATACCAGTGTTGGGGTGCTGGATGATTGTGCTGTAACTACCTGTATTGCCAGGCTGATACGAGACAGTTCACCGCCTGATGCAACTTTCGCCAGTGCGCGGGCTGGCTGGCCTTCGTTGGTGCTGATCAGGAACTCGACCTCTTCAAGGCCGTTGGCATTGTAGCGCTCAGTATCCAGTGGCGTCAGGCATGCGCTGAAACGGGCGGCAGGCATGCCAAGGGCATGCAGCTGGGCGCCGACTAGGCGATCAAGGCGCTCCGCTTGCTGCTGCCGTGCAAGGCTGAGCTCAGCGGCGGTTTTAAGGTGGCTCTGCCAGGCTGTTTCGACTTCGTCGACCAGTAATTCAATTTCATTGTCGGATCGGGTCAAGCTCATCAGTTCCTGCTGCAGCGATTGCTGGAACTCAATAAGTTGCTCAGGCAGTAGGCGGTGTTTGCGTGCTACATCGTAGATGGCCGTCAGGCGTTCCTCTACCTCCTGCTGGCGTTCGGGGTTGATTTCGACCGCTTCCAGAAAGTGACGAACCTCGCGACCGGCTTCTTCTACCTGTATCAGTGCGCTGTTAAACATTTCACTGGCTTGTTGCAGGCGCGAATCTTCCGTGCCGAGCTGTTGCAGCAGCTGAAGGCAGTGGTGCAACATGGACTGACAGTTGAGGCTGTCATCCTCATGACTGATGTTGAGCAGCTGCTGGCCTGTACTCAACAAGCTGCCGGCATTTTCCAGCAGTTGCTGCTCATGCTCGAGCTGTTCCAGCTCTCCCTGAGTCAGCGCAAGCTGCTCCAGCTCTTCGACCTGGTAGCTCAGCAGTTGAATGCGTGCATTGCGCTCGTCCGATACCTGGGTCAGTTGCTCCAGCTCGGCATGCTGGCGGCGCCATTTGTGGTATAGGCGGCGTGCTTCTTCAGCCAGCTCGGTATGGTTGCCGAATTCGTCCAGCAGGATCCGATGATGATCCTTCTTCAATAGTCGTTGATGTTCATGCTGGCCGTGAATGTCAACCAGGTACTGGCCGAGCTCGCGCAGCAGTGCCAGTGGTGCGGGGCGACCGTTGATATAGCTGCGGCTGCGGCCTTCGCGGGTTACAACTCGCCGCAAATGGCATTCCTGGGGGTCTCCCTCCAGGTCGTGTTCGCTGAGCCACAGCCTGGCCTGTGGAATCTGGCGGATATCAAAGCTGGCCGTGAGCTCGGCGCGCTCTGCGCCGCTGTTGACACTGTCGCTGTCAGCCCGATCACCCAGGCAGAGGCCGAGGGCGTCCAGCATGATTGATTTGCCGGCGCCGGTTTCGCCGCTGATGACAGTCATCCCTCGATCCAGCTCGACTTCAAGGTCGCTTACGATGGCGAAGTTGCGAATGGTCAGTTGGGTCAGCATGATGATCACATATGGTTATTTATACAGTATTAACTGTATAAGCCATTTAATCGTCACCTGCAATCCCTGGCCGAAAAAAAATCTTTAAGCCGGTTGAATCCATCTGAGTGAGCCCCATATAGATGCCATCAACGCCAATACTCAAGTGTCAGTTGGAGAGACCTGATGTCGAAAGAGCAGCAGAATCAGAATGAAACCGTCGAGCCGGTTCAAAACGAACCTGAAGTGCTGGCCGCCGAAGGTGAAGTTGTAGAGCCAAGTGCTGCCGAAGAGACGGAAGTCAGCCTGATCCAGCAGCTGGAAGAATCCCGCGCTGAGGTTGACGCCCTGAAAAAGGAGTTGGCTGAGCTCAAACCGCGTGCGCAGGCTGAAATTCAGAACATTCGCCGCCGTGCCGAGCAGGATGTGGAAAAGGCACACAAGTTTGGTCTGGAAAAATTTGCTACAGAGTTGCTGCCGGTGGTGGATAGCCTTGAGCGTGCAATTGAAGCCAGCCAGGGCGATGAGGATAAGGTCAAGGCGATTCGTGAAGGTGTCGAGATGACGCTGGGGCTGTTCCTCTCCAGTCTGGAAAAATTCAATGTGGAGCAACTGAATCCGCAGGGTGAAGTATTTAATCCGGAGCACCACCAGGCGATGTCTATGGTGCCGGCAGAGGGTGTTGAGCCTAACACGGTCGTCACTGTGGTACAGAAGGGTTACCTGCTGAATGGCCGTCTGGTACGTCCTGCCATGGTAATGGTAGCAAAAGGCTGAAGCCGGAGTTGAAAAAATCGCTGCCGTACCCATATAGATGCACAACGGCTAATTGAACAGTTTTTGACCCAATACGGGTCACAGAAAGATCGGAGTAAGACATGGGCAGAATTATCGGTATCGACCTGGGCACCACCAACTCCTGCGTGGCGATCCTTGACGGCGACAAGACAAAAGTTATTGAAAACGCGGAAGGTGATCGCACCACTCCGTCTATTATCGCCTATACCAATGACGGCGAAACACTGGTTGGCCAGCCGGCCAAGCGCCAGTCCGTTACCAATCCGGACAACACGCTGTATGCCATCAAGCGTCTGATTGGCCGCCGCTATGATGACAAGGTGGTTCAGAAAGACATCAAGATGGTGCCTTACAAAATCATCGCGGCCGACAACGGCGATGCCTGGGTTGATGTAAAAGGCAAAAAGATGGCGCCGCCGCAGGTATCGGCTGAAGTGCTGAAAAAAATGAAGAAGACCGCTGAGGACTATCTTGGCGAGTCGGTCACTGAAGCGGTAATCACCGTGCCGGCCTACTTCAATGACTCTCAGCGTCAGGCCACCAAGGATGCAGGCCGAATTGCCGGTCTGGAAGTGAAGCGCATCATCAATGAGCCGACAGCGGCTGCGCTGGCTTATGGCATGGACAAGTCCAAGGGTGACAAGACCGTTGCCGTATACGACCTGGGTGGTGGTACGTTTGATATCTCCATCATTGAGATTGCCGATGTGGATGGCGAGCACCAGTTTGAAGTGTTGGCAACCAACGGTGACACCTTCCTAGGTGGTGAAGATTTCGACCTGGCGGTGATCAACTACCTGGCGGACGAATTCAAGAAAGAAAGCGGAATCGACCTGCACAACGACCCGCTGGCGCTGCAGCGCCTGAAGGAAGCTGGTGAGAAAGCCAAGGTTGAGCTGTCTTCCGCACAGCAGACCGACGTCAACCTGCCGTACATCACGGCCGATGCGACCGGTCCGAAACACTTGAACGTGAAACTGACCCGCTCCAAGCTGGAGTCGCTGGTGGAAGAGCTGGTCGAGCGCTCCATCGAGCCTTGCCGCATTGCGGTAAAAGACTCTGGACTGTCCGTGTCCGAGATTGACGAGGTGATCCTGGTCGGCGGTCAGAGCCGCATGCCACTGGTACAGAAGAAAGTGGCTGAGTTCTTCGGCAAGGAGCCACGCAAGGACGTGAACCCGGACGAAGCGGTCGCCATTGGTGCTGCCATTCAGGGTGCGGTTCTGTCCGGTGATGTGAAAGACGTACTGCTGCTGGATGTCACTCCGCTGACGCTGGGTATCGAGACCATGGGCGGTGTTGCGACCTCCCTGATTGAAAAGAACACCACTATCCCGACCAAAAAGTCGCAGGTGTTCTCGACAGCGGACGACAACCAGACAGCGGTGACCATTCACGTGGTACAGGGCGAGCGAAAACAGGCGAGCCAGAACAAGTCTCTGGGCCGCTTTGATCTGGCCGATATCCCGCCGGCACCGCGTGGCATGCCGCAGATCGAAGTAACCTTCGATATTGATGCCAACGGTATTCTGAACGTGTCCGCCAAGGACAAGGCTACCGGCAAGGAACAATCCATCGTAATCAAGGCATCTTCCGGCCTGAATGATGATGAGATCGAACAGATGGTGCGTGATGCCGAAGCGCATGCCGAAGAGGACAAGAAGTTCGAGGAGCTGACCACTGCGCGTAACCAGGGTGATGCGATGATCCACACCGCACACAAGACCCTGAAAGATGCCGGTGACAAGGCGACTGCGGATGAAAAAGAGAAGATCGAGTCGGCTATCAAGGATCTGGAAGAGGCGCTCAAGGGCTCTGACAAGGAAGCCATCGAGAGCAAGACTGAAACTCTGACTGAAGCGCTGTCAGCGGTGGCTCAGAAAATGTACGCCGATGCGGCTCAGGCTGAACAGGCCGGTGGCGAAGCGGGCGAAAAGGATGCCGCGGACGATGTCGTTGACGCCGAGTTTGAAGAAGTCAAAGACGACGACAAGAAGTAAGCGTTCGCGAGTGTCGATCGTTGCAGTGTGACAACGCGGGCTTCTGCCCGCGTTGTCATGTCCGGCTCTTTGGAGTCAAACCTGACGGGTCAGATTCGGATCATGGCAAAACAGGATTACTACGAACTTTTGGGCGTATCGCGCGACTCCTCCGACCGCGATATCAAAAAGGCCTATCGTCGGCTGGCGATGAAATACCACCCGGACCGCAATCCGGGCGACAAGGAAGCTGAAGACAAGTTCAAGGAGATCAGCGAAGCCTACGAAGTACTGTCGGATGCCCAGAAAAAAGCGGCTTACGACCAGTTCGGCCACGCGGGTGTGGATGGCCAGGGTGGTATGGGCGGCTTCGGAGGCGGTGGCTTTGAAGGCAACTTCTCCGATATTTTTGGTGACGTTTTTGGTGACATTTTCGGTGGAAACGGTGGCGGGCGCCGCCGCTCCAGCGTACAGCGTGGCGCCGATTTGCGCTACAACCTCGACCTGACGCTGGAAGAAGCGGTGCGCGGTTGTGAGAAAACGCTGCAAATTCCCACCTACGTCAGCTGCGAAACCTGTGATGGCAGTGGCGCCAAGCCAGGTACCAGTGCCAAGACCTGCTCCACCTGTGGTGGCATGGGACAGGTGCGGATGCAGCAGGGTTTCTTCTCGGTACAACAGACCTGCCCAACCTGCCGCGGTGAGGGTAAGGTCATTTCCGACCCCTGCGACAGCTGCCACGGTCAGGGCCGGGTGGAAAAAACCAAGACGCTGCAGGTCAAGATTCCGGCCGGTGTTGATACAGGTGATCGCATTCGACTGGCCGGTGAAGGTGAAGCCGGCTCGCATGGTGGCCCAGCCGGTGATCTGTATGTACAGGTACATGTGCGTGAACACGCGATTTTCCAGCGTGATGGCAAGCACCTTTACTGTGAGGTGCCGATCAGCTTTGTGGATGCGGCGCTGGGTGGTGAGCTTGACGTGCCGACACTGGATGGCCGCGTCAAACTGAAGATCCCGACCGAAACCCAGACCGGCAAGCTGTTCCGCCTGCGTGGCAAGGGTGTGACCCCGGTTCGAGGCGGCAGCGTGGGTGATTTGATGGTGAAGGTAATCGTCGAAACACCGGTTAATCTGAACAGTCGCCAGAAAGAGCTGCTGCGAGAATTTGCTGATGCCACTGAAGAGGGCAACAGCAAGCACAGCCCGAAGAAACACGGTTTCTTCGATTCGGTGAAAAAGTTCTTTGAAGATATGACCTGATCATCACACAATCAGGTATATGGATACAGACCAGCGGGGCAGGTGCATGATCAGAGTAGCGGTGACCGGCGCAGCCGGCCGTATGGGAAAAACCATTATTGAAGCACTGCAACAGGCTGATGATGTCAGCCTCAGTGCTGCCATCGTTGAGCCTGGCAGTTCACTGATCGGTGCTGATGCCGGCGAGCTGGCGGGAGTGGGCAGGCTGGATGTCAAATTGGCTGGCAGTCTGGACGATGTGGCGTCCGATTTTGACCTGTTGATCGACTTTACCGCGCCGGAAGTCACCCTGCAGAACCTGGCGTTCTGTGCCGCCAACGGCAAGAAAATGGTGATCGGAACTACAGGCCTGAACGAGAGTCAGAAGGATGAACTGAAACAGGCTGCGGAAAAAACAGCGCTGGTGTTTGCTCCCAACATGAGTGTGGGCGTAAACCTTTGCTTCAAGCTGCTTGAGATTGCTGCCAAGGCTCTGGGTGATGACGGTGGCTACGATATCGAAGTGATCGAAGCGCACCATCGACACAAGGTTGATGCGCCATCCGGTACCGCTCTGCGGATGGGGGAAGTCGTTGCTGACGCGCTCGGACGTGATCTGAAGACCTGTGCCGTATATGGTCGTCAAGGGCAAACCGGTGCCCGTCCTGCAAAAGAGATCGGCTTTGAAACCATTCGGGCCGGAGATGTTGTGGGTGATCACACCGTGCTGTTCGCGACCGAAGGCGAACGCATTGAGATCACGCACAAAGCCTCCAGTCGCATGACCTTTGCCAAGGGCGCAGTCCGTGCCGCAGGCTGGTTGGGCGATAAGCAAACCGGACTGTATGACATGCAGGACGTACTGGGCCTGCATTGAATCCAACACGTTGTTGTTCCCTCTGCCCGCTCCAGTAGCGGGCTTTTTTTATGCCTGCGCGCAATGTTTGTGTCACCCGAATCTGTCATCCTGACATCCATGCTTGCTGCAACTGCACAGTTGGCGCTATGGTGGAGATAATTGAACAGTATTGGCAGGAAGACAGTATGTACAAACTCTGCTTTTTTGTACCTGAAGCCAACTGTGAAGCGGTCAAGCAGGCTCTGTTTGCAGTTGGCGTTGGCCGTATCGGCGATTATGATCAGTGCTGTTGGCAGTCCCTTGGGACCGGCCAGTTTCGCCCGCTTGAAGGCTCCAACCCCCACCTGGGTCAGCCGCACCAGCTGGAAAGGGTGGCCGAATGGAAAGTGGAAATGGTCTGCAGTGATGAGCTGATCGAGTCTGCTGTAGCGGCATTGAAGCAGGCACACCCCTATGAAGAGGTCGCCTACGAGGTCTATCCGCTGGCTGCATTCTGAGAGTGATGGCAAATGAGAGGGAAATCGGTGTGACACAGTTGTTGGTTCGCTACTCGCGCATCCTTGAGATCGTGGGGGATATCGTCAAGGTCCACGTGCCGGAGCCCGAAGAGGGCGAG
Organism: Marinobacterium sp. MBR-109; assembly: GCF_040547565.1. NCBI lineage: Bacteria > Pseudomonadati > Pseudomonadota > Gammaproteobacteria > Oceanospirillales > Oceanospirillaceae > Marinobacterium > Marinobacterium sp. MBR-109. Next base: position 12,974 of record NZ_JBEPPZ010000014.1, read on the forward strand.
GTTGCTGCCATCGGTTACGGTGACCTGGCATTGATTGAAAACATCCTCGACCCTGATCAGCCCCCCTACATGGCACAGGTGATTCAGCTTGATCGTGCCAGCGTCTCCCTGCAGGTGTTTTCCGGTACCAAAGGGCTGTCCACCAAGGCGGGTGTGCGCTTTCTGGGTCACCCCATGCAGGTTACCTTTTCTCCCAATATACTGGGGCGTGCGTTTTCAGGCTCGGGTCGTCCCATTGATGGTGGGCCGGAACTGTCCGAAGAAGCCCGTATCGATATCGATGGGCCTACGGTAAACCCGATCAGGCGCATCCTGGCATCCCGCATGATCCGTACTGACGTACCGATGATCGATGTGTTCAACTGTCTGGTCGAAAGCCAGAAAATTCCCATCTTTTCCATTGCCGGTGAGCCGTACAACCGTCTGCTGGCACAGATCGGTGCTAACGCCGATGCGGATGTGGTTGTATTCGGCGGGATCGGTTTGATATTCGATGACTACCACTTCTTCCGTCGCGCCTTCGAAGAGGCCGGTGTAAGCGCGCGTACGGTGATGTTTGTTCATCTCGGCTCGGACCCCACTGTGGAAGGGCTGCTGGTGCCGGACATGGCGCTGGCGGTAGCCGAGCGCTTTGCCGTGGAAGAGGGCAAGCGAGTGCTGGTGCTGCTCACCGACATGACCGCCTATGCCGATGCGCTCAAGGAGGTGGGTATCTCCATGGAGCATGTGCCGTCCAACCGGGGTTATATCGGTGACCTTTACTCTCAGTTGGCGCGTCGCTACGAGAAGGCCTGTGACTACAAGGGTGCCGGCTCGGTGACCATCCTGTCTGTGACCACCATGCCCGGTGATGATGTGACCCACCCGGTGCCGGACAATACCGGTTATATCACCGAAGGTCAGTTCTATCTGCATAACGGCGTGCTCGATCCGTTCGGTTCCCTTTCGCGCCTGAAGCAGCACGTCATCGGCAAGGTGACGCGAGAAGATCACGGCCAGATCATGAATACCATGGTGCGCTTTTACGCCGAAGCAAGGGACGCACAGCAAAAACAGGCGATGTCCTTCGACCTGACCGAATATGACGAGCGCCTGCTGAGATTTGGCGATCTGTTCCATGATCGCTTCATGGATATCAGTGTGTCCATGCCGCTTGAACAGGCGCTGGATCAGTGCTGGCAGACGCTGGCTGAATGCTTCAAGCCGGAAGAGCTGCTGATGAAGCAGCAGTTGATCGACAAGTATTTCCCACAACAGCAGGCGGGCTGAGTCGGTTATGGGCAAGCTGGCGCTCAATAAAAGCACACTCAATCACGAGAATCAGCGGCTGAAGTCCTTTCGTCAGTTCGTGCCGGCGCTGGATCTCAAGCGCAAACAGATACTGGCAGCGCGAATGAAGTCTCGCCGTGTACTGGAACAGCTGCAGCAGGATGAGCATCAGATCAACGCCAGTGTGGCCGAGCAGATTCCCATGCTGGCCCAGACGCGGCTCGACCTGAACAGTCTGATCAGGATTCAACGGGTTGAGCATCAGCTGGATAATCTGGTGGGCATCGAGTTGCCCCGCGTGGCGCGCGTTGAGCTGGACAGAGCGCAGTACTCACGGCTGGCGATGCCGCAGTGGGTCGACCGTGCCGTGGACCTGCTGGGCCAGATGCTTGAGCTGAAAGTGCTGCAGCAGGTTGAGCGGGTACGGCTTGAACGTCTTGAGGCGGCGCTGCAGAAAACGACACAGCGTCTTAACCTGTTCGATAAGGTCCTGATTCCCCGTACCGAGTCCAATATCCGCCGTATCCGTATCGCTCTCTCGGATGCCGAGCGTGCCGGGGTCGTGCGGGCCAAAATTGCCAAGGGGAAACGGGCCAGGGTGGCACTGCAATGAGTATTGTAACGCTGCAAAAGGCGACCTTGATCGGGTTGACCGAGGACAAGGCTCAGGTGCTGGACCAGCTGCAGGCGCTGGGGCTTGTACATGTTATTCCGCTGCGCCATGAGTCGCAGGAGCGCGAGGTGGCATTGCTCGATGGTGTACACCCCGAACAGCTGCAGCAGGCGATTCGGTACCTGCTCAGTTGTCCGCAGAAGCGCAAGCAGGTGACCACGGAGCGTCATTTCGGCCTGCGGCAGGTGGTCGATGGTGCCCTGAAAAACCGCAAGAAACGACTGGAACTGAACGAGCAGCGCGACTTTTTGCGAAAGCGCATCAAGGATCTGGAACCCTGGGGCAGCTTTAACCTGCCCGGCGAGCAGGGCCTGTGTGGTCAGCTGCTCTGGTTCTACCTGGTGCCGAACTACCGTATGCATGAGCTGGAAGGCAATGAGCTGCCCTGGTCGGTGGTACATCGTGACAACCGCAACTCCTATGTAGCTGTCATCGCCAGGGATGAGCCCCGCAGCAACCAGATGCCGGTACCACGCACTCATACCGGCTCGGTCCCGCTTGAACAGCTTGAGGCTCAACTGGAAGACCTTGAGATTGAGCTGGAAGCTCTGGATGCCGAGCGTGAGGCGTATACCCGCTGGCTGTATCTGCTGCAGCGTTCTCTTGCCGGCAATGAAGATGAGGCCGAGCGCGAAGAGGTCAGCCGGCAGACGCTGGACACGGAGGAAGTGTTTGCCCTGCAGGGCTGGTTCCCGGCGCAGCAGCAGGACGCACTGGAAACCTTTGCCCGCCGACAGGGACTGGCGCTGGTGATTGAGGCACCTGCCGAAGAAGATCTGCCACCCACGCTGTTGCAAAACCCTGACCGCATCTCCGGCGGTGAGGATATCGTCCGTTTCTATCAGATGCCGGGCTACCGCAGCTGGGATCCATCGCGGGTGATCTTTTTCTCGTTTGCCATCTTCTTTGCCCTGATCATCTCGGATGCCGGCTATGCGCTTCTGCTTGCAGCGGTGCTCGGCTTTTATTGGCGCCGCATGGGTGAGAGTGCCACCGGCCGCCGTCTACGCGCGCTTGGGGTGACACTGGCGCTGTTTTCGGCCGTCTGGGGCGCGTTGGTGGGAAGTTATTTTGGTGCAGCACCGCCTGAGGCGCTGGCTGGCCTGAAGCTGTTTGATATGAACGACTTCGACAGCATGATGAAAATATCAGTGATCATGGGAGCCGGGCATCTGGTACTGGCTAACTTGATTACGGCCTGGCGCAGTCGCGGGAGCTCCGTCATGCTGGCTCCACTGGGCTGGATCGTGCTGATTCTGGCCGGTGTCAGCGCCTGGCTCAGGCAGCAGGTCGATATTGAGTGGGCCATGATGTCCGCGGGCATCATGGCGATTCTGTTCTGTTCCAGCCATCGCCCCTGGCAGGGGGCGAAGAACTGGATGTGGCGGCTGATTGATGGCCTGATGGCTTTGACCGGCCTGTCAAAAATGTTCGGTGATGTCCTCAGCTATCTGCGTCTGTTTGCGCTGGGGTTGGCCAGCGCCTCGTTGGCCATCACCTTCAACCAGCTTGCCAGCGACGTTGCGGCTGCCGTTCCCGGCATGGGGCTGCTGCTGGAGGTGCTGATCCTGCTGCTGGGGCACCTGCTCAATTTTGTACTGGCCGTTGTCAGTGGCGTGATCCACGGACTGCGGTTGAATTTGATCGAGTTCTACAACTGGAGCCTTGCGGATGAAGGCTACGCATTTCAACCTTTCACCAAGCGGGAGGTGAACCCTTGGATAACCTGATACTGGCACTGGGATGGGCGGGGCTGTATGGCCCCATGGCATTGGGTGCTATCGGCAGCATCATTGGCTGTGCGCTGGCGGGGCAGGCTGCCTGCGGCGCGCTGCTGGAAACGGAAACCGGGCATGGGCGATACGTCGGCATTGCCGCCATGCCATCGTCACAGACCATTTATGGCATTGTGGTGATGTTCTCACTTAATCGTGAGGTAAATATCGAAAATGCGCCGGGCCTGTTTGCCGTTGGCATCTTGGCGGGTCTGGCGCTGCTGTTCAGTGCGGTCCGGCAGGGGCAGTGCTGTGCCAGCGCGATCAATGTTTCCAAAATCAAGCCGGAAATATTCGGTATGTCGATTGCGCCAGCCGCCATTGTGGAAGGCTTTGCCGTGTTTGCCTTCATTTTTGCTCTGGTGATCAGCGCCGGCATTCCGGCCTGAGGAGGTAGACCATGACCGAGCAGGTTAAGGGCCATGCAGCGTCCGGCGTTGAAGAACTGATCGAGCGCCTGCGAGAGCAGGGTGTCGAGCAGGGCCAGCAGCGTGCAGCCGAGCTGATAGAAGAAGCCGAGCACCGCGCTGACTGGCTGCTGCAGCAGGCGCGTCAGGAAGCGGATGAGCTCAAGCGCAAGGCGCATGACGAGGCCGAGCGCATGAAGCGTGCCGGCGAAGATGCATTGAAAATGGCCGCTCGCGACATGAATCTGCAGGTGCGTGAAATGCTGTCACGCACCTTTGCCGACCGGGTGAAGCTGCTGATCAGTGAGCAACTGGACAGCCATGCGTTCATGCGCGAACTGATCCGTGAAGTGGTACTGCAGGCCTGTGGTGATGCTGATCTGGCCAGTATGGAGAAGATGGACCTGCTGTTGCCGGCTGATTTTATCGGTCTGGAAGAGCTGCGGCGCCATCCTCAGGCCTACAGAGCCAGCCAGCTGAGCCAGTATGTGCAGGAGCAGCTCAGTGTGTTGCTGCGCGAGGGGATAGTACTGGATACCCATGATGGCAAGGGGATCAGGATTCGTACCAATGGCGAGGCTACCGAGATCGACCTGAGCGACCGGGCGCTGGCAGAATTGCTGCTGCGCCACCTGCAGCCACGCTTCAGAGCGATACTGGAAGGAGTGATCCGCTAGTGTCCTCGTCCTCCTACTACACGCTCATTCCCGCCCTGCCGGCGCTGCCGGCACGCATGGATCAGCTCAAGGAGCTGCCGATCTCGATTCTGCAGCTGGAACAGCGGCTGGGCATGCTCGATGAAGCGGATCAGCGGCAGCTGGCACTGGCGCTACGCCTGTTCCAGCGTGAGCGTGATGGTGATGAAGAACTGTCGGACCGGGATGAGGTCCAGCACTGGCAGCAGGAACTGGCACAGATTCAGGACCACACGCTGAAGCAGTTGCTGGAACAGCACCTGATCTGGCGTACCCTGATTGCCGCTCAGCGATATCGGCTGGCGGGGCAGTCGGAGGGCAACGGGTTTCAGGGCTTCGGTGATTTGGTGTGGCTGATACGACGCCACTGGCAGGAGTCCGACTTTTCCCTTGCAGGGCGCTTTCCCTGGTTGGTTGAAGCCCAGAGCATGCTTAAAAAGGGTCAAAGTGCCGAGCTGGAGCAGCACTTGCTGGCCTGGTTCTGGCAGCAGTTGCGCGAGCTTGAGCAGTGTAACCCCTTCAGTTTTACCGCCGTGGCCGCCTACCGCCTGCGCTGGTCGATTGCCGAATACCGGCTGCGCTGGCAGGGTGAACAGGCTCAGGAGCAGTTCAGCCGGCTGGTAACCAGCGCGCTGGCAGGATTCAAACAGGATGAGACTCTCCACTCAGTGACAGAGGCAGGATAATGAGTTCAGCGAATACCGTGACCGCACGTGTGACCGGCGTGCATGATGATATTGTCAGTATCCGAATGCTGCGCGATGCAGAGGGTGAGTTTTACCCGCTGACCAAAAACGAAGTGGTACTGATCTGTCCGCAGCGCAGTGAGGCGGGGCGTACGGAAAAGCTGCAGGCTGAAGTGCTTCGGGTGCGCCATGGCGAGGCTGATGTACAGGTATTTGAAACCACCCGAGGTGTTGCCATTGGTGACGCTGTGGAGCAAACCGGACAGATGCTGTCGGTGGCACTGGGACCGGGGCTGCTGGGACAGGTGTATGATGGCCTGCAGAACCCACTGGAGCTGATCGCCGGCCAGCACGGCTTTTTTCTGCCGCGTGGCCTGGCCGTCGACGGTATCGATCAGCAACAGAAATGGTCGTTCCAGCCGGTGGTCAAGGTGGGTACTCGGGTCAAGGCCGGTGATCTGCTTGGGCGTGTACCTGAAGGCAAGTTCAGCCACAAGATCATGGTGCCGTTCAATCTGCGCGGTGAAGCAGAGGTCAGCTGGGTGCAGGAGGGCAGCTTCAGTGTTGTCACGCCGGTGGTCCGGCTGCGGCTGGCCAACGGCCAGGAGCGTGAAGTCAGCATGCAGCAGCGCTGGCCGGTGCGTGTACCGGTCAACCGTGACCTGCTGCGTGAAGGCTACAACCAGCGACTGTTTCCGCAACAGCCCATGCTGACCAGCATTCGCCTGATCGACACCTTCTTTCCGGTGGCGCTGGGCGGTACCGCCTGTATCCCCGGACCCTTCGGTGCCGGCAAAACGGTATTGCAGGGGCTGATTTCGCGCTACTCCAACGTCGACATCGTGGTGATCGTGGCCTGTGGCGAGCGCGCCGGTGAGGTGGTGGAAACCATTACCGAATTTCCCAACCTGCCTGACCCGCGCGGTGGTACGCTGATGGACCGTACCGTTATTATCTGCAACACCTCGTCAATGCCTGTGGCTGCCCGCGAAGCATCCATCTATACAGGTATCACCATCAGCGAATACTACCGTCAGATGGGCTACAACGTACTGGTGATTGCAGATTCGACCTCGCGTTGGGCTCAGGCAATGCGCGAAACGTCGGGCCGCCTTGAAGAGATTCCCGGTGAAGAGGCTTTTCCTGCCTATCTTGATTCGGCCGTGAGGGCGCTTTACGAGCGGGCGGGTATGGTACAGACCAATGATGGCACCATTGGCAGCCTGACGCTGATCGGCACGGTTTCACCGGCCGGAGGCAACTTTGAAGAGCCGGTTACCCAGTCGACGCTGCGTACGGTGAAAACCTTTCTTGGACTCAGTGCCGAACGCGCCTATAAGCGTGCCTATCCGGCTGTTGACCCGTTGATCTCCTGGTCACGCTATCTGGATCAGCTTGAAGACTGGTTTACGCGCGAGCTGTCCGATGGCTGGGTCGGCCAGGTCAAGCGCATGATTGAGCTGATTCGCGATGGCGAACAGGTTCAGCAGATGATGCAGGTAACCGGTGAGGAAGGGGTTACTCTGGACGATTATCTGACCTTCCAGAAGGCCCAGTGTCTGGATCAGGTGTACCTGCAACAGGATGCCTTCGACGATGTGGATGCCTCCACCTCGCTCAGTCGTCAGCAGGAACTGTTCGGGCTGTTGGTACGCTGTCTGGATCACCCACTGAAACTGGAAGAAAAGGAGCAGGTGCGTGAGCACTTTGTGCGCCTCAGTGGCCTGTTTCGCAACCTGAACTACAGTCGCGAGGACAGCCCAGACTACAGCCGCTTCCTGCAGGAGATCGAGATGGTCGGTCTTTCGGCTAGCGGCTGATCAGGGCTTGAGCAGCAGGCTGTCGGCGCCGGGCTCCAGCTCAATATGGCGCAACGGGAAGTGGTTCTCGCGTCGATCCGCAAAGTAGAAGCGCAAGGCGTTCCGAATGGTAGTAAAGGCCAGCTGATCCCAGGGGATTTCCTCTTCACTGAACAGCCGGCTCTCCAGCGTCTCGTTACTGCTGCCGAATTCGGGGCGCTCCAGCTCTGCCAGATAGATCAGCTGCACCTGATTGACATGGATAATGGATGTCAGCGTATAGAGCTGGTTCAACTGCACTCTGGCCTGAGCCTCTTCCAGTGTTTCCCGCAGGGCTGCCTGCTCGGTGGATTCGCCGTTTTCCATAAACCCGGCCGGCAGCGTCCAGTAGCCATAGCGTGGTTCAATGGCGCGGCGGCACAGCAGTACCTGGTCGCCATACACCGGCAGGCAGCCGGCGATGATACGCGGATTCTGGTAATGAATACGACCGCAACTGTCGCATACATGCCTTGGTCGGTTGTCACCTTCGGGTACTCTTAAACTGACGCGTTCGCCGCAGTGGCTGCAGAAGTTCATTGGCGGTGCCTGTTCCGGTTCAGAGAGGGCAGAGTAACGTCCCGCCGTGGCGGGGTGCAAGCAGGGTCGCTGATGCTCGCCGTGCAGGGTATTATAGTGATCCCGGCCACAAATGGATCGCCTCATGTCCGACCCGCTGCACCAGCTGCGTCATCGCTTGCAACGACATCGCCCCTGGCGGCTGCGCACCACCGGGCGTGAAGCGGGAGTGTTGCTGGCGCTGACGGATACCTCTGACCCGGAAGTGATTGTAACCCTGCGCTCGCCCTACCTATCTACCCACAGTGGGGAGATGGCGTTTCCTGGCGGCAAGCGAGATCCCGAAGATACCGATCTGCTGGCAACTGCGCTGCGTGAGGCCGAAGAGGAGGTAGCGCTGCCACCGGGTCAGGTGGAGGTGATCGGCTCTCTGGGTCAGGTGGTTTCCAAGCACCTGTTGCAGGTGACCCCCTGGGTGGGAGTGATTCCGCCACGCCTGCCGCTGGAGCCCAATCCCGACGAGATCGACAGCATTCATCGGGTGCCGCTCAGCTACCTGCTTGATCCAGCCAACCGGCGCATTGATCAGATCGATTTTGCCGGCAAGGTGAGGTCTGTGCCCGCATGGCACTGGCAGGGTGAGGTGATATGGGGGCTGACAGCCTATATTCTGGCGGAGTTGCTCAATGTGGGCTTTGATGCCGACATTCCGATGCGCCCCCGTCCCGAACACCGAGAGACCGAGCATGAATAAACCCGTCGATGAGAAACCGGTGCCCAGCCCCTGTGTCAGCGTGTGTGCACTGGGTGAGGGCGATATCTGCATCGCCTGCCACCGCAGCGGCGATGAGATCAGCCGCTGGGGGCGCATGAGTAATGACGAGAAACGGGCAGTCTGGGCGCTGATAGTGCGGAGGGAGCGGGGCGAGACAGTGTAATTTCGCCCGGAGACTAGAGGCTTTCGAGGGCTCTGGCTGTCTTGGTAATGCGCACGGTTTTGACCAGGTTGTCACAGATCTGCAGGGTTTCCATCCGATAGCCTGATACTTCCAGACAGACATTGGCGTCCGGAATCGACTCCAGAATTTCCGTGATCAAGCCATTCAGCGTCTTGGGGCCGTCAGTCGGCAGATTCCAGTGCAGGGCCTTGTTAACCTCGCGGATGTAGGCGCTGCCGTCGATAAAGAAACTGCCATCTTCCTGAGGGTGGATCTCCTGATTCAGATCGTCATGGTCGTTGGACATCTCACCCACGATCTCTTCCAGAATATCTTCCAGCGTCACGATCCCTTCAACATCCCCGTATTCGTCCACCACCACACCGATGCGGCGGCTGTGGCGCTGGAAGTTGAGCAGCTGAGTCTGGAGGGGTGTGCTTTCCGGAACAAAGTAGGCTTCATGCACGACCTGCATGATGGCCGGCTTGGTCAGATTGCCCTGCTGGATCAGCTGGGCAAGGTTGCGCATGTGCAGGATGCCGACAATATTGTTGATATCGCCGCGATAGACCGGAAGGCGCGTGTGCCCGGTTTTGGACAGCAGTTCCAGAATCTGATCCATCTCCAGATCCAGGTCGATCCCTTCCACCTCGTTGCGCGGAATCATGATGTCGTTAACCGTGACCTCGTTCAGCTCCAGTACCCCGAGCAGCATCGACTGGTTGCGATGGGGCAGCAGCGAGCCCGCCTCATGTACGATGGTACGCAGCTCCTCGGTACTCAGGTGTTCGTTGCCGGCATCGTTGACGTTGATGCCAAACAGGCGCAGGAAACCATTGGTGATGCCGTTGATGACCCAGACCAGTGGATAGGCCAGCTTCAGCAGCGGCTTCAGAATGTAGGAGGCGGGAAAAGCGATTTTTTCCGGATGCAGTGCGGCCATGGTCTTGGGTGATACTTCAGCGAAAATGAGTATCACGAGCGTCAGTCCAGCCGTGGCGATGGCGATACCGGCATCTCCCCAGAGTCGGACGGCGATCACGGTAGCGATGGCGGAGGCGAGAATGTTGACGAAGTTATTGCCGATCAGAATCAAGCCAATCAGCCGGTCCGGTCGCTCCAGCAGACTATTGGCCCTGCGTGCTCCGCGGTGACCGCTTTTGACCAGATGGCGCAGTCGGTAGCGGTTGAGGGACATCATCCCGGTTTCGGAGCTGGAGAAAAATGCTGAGCAGAATATCAGCAGAACCAGAATGGCGGTCAGTGTGCTTATCGACGCGTCGTCCAAGGGACAGGAACCTTTGTTTGCGGATTAGGGCGTTCATTTTCTGGTCAGCCACAGAGGCTGTCAAGCGAACGGGCTACATCTTGAGCAGCATCTCAAGGACCAGCTTGGAACCGAAAAAGCCCAACATCAGTAATACGAAGCCACCCAGTGTCCAGCGTACAGCGGTTTGACTGCGCCAGCCCAGAAAATGTCGTCCCGCCAGCAGCAGGGCATACACGACCCAGGCGATCAATGAAAGCAGCGTCTTGTGGACCAGGTGCTGGGCAAACAGGTTGTCCACAAACAGGAAGCCGCTGATCAGGGCGGCTGTCAGCAGCAGGAAGCCGGCCCAGAGGCTCTCAAACAGCAAGCGCTCCATGATCTGCAGAGGTGGCAGTGAGGCGACCAGCCCGCGGGTATGGTGCTGCTTCAGGGCGCGTTCCTGACGCGAAAGCATCAGGGCCTGTACGGTGGCGATGGTGAAAAGGCTGTAGGCCAGCAGTGACAGCAGAATGTGCGCCAGCAAACCGCCGGCGTAGGGTTTGTGTATGTTGGCTTCAGGTGTGAGTGCTGCCAGCAGTGCCGTGATGGCGGCCAGAGGAAACACACCTATGAACAGGTTGTCGAGCCGGTGCCTGAGGCTGCTGCTCAGTACCAGCCCTGCCACGACCCAGGCGATGAGCGAGCCGACCGGGAAGAAACTGAGGTCGATGCCATCCGGGTGGTGTAACTCCAGATACACGGCATGGCCCTGCAGCAGGAAACCGGCAAGGCCCAGGAGGCGAATGGGGGTGCGGAGCTGTTCATGGGCCGTGGACGACAGCCGACGACACTGCAGTACCGTGGCAATCGCATAGCAGAGTACAGCAACGAGTGTCGTGGTGATCAGCATCCATATCCTCCCTAAAGACCGCCAAGTGTGGCACAAATGTGCAGAGGAGGAAATATAAGGTGCCGCCTGGGCGGGGGGTCCTGTATAATATGTCGCCAAAGCGTTTTAAAAGGGTGGCTGCCGGGAGCGCGGTCGCCGGCAGATAGAGGTATGCGATGTTTGATAATCTGACAGAACGGCTTACACAGACACTGCGCAGTGTAACCGGTCAGGCAAAGCTGACTGAAGACAACATCAAGGGCACGTTGCGTGAAGTGCGCATGGCATTGCTCGAGGCTGATGTCGCCCTGCCCGTGGTGAAGGATTTCATCAACAGCGTGAAGGAACGCGCTGTAGGTCAGGAAGTCAGCAAGAGCCTGAGCCCTGGGCAGGTCTTCGTCAAGATCGTCAATGAGGAACTGATCCGCGTCATGGGTGAAGCCAACGCGGAACTGGATCTGGCGGTAACGCCTCCGGCCGTGCTGATGATGGCGGGTCTGCAGGGGGCGGGTAAAACCACCTCGGTGGCCAAGCTGGCGCGCTTTCTCAAGGAACGCAAGAAAAAGAAAGTGCTGGTGGTGTCTGCGGACGTATACCGTCCGGCTGCAATTCGTCAGCTGGAAACACTGGCCGGTGAAGTGGGTGTCGAGTTCTTCCCCTCCAGCGCCGACCAGGACCCGATCTTTATCGCCGAGCAGGCGATTCAGCACGCTCGCGTCAAGGCGTTCGATGTTCTGATTCTCGATACCGCGGGTCGTCTCCATGTCGATGAAGACATGATGCAGGAGATCAAGCGCCTGCATGCCGCCGTTAATCCGGTCGAAACCCTGTTTGTCGTAGACTCCATGACCGGTCAGGATGCGGCCAATACCGCTCGCTCTTTCAATGAAGTGCTGCCGCTGACCGGTGTGATTCTCACCAAAACCGATGGTGATGCCCGTGGCGGTGCCGCCCTGTCGGTGCGCCATGTCACCGGCAAGCCGATCAAGTTCCTCGGGATTGGCGAAAAGACCGATGCACTTGAGCCGTTCCACCCGGATCGTGTTGCCTCACGCATCCTCGGCATGGGTGACGTGCTGTCACTGATCGAGGAAGCCGAGCACAAGATCGACAAGGAGAAGGCCGAGAAGTTTGCCAAGAAGATCACCAAGGGCAAAGGCTTTGATCTTGAGGACTTCAAGGAACAGATCCAGCAGATGCAGAGCATGGGCGGCATGATGTCGATGCTGGAAAAGCTGCCGGGCATGGGCCAGATGGCACAGGCGGCGCAGGCTGCACAGGCCGAAAAGGGTGTGTTGCAGATGGTCTCTATCATCAACTCGATGACGCCGCATGAGCGCCGCCATCCTGACATTGTGTCGGGGTCGCGCAAACGTCGTATCGCCCAGGGCTCAGGCACACAGGTACAGGATGTGAACCGTCTGCTGAAACAGCACAAGCAGATGGCGAAAATGATGAAGAAATTCGGCTCCAAGTCCGGCATGGCCAAGCTGGCGCGTGGCATGAAAGGCATGATGCCCCCCGGCATGGGTGGAGGCGGCGGCTTTCCGCGCTTCTGAGCTGATTAAAAACTGATCTTTTTGCTTTCAACGGGCGGTGGTTTCACGTAAAATCACCGCCCTGTTTAGTTTGGCCTTCGTTTATCTGGGCAGTTTGGCCGGGGAAGCGAAGAAACAAGAATGATGGGCGATCCTAAAACCCATCCAGCGAAATAAAGGGGTCCAGCGCATGGTCACTATTCGTTTGTCTCGTGGTGGCGCCAAAAAGCGTCCGTTTTATCACATCACTGTAGCCGATTCGCGTAATGCGCGTGATGGCCGCTTTATCGAGCGGGTCGGTTTCTTCAACCCGGTTGCACGTGGTCAGGAAGAGCGCCTGCGCGTTAACCTGGAACGTGTTGAGTACTGGGTTGGCAAGGGTGCTCAGGCTTCTGAGCGTGTTGCTCAGCTGCTCAAAGAAGCACGCAAGGCAGCAGAGTAAGGTCGGATTCGGGCCGTGTCAGTAAATAGTGAAAAACAGGAAGACCTGGTTGTACTGGGGCGCTTCACTGCACCTTATGGGATCAAGGGCTGGATCAAGATCCACTCCTACACCGAGCCCATGGAAAACATACTGAACTACAACTCATGGCTGGTTGAGTCGGGCGGGCAGAAAGTGCCGGTCAGGCTGGAAGCTGGCAAACGCCATGGGAAAGGCCTGATCGCCAAATTGGCCGGTGTGAATACTCCGGAAGAGGCAAAGCTTTGGCATGGGCGCGAGATTATGGTGCCCCAGACTGAACTGCCTGATCTGGAGACCGGTGAGTATTACTGGAGCCAGCTGGAAAACCTGTTGGTTTACACCGAATCCGGCGTATTGCTGGGACGGGTGAGTCACCTGATGGAAACCGGCGCGAATGACGTGTTGGTGGTAAAAGGTACGGCCGAGAGTATTGATCGCGAACAGCGCTTGATTCCCTGGCTGCCTGATCAGGTGGTGAAAGAGGTTGATCTTGATTCAGGATTGATGCGGGTCGATTGGGATCCGGATTTCTGAGTGATGTGGTTCGGGATCGTCAGCCTGTTCCCGGAGATGTTCGAAGCGGTTACCCGCTATGGCATCACCGGGCGGGCGGTTCGTAACGGCCTGCTGCAGGTGGAGTGCTGGAATCCCCGCGACTTCACCCATGATCGGCATCGCACAGTGGATGATCGCCCCTATGGCGGTGGCCCTGGCATGCTGATGAAAGTGCAGCCGTTGCGTGATGCGATTCTGGCTGCAAAAGAAACCGCCGGTGAGGGCGCTCGGGTGATCTATCTGTCACCCCAGGGGCGCCGTCTTGATCAGGCGGGTGTGTGTGAGCTGGCAGCAGCGGAAAAGTTGATTCTGGTGGCCGGACGCTATGAAGGCATTGATGAGCGTCTGTTGCAGAGCGAAATCGACGAAGAGTGGTCACTGGGCGACTTTGTCCTCAGTGGCGGCGAGCTGCCGGCAATGGTGATGGTGGATGCAGTGGCAAGAATGATACCGGGTGTACTCGGACATCAGGACTCTGCAACCGAGGATTCCTTCTTTGAAGGTCTGCTTGACTGTCCCCACTACACCCGGCCCGAAGAACTGGCGGGGCAGCAGGTGCCCGCAGTGTTGCTCAGCGGCAACCATGCCGAGATTCGGCGCTGGCGACTGAAGCAGCAGCTGGGAAGGACCTGGGAACGGCGTCCGGACCTGCTGGAAAAGATTGATCTGAACCCCGAGCAGCAGACGTTGTTAAGCGAATATGTCCGCGAGGCCCAGGAGGCCAGCGGTAGAAATACTTAGGAGCGAGCGATGAGCAACAAGAGCCTGATTATTCAGCAGATTGAAGCTGAACAGATGAGCAAAGAGATCCCGGCATTTGCACCGGGTGATACCGTAGTAGTACAGGTACGCGTAGTAGAAGGCACTCGTAGCCGTCTGCAGGCGTTTGAAGGTGTAGTGCTGGGCAAGCGTAACCGCGGCCTGAACTCCGCTTTCACCGTGCGCAAGATCTCCCACGGTGTGGGCGTTGAGCGTACTTTCCAGACCTTCAGCCCGACTGTTGAACAGATCGAAGTGAAGCGTCGCGGTGACGTACGTCAGGCCAAGCTGTACTACCTGCGTGAGCGTAGCGGCAAGTCTGCACGCATCAAGGAAAAGCTGGGCTGAGGCACGCCTCACCCAACGATCCAGAAAAAGGCAGCCCTTTGTGGCTGCCTTTTTTATTGATCTGGGTACTCGCCATTATGATGGTCAGGTCCTAGAATTTTCTCTGAACGGAAACTGAATGGGTGCGGGAGTGTCGCCATGCGCAAGCTGGGAGCGGGAGTGTTTGTTCTGGTACTGATGGTGGCAGCCGCCTATGGCTTCTACTGGTATCAGGTTAAGAGTCAGGCGGATGATCTGGTGCAACAGATGTCGCCTTTCGCTCAGGTGCGTTACGGGTCGGTTTATGCCCATCCCGATGGTACGGTCGGGGTTGATGGTCTGACCATAACACCGCACCAGATGCATGCGCCTGTCAGCATCGAGGCTGTGCGAATACAGGCTGGCAGCCCATTGTTCTTTCTTTTTGGCAGTGATACTCCGCCCGAACGGCTCAACATCAGCCTGAAACAGGTACGACAGGGACTGGATTCGGAACTGTTTCGTACGGTTCAGCAGCAGTCCGACCTGATGCTGGAATCCAATCCTCTTTATGTCAGCCCCAATGCACTGGGCTGTGGCAGTGTGCGTCAGTTTGATATCAACACCATGAAGCGGATGGGCTTCAGCGAAATGCTGATGGACATCAACATGGACTATCGGGGCGACAGCCGGGCGCGCAAGATTCACTTCGATCTGTTCGTGGATATTCATGATCTGGGTGAGACGCGTATGGAGATGGCACTCAGTGCTGACCCGAACCAGCTGCGGAACCCGATGATAGCCAGTGGCAATGCGCGTCTGGAAACACTCTCTTTCAATTATGCGGACCGGGGCTATAACCAGCGGCGCGATCGCTTCTGCGCTGCGGAAGCAGGCATTAAGCCTGCCGAATACAGGCAGCAGCATCGGCACTTGTTTGTGCAGTGGTTGAACGCCAGTGGCGTTGAGTTGCCTGACAGCCTGCTGGCGGCCTATTTTGACCTGCAGCAGCCAGACGCTGACATGGCGTTTAGCCTGCGTCCGGTGGGTGGTGTCGGTGCTGCCGAGGTGATGATGCAGGATCCGATGACCCTGCTGCAGTCGCTCAATCTGCAGTTCAGCATCAATGACAAACCGCTGGTGCTTGATGGCATCGACTGGTCCGAGTTGATGACAGGGCTGGCCATGGCCGGCAATCCCGGTCGGACGGATTCTGTGTCTGCCGCTGAGCCTGAAGAGGGTATGGTGGCCGCGGCGTCAGAAGCAGAGGCCGAAGCATCGGCAGGAAGCGAGGCGTCGCAGGTGGCAGAGTCGGTTGCAGCCGCGGAGCAACGCGTGCGGGCTCAACCGGTCAGCAAGCGATATCAGCCAACGCCATTGGCAGAGCTGCCGGCCTACCTGGGGGCGCCGGTACGCATTTTCACCTACTTCGGCAATGATGTGGAAGGTCAGCTGGTACATGCCGACGGGCAGGGCATCAGGGTGATGCAGCGGCTGAAGCAGGGTGTCGCCGAGTACCCCCTGGACAACGACCGTATTCAACAGGCTGAGGTCTGGCGTTGAGTGAAGACCGTCGTTGTACTGCGGTAACCGTTGCGGCCGAAGATGAGCAACAGATTGATCTGTGGCTGGAAAGCCTGTGGCTGGAAAAGGGGTTGAGTGACAACTCGATCAGCTCATATCGGCGCGATCTGCGCCAGTATGCGCACTGGCTCAACAACCGTGGTGAACACCTGCTGCAGGCAGGGCGTGCCAGTCTGCAGCAGTATCTGAATTGGCGCCTGCAACAGCAGCTGCGCAGCAGTTCAACCTCGCGCCTGCTCTCCTGTCTACGCGGCTTCTACCGTTACCAGTTGCGCGAGGCACAGATTGTCGAAGACCCTACACTGAATCTGGACAATCCGCGCATGGGGCGCCCTTTGCCCAAAACCCTGACGGAACAGGATGTGGAGTGTCTGCTGGCTGCTCCGGATGTGAGTGAGCCGCTGGGCCTCAGGGATCGAACCATGCTGGAGCTGCTGTATGCGACCGGCCTGCGCGTGACCGAGCTGATATCACTGCAGTTGGAGCAGATCAACAGCCGGCTTGGTGTCATTCGAGTGGTTGGCAAGGGTGACAAGGAGCGCCTGGTCCCCGTCGGTGATGAAGCGCTTTACTGGCTGGGGCGCTATCTGAGCGAAGCCCGGTCATTGCTGACCGAAAACCCGCGGGAGGAAGCCCTGTTTGTCAGTCGTCGCGGTCAGTCCATGACCCGACAAACCTTCTGGTATCGAGTGCGCCGCTATGCCATCGAAAGCGGGATCGACAAACCGCTATCACCGCATGTGCTGCGTCATGCCTTTGCCACCCATCTGCTCAATCATGGCGCCGATCTGCGCGTGGTTCAGATGCTGCTGGGTCACAGTGACCTGTCCACAACTCAGATCTATACCCATGTGGCCAGCCATCGCTTGCAGCAACTGCACCAGACACACCATCCGCGTGGATAGGAACCAATCAACGAATTCGTGTTCTACCTGAAACGGTTCACCTGAAAATAGAGGTTTACATGCGATCAACAACACTGACTTCCGCCCTGATGCTGGTACTCACGGGCTCGGTCTGGGCAGCGGATGACGCTGCCGAAAAAATCCGCCAGCAGCTGAACAGTGTGGACAGTCGGCTTAAGGTGCAAAGCGTAGAGCCTGCACCCATGGCCGGGTTGTATGAGGTGGTGCTGAGCAGCGGCGAAACCCTGTACGCCGATAGTGAAGGCAGTTACCTGTTGGCGGGGCAGCTCTATCGGGTGGATGCAGAGCAGGGGCTGGTCAACCTGACGGAGCAGAAACGCAATGAAGCCCGTCGACTGGCAATGCAGGGCGTTGATGAAGCTGACATGGTGATCTACAGGCCGGCAGGTGAGGTCAAGGCGACCGTCAACGTGTTCACTGATGTGGATTGCCCCTACTGCCGCAAGCTGCATGACGAGGTACCGGCGCTGAATCGCATGGGGGTGCAGGTGAACTATCTTGCCTTCCCGCGTGGCGGCCCCCAGTCCAAGACCTTCTCGCGCATGGAATCGATCTGGTGTGGCAGCGAACAGGAGCGGCGTGAGCGCATGGATGAGGTCAAGGGCGGTGATTCAATCAAGCAGCAGGAGTGCGACAACCCGGTACAGGCACAGTACGAGCTGGGCCAGAAAGTTGGCATCACGGGTACACCGGCGCTGGTGCTGGAAGACGGCTCATTGCTGCCCGGTTATGTACCTGCCGCACGTCTGCAACAGATGCTGGGGCTGAACTGATTGGGTTAAACCGGCAAGACCGAGGCGGGCGTGCATAGTGCATGGCCCGCCTTTTCGCTATAATGGAGCCCATTTTTTAACCGCCAGCTGGCGGCTGTCTGATCTGACCGAACAATCTGTGAGGTGTTGGCTTGAAACCTGTAAAAGTAGGGATCTGTGGTCTGGGTACCGTCGGTGGCGGTACATTCAATGTTTTGACGCGAAATGCCGAGGAGATTTCCCGGCGTGCCGGTCGGAAAATCATCATTGAGCAGATCGGTACACGCAGCGAGAATCCGGCCTGTGACACCTCTGGGATGCAGCTGACCACTGATGTGTTTGAAGTGGCCACCAACCCCGAAATTGATATCGTCGTTGAGCTGATCGGTGGCTATGAGACCGCGCGCGAGCTGGTGATGACGGCGATCGAGAACGGCAAGCATGTCGTGACCGCCAACAAGGCACTGATTGCGGTGCACGGCAACGAGATCTTTGCGGCCGCGCAGGAGAAGAACGTGATGGTGGCGTTCGAGGCATCCGTTGCTGGCGGCATTCCGATCATCAAGGCGATTCGTGAAGGGCTGGCGGCCAACAAGATCAACTGGCTGGCGGGTATTATCAACGGTACCGGCAACTACATCATGACCGAAATGCGTGAAAAGGGCCGGGCCTTTGCTGATGTGCTGCAGGAAGCGCAGGCGCTGGGCTATGCTGAAGCCGATCCCACCTTCGATGTGGAAGGGATCGATGCCGCGCACAAACTCACCATTCTGTCATCACTGGCGTTTGGTGTGCCGCTGCAGTTCAACAAGGCCTTCACCGAAGGCATCAGCAAGATCACCCCGCAGGATGTGCAGTACGCCGAAGAGCTGGGCTATCGGGTCAAGCATCTGGGTATCACCCGTCGCACCGACAAGGGGATCGAGCTGCGTGTCCACCCGACGCTGATCCCGCGTGATGTGCTGCTGGCCAACGTCAACGGTGTCATGAACGCGATTCTGGTGGATGGCGATGCGGTTGGCCAGACCCTTTACTATGGTCCAGGTGCCGGCGCGGAAGCGACCGCATCTGCGGTCGTAGCCGATATCGTTGATGTTGTGCGTACCCTGACTGCCGATCGTGACAACCGCGTGCCACACCTTGCATTCCAGCCTTCAGAGCTGTCCGATGCACCCATTCTTCCGGTGGAAGAAACCACCAGCGCCTACTACCTGCGTCTGCAGGCCGTGGAACGTCCGGGTGTGCTGGCCCACGTAACCCGTATTCTGGGTGAGAAGGGGATCAATATTGAAGCGATCATCCAGAAGCAGACCACCGAAGCACAGGTGCCGGTGATCATGCTCACCCAGCGGGTGGAAGAGCGGATGATGAACGAAGCGATCCGCGAGATCGAAGCGCTGCCGGATATTCTCGGCGAGATCATCCGCATCCGTGTTGAGCTGCTGGCTGATTGAGGAACGATCGATGAACTACATTTCTACCCGTGGCCAGGCGCCGAAACTGAAGTTTGCTGATGTATTGCTGGCGGGCCTTGCCAGTGACGGTGGCCTGTACGTGCCGGAAACCCTGCCAACCTTCAGCCGTGACGAGATCGCCTCCTGGGCGGGCCTGTCCTACGCCGAGCTGGCATTCAAGGTGATCAAGCCGTTCGTCGACGACTGCATCAGTGATGCTGACCTGAAACGGATGATCGACGAGACCTACGCCGGATTCAATCACAGTGCCGTGGCGCCACTGAAAGAGCTGGGCACCAATGAGTGGGTGCTGGAGCTGTTCCATGGCCCGACTCTGGCATTCAAGGATTTCGCCCTGCAGCTGCTGGGCCGTCTGATGGACCATGTGCTGGCCGAGCGTGGCGAGCGTCTTGTGATCATGGGTGCCACCTCCGGTGATACCGGCTCTGCCGCCATCGAAGGCTGCCGCCACTCGAAACACCTGGACATCTTTATCCTGCATCCGTACAACCGCGTGTCTGAAGTACAGCGTCGCCAGATGACTACCATCAAGGCCGACAATGTGTTCAACATTGCGCTGGAAGGCAACTTCGACGACTGCCAGGAGATGGTGAAGGACAGCTTTGCCGATCAGGGCTTCCTCAATGGCCTCAAACTGGGTGCGGTCAATTCGATCAACTGGGCCCGCATCATGGCCCAGATCGTCTACTACTTCTCCGCCTCGCTGGCTGTTGGCGGTCCGCACCGTCCGGTCTCCTTCTCGGTGCCCACCGGCAACTTCGGTGATATCTTCGCCGGCTACCTGGCCAAGCAGATGGGCCTGCCGATTGAGCAGCTGGTGGTTGCCACCAACCGCAACGACATTCTTCACCGCGTGATCAGCGGCAACGACATGTCCAAAGGCGAGCTGGTACATACGCTGTCACCTTCCATGGATATCATGGTTAGCTCCAACTTCGAGCGTCTGCTGTTTGATGTCTATGGCCGTGACGGTGCCGAAATTACCGACCTGATGGCACGCTTCAAGAAGGAATCGGTGCAGCTGGAACCGGCCCGCTGGGAGACGGTGCGTGCGCTGTTCGACAGTCACGCGATCGATGATGACACCACCTGTGACGTGATCCGCGACGTGCATGCCGAAACCGGCTATCTACTCGATCCGCATACGGCGATCGGCGTCAAGGCTGCCCGTGAGTGCTGGCGTGACAAGTCGGTGCCGATGATCACCCTGGCGACCGCACATCCGGTCAAGTTCCCGGAGCCGGTCGTCAAGGCGGGTCTGGAATCGCCTCAGCTGCCGGCGCATATGGCAGACCTGTTTGAGCGTGACGAGCGCTTTGAAGTGCTGGCCAATGATCTGTCCGTGGTTCAACAGTATATCGCCGATAACGCCCACCGCGATTGAGTCTGACGGCTCTGGCCCAGCCGGGTCGGACAGGGCCCGCCTGCTTTCTGCGGCGGGCCTTTTGATTTCTGCACTTTCCTGCACACCATAAAGGCTTGACGGCACTATGACTGAACCGGTGATTCAACAGCGGCCGCTGCAGGTCGATCCTGCCCATCCCGGCCTTAACGGCCTTCACCCTGTGTTGGCTCGGGTGTATGCGGCACGCGGTATTGAGGACCCCGAGCAGCTCGGCCGTCGCCTGCAGGAGCTGCTGCCCGACAGTCGGATGAAGGGCATGGCGGCAGCGGTGGAGCGGCTGGTACAGGCCATTGAGCAGCGCCAGTCGATCCTGATTGTGGGTGACTTCGACTGTGATGGTGCCACCAGCACCACCGTCGCGATGCTGGGCTTGCGTATGCTCGGTGCTGCCGAGGTGGACTATCTCGTACCCAATCGATTCGAATATGGCTACGGCCTGAGCCCTGAAATTGTTGACGTGGCCGCGGTGCACAAGCCAGGTCTGCTGATTACGGTGGATAACGGCATCTCCAGCATTGAGGGTGTGGCTCGGGCCAATGCCCTTGGCATCGATGTGATCGTAACCGACCATCATCTGGCGGGTGATGAACTGCCCGCGGCCTGTGCCATCGTCAATCCCAATCAGCCCGGCTGTGAGTTTGTTGCCAAGTCCACCTGTGGCGTCGGCGTGATCTTCTATGTGCTGATTGCGTTGCGCCGCGCCTTGCATGAACGCGGCGGGCTCGGAACTCAGGCGCCCAATCTGGCCAGTCTGCTGGATCTCGTCGCGTTGGGTACCGTAGCGGATGTGGTACCGCTGGAGCGCAATAACCGGGCACTGGTCTGGCAGGGCATGCAGCGCATCCGCGCCGGACAGGCACGCCCCGGGCTTTTGGCGCTGATTGAGGTGTCCGGGCGCAACCGTGCCCGGCTGGTGGCCAGTGATCTGGGCTTTGCCATCGCCCCGCGGCTCAACGCGGCGGGGCGGCTGGAAGACATGTCGATCGGTATCGAGTGTCTGCTGGAAGACGATTACGAGCGCGCACTGGAGATGGCACGTTCGCTGGATGACCTTAACCGTGAGCGGCGTGGCATCGAACAGGAGATGCAGCAGCAGGCGCTGGAGCTGCTGAGTCAGCTGAGCCTGAATGATCAGGCGCTGCCCTTTGGTCTGTGCCTGTATGATCAGAGCTGGCATCAGGGCGTAATCGGCATTCTGGCCTCCCGCATCAAGGAACGGGTACACCGCCCGGTGATAGCCTTTGCCCCCGGTGATGCCGGTGAGGTCAAGGGCTCGGCCCGCTCCATCAACGGCTTCCACATCCGTGACGGGCTCGATGCCGTGGCAGCCAAGCATCCGGGACTGCTGAAGAAGTTCGGCGGTCACGCCATGGCCGCGGGGCTGACCATCGCTGAAGATCAGCTGGATGCCTTCCGCGACGCCTTTGATGCCGAGGTAAGGCGTCAGCTGGATGCCGAGGATCTGACTCAACGTATCCTGACGGATGGCGAGTTGCCGGAAAGCGCCTTCAGCATGGAACTGGCCGAAGCGTTGCGGAACGCAGGCCCCTGGGGGCATCATTTCCCCGAGCCCCTGTTTGAGGGCCGCTTCCATCTGCTGCAGCAGCGTATCGTCGGTCAGCGTCACCTCAAACTGGTGGTGATGCCCGAAGGTGGTGCTCAGGCACTGGATGCGATCGCCTTCAATGTGGATACCCTGCGCTGGCCCAATGAATCGGTGCAGAAGCTGCGTCTGGTATATCGGCTGGACGTGAACGAGTTTCGTGGTCAGCGTACCCTGCAGCTGATGGTGGATCAGCTGCAGCCCTGTTAATGCCATTTACACACTGGAGATACTCCCATGCATGAATTGACCCTCGAAGAACTGTCCGCCCTGCTGAATGTCTTCGACCGCGCCGGTGCCGGTCAGGATGCCATCGAGGCAGACCTGCTGAGCCGTATCAAGACGCAGCATGCCGAGAAGGAAGAGCTGGCCTCGATGGACTTTGACGACTGCCTTGGCGGCGCCTGCAAACTGTAAGGGGACGGCATGTACTATATCGGAGCCCATGTCAGCGCAGCCGGCGGGGTGGAAAATGCGCCGCTGAATGCGGCCAAAATCGGTGCCAACGCCTTTGCCCTGTTTACCAAAAACCAGCGCCGCTGGGATGCCAAGCCGCTCACCGGTAAAAGCATCAAGGCATTCAGGGCCAACTGTGAGCGCCTGGGGTTCAGTGCCGACCAAATCCTGCCCCACGACAGCTACCTGATCAATCTGGGCCACCCGGAAGCGGAGCCGTTGGAGAAGTCGCGAGATGCCTTTGTCGACGAGATGCAGCGCTGTGAACAACTGGGATTGAAACTGCTCAACTTTCATCCCGGCAGCCATCTCAGGAAGGTCGATGAGACAACCTGTCTGGCTACTATTGCCACATCGATCAATCTGGCGCTTGAGCAGACGGAAAACGTGGTGGCGGTGATCGAAAACACCGCCGGGCAGGGCTCCAACCTGGGCTTTCGCTTCGAGCAGCTGGCGGCGATCATTGACCGGGTCGAGGACAAGTCCCGTGTCGGTGTCTGCCTCGATACATGCCACACCTTCGCTGCCGGGTATGACCTGCGAACCCCGGAAGCCTGCGAGCAGACCTTTGCCGACTTTGAGCGTATCGTCGGTTTTGAATACCTTCGCGGCATGCACCTGAACGATTCCAAGGGGGCACTGGAGAGCCGCATCGACCGTCACCATAGTCTGGGGCAGGGCGAGATCGGCTGGGCGCCGTTTGAATACATCATGCGTGACAGCCGTTTTGAGGGGATTCCGCTGGTACTGGAAACCATCGAGCCGGAAATCTGGGCGGATGAAATTCAGCAGTTGAGAGCGCTGGCCGCTGACCAGTCCTGAGCCTGAAGCAGCGATACAGACTGTCATTCGAGTGTCATCAAGATGCAATAGGCTTGCCCGGCTATCATTACGATCGACCGGGGAGCCTAATGTCCACACCGCCACCCTCACCAACCGCCGCATTGCTGGCGGCAGAACGGGCCGAGCTTGAACAGATTCTGCATCTGGAGCAGCTGGAGCCCGTATTTCAGCCGATCATGGACCTGCGTAACGGAACGGCGATCGGTCATGAAGCGCTTATTCGTGGCCCCCATGACAGCCTGCTGCATGCCCCTTCGCGCCTGTTTCAGGCCGCCATTCGCCATGGCTATCAGCTGCAGCTGGAGCTGCTCTGTCGCAAGTGTTCGCTGGCGCGTTTTGCTGAACTGAAACCGGGTGGCCTGCTGTTCCTGAATGTGACCGCCTCTCTGCTCAGTTCGCCGGACCACCAGCATGGCTTTACCGCCGAACTGTTGCGCCAGTTGGAGATTCCGCTTGAGTCGATCGTGATTGAGCTGTCCGAACAGCATCCCTTTGACCATCAGGGGCTGACGCGGGCAGCGGTAGAACACTACCGCAGCATGGGCTTTCAGATTGCGATTGATGATCTGGGGGCCGGCTACTCCGGTCTGCGCCTCTGGTCGGAGTTGCAGCCGGAATTCGTCAAGATCGACAAGCATTTCATCAGCGATCTGGACCGGGACCCGGTCAAGCGTGAGTTCGTGCAGTCAATTGGCCGGATCGGGCGCAACCTGCGTTGTCAGATACTGGCGGAGGGCATTGAACGGCATGAAGAGATGCGCGCCCTGCAGCAGATGGGAATCGGCCTGGGTCAGGGGTTTCTGTTGGGCATGCCCTCTTCCTGTCCACAACCGCTGCTGCGACCGGATCAGATTCGACGCCCGCTGCATGTGCGCTCGGGGCAGGCCGCGCGGCAGCTGTTTCATCTCATGCGCCAGCCGATGCAGCGCCTGCGCGGTTGAGTCCCGGCAGGGCTGGGGTCTGCTGTCTGCCGATGGTATAGTCGCGTATTCAAACAACGCGAGCTGAGGTGGAGTGATGGCCCCTGTCTGGCAACCCGCATTCAATCTGACTGATGTCCGTCTGGAGCAGGATGAGCCGCTGTATCAGGGATTTTTTCGCCTGCATCGGTTGACGCTCAGTCATCCCCGTTTCGAGGGTGGACGAGTCCGTATTCAGCGTGAACTGCTGGACCGTGGCGATGCGGTCTGTGTCCTGCTGTACGACCCGGCCCGTGACGCAGTTGTTCTGGTGGAACAGTTCCGTGCCGGCGCACTCACCAAGACGGATGCCCCCTGGCTGCTGGAACTGGTGGCCGGCATCGTCGAACCGGGTGAGTCGCCGGAAGATGTGGCCCGGCGTGAAAGTATCGAAGAATCCGGCATCGAACTGGGTGAACTGATCCCGATCACCGGCTACCTGCCCAGTCCCGGTGGCTGCGATGAGTGGATCGAACTGTTCTGTGCATTGGTTGACGCCCCCGAGTCGGGTGGCGTGTTCGGTCTGGATGAAGAGGGCGAAGACATCAAGGTACATGTCATTCCGGCTATCGAGGCCTTTGCACTGGTGCAGCAGCGGGTGGTCAACAATGCAGCCGCGATTATTGCGCTGCAGTGGCTGCAGCTCAACCATGACCGCCTGAAGCGATCGGGAGTGGATCATGAAGCGTAAGTATGTACCCGACTTGAAACGTCAGCAGGCCGTGGGCGAAGGCAACTACATGCGTCTGCTCAAGCTGCTGCCGGACCTTGATCACTGCGATCAGCGCGAGTTCCAGCTGGTGCATGACGGCCACCGAGCGCTGGTGCGGCTGCAGGTCGAAGAGCGCTTTACCTATACCACCACCGTGCTGGTCTCCCACCAGTACGAGAATGTTTCCGAATGGCTGGACGCCCCGCGTCTGGTGGTCAGGCTCTACCACGATGCCCGCATTGCGGAAGTGATCTGCATGCGCCGTCGCCAGCTGTCCGGAGTCTATCCCTACCCCAACCGGCAGATGCATCAGCCGGATGAAAAGGCCCAGCTCAATACCTATTTGCATGAATGGCTCAGCCACTGTCTGGCCCATGGCCAGTTACTGGAAGAGGTGTTTGCCGAATGACTCGGCTGCTGCAGCTGAGTGACTGTCATCTGCCGCCGGTGGCTGGTGAGCTGTTTCGTGGTCGTGATGCAGATCAGTGCCTGGTCCGGCTGGTACAGTGGTTGCAGTCCGAATTTGCCCCCTTCGACCATCTGCTGCTGACCGGTGATCTGGTGCACCATGGCGGACCGGATGCCTATGCGCGTCTGCTGCAGATTGTGGCGCCACTGAGTTCTCGTGTGCACTGGATCCCCGGCAATCACGATGTAACAGCCGCGATGCAGTTGGCCGATCACACGGGAGAACTGGGACATAAAGTTATCCACAGCGGAAACTGGACCCTGCTGTTGCTCGACAGCACCTCGGAACCCGATGGGTGCGGCAGCGGCAGCCTGAGCCGGTCCGAGCTGGGCTGGCTGCAGCGGCAGTTGGCACAGACACCGCAACGGCCCACACTGCTGGTGCTGCATCACAACCCGACACCCACCGGCAGTGCATGGCAGGATGCGATCCGTCTGGGCAATCCGACCGCGCTGGCCGCGCTGGTCGAGGCGGCCCCGCAGGTGTGTGGTGTGGTCTGTGGCCATCTGCATCAACTGCAGGCACTGAGCTTTGCCGGGCGTCCGCTCTGGTCCGCGCCCTCTACCGTGGTACAGTTTCGTGCCGGTCGTGAACAGTTCGAGCTGGAAACCGATCCGCCGCGATCCACTCCGGGGGCGCGCTGGTACAGGCTCCACCCAGACGGACAGGTAGATGCCCACTCACTGCAACTGCCGCAAGCGTTAACCCCATGAGTGAGCCGGTTTTCATTTACGTGCACGGCTTCAACAGCTCGCCCCAGTCCTGGAAGGCCCGCTGTCTGCAGGCAGCATTTGAGCGGCAGGGACGCGCAGGGCAGCTGCGAGTGCCTGCCCTGTCACACTGGCCTGCCGAAGCGATCGAGCAGCTGGAAGCCGAAGTCGCCGCAGCCGACGGGCCGGTGACGCTGATCGGCAGTTCACTGGGCGGCTACTACAGTACCTGGCTGGTGGAGCATAACCCGGCGCTGCGAGCGGTGCTGGTCAACCCGGCGGTCTACCCGTATCGATTGCTGGAAGAGTGGCTGGGGCAGAACACCAACCTCTACACCCGCGAGCAGTATCAGCTGACAGAGCGTCACCTTGAACAGCTGCTGGTGCTGGACTGTCCGCAGTTGCAGGACCCGTCCCGCTACCTGTTGCTGGTACAAAGCGGTGATGAAACACTGGACTACCGCGAAGCTGTGGATAAATATGCCGCCTGTGCCCAGTTTGTGCAGCCGGGCGGCAGTCATGGATTTGAACATTTTGAGGCGCTGATTCCGGCCGTACAGGCATTTGCAGAGGGCAGAGTTGAGCTGCCCGTGCCTGTTGCGCTGCCGATTGCGGCCCCCTGAACAGGAACACCCGATGTCGAAGCAATATAACGCCGATGCGATAGAAGTGCTCAGTGGCCTGGACCCGGTACGCCGCCGTCCGGGCATGTACACCGAAACCGACCGCCCCAACCATCTGGCACAGGAAGTGATCGACAACTCGGTCGATGAAGCACTGGCCGGGCATGCCAAACAGATCGATGTCATCCTGCACGAAGATGGCTCCCTCAGTGTGGCTGACGACGGCCGCGGCATGCCGGTGGATATCCACCCGGAAGAGGGCGTCAGCGGGGTGGAACTGATCCTGTGCAAACTGCACGCCGGCGGCAAGTTCAACAACGACAACTACAACTACTCCGGCGGCCTGCACGGGGTGGGGGTGTCGGTGGTGAACGCTCTGTCCAAGCTGCTCAATGTGGAGATCAAGCGCGACGGTCAGGTGTACCGCATCGGTTTTGCCGATGGTGACAAGGTGTCCGAGCTGGAAGTGATCGGCAGCTGTGGCAAACGCAATACCGGCACCAGCCTGCGCTTTCTGCCCGATCCCAAGTATTTCGACTCACCCAAATTCAGTGTCACTCGGCTCAAGCACAACCTGCGTGCGAAGGCGGTACTCTGCCCCGGCTTGAAGGTGACCTTTACCGATCTCAGCGGCGGCAAAAAGGAACAGGAAGAGTGGTACTACGAAGACGGGCTGATCGCTTATCTGCGTGGCACCACACAGGTATACGAAACGCTGCCCACCGAGCCGTTCAGTGGCAGTCTGCAGGGGGATGAGGATGCGGTCGAATGGGCGGTGCAGTGGTTGGCCGACGGTGGTGAAGTCACGGCCGAAAGCTACGTCAACCTGATTCCGACCGCGCAGGGCGGTACTCACGTCAACGGCATGCGTACAGGTCTGCTGGAAGCGATGCGCGAATTCTGCGAATTCCGCAACCTTCTGCCACGCGGAGTCAAACTGAGCCCGGATGATATCTGGGACCGCTGCTGCTATATCCTGTCGGCCAAGATGCGCGACCCCCAGTTTGCCGGTCAGACCAAGGAGCGTCTGTCTTCGCGCCAGATTGCGGCCTTCATTTCCGGTGCGATCAAGGATGCCTTCTCTCTGTGGCTCAACCGTCATGTGGAAGAGGGTGAAAAACTGGCCGAACTGGTCATTGCCAGCGCACAGCGCCGGCTGCGTGCCGGGCGCAAGGTGGTGCGCAAGAAAGTGACCCAGGGCCCGGCACTGCCCGGCAAGCTGGCGGATTGTTCCGGTGCCGATGCCAGCCAGTCAGAGCTGTTTCTGGTGGAAGGTGATTCAGCGGGCGGTTCTGCCAAACAGGCCCGCAGCCGTGAGTTTCAGGCGATCATGCCGCTGCGCGGCAAGATTCTCAATTCCTGGGAAGTGGACCCGGCCGAAGTGTTGGGCTCACAGGAGATCCATGACATCTCGGTGGCGATCGGGGTTGATCCCGGCTCTGACAAACTGGATGGCCTGCGCTACAACAAGGTCTGTATTCTGGCGGATGCCGACTCTGACGGCCTGCATATCGCCACGCTGCTCTGTGCCCTGTTCGTACGCCACTTCAAGCCACTGGTGTCGGCCGGTCATATCTATGTGGCGATGCCGCCGCTGTACCGCATCGATTTCGGCAAGGAGGTCTATTACGCGCTGGATGATGCCGAGAAGGATGGCATCGTTGAGCGGATCCGTGCCGAGCGCAAGAACGCCAAGATCGGCGTACAGCGCTTCAAGGGGCTGGGCGAGATGAACCCGCTGCAGCTGCGCGAGACCACCATGTCGCCGGATACGCGCCGGCTGGTGCAGCTGACGCTGGACAGTGGCGATGACACCATGGAGATCATGGACATGCTGCTGGCGAAGAAACGTTCACCGGATCGCAAGCGCTGGCTGGAACAGAAGGGCAATCTGGCCGAGGTGGTCTAAGCCCGTTAAGCCAGAGCCGAAACGGACAGCCAAAACAGAAACGCCGGGCGATTGCCCGGCGTTTTGCATGGTGCACAAGTCTGGTTATTCCGGAATGTAGTGCAGCAACGTTTTGCCCTGTTCGCCATCGAACAGGCAGCGGAAGCCGTTGTCAGCCGGAATCAGCAGACACTGGGTGTCGATCGCCTCGGCCGGAGCCCATTGCTGAGAGCAGTTTTCGCGGTTTTGCGCATCAATGGTGCTGATCTTCAGCGTACGGCCTTCAACGCTCCAGTTGTAGTTGCTCTGATAGAGCTGGCAGTCCATGTCAGCATAAACGTAACGTCCGG
Source organism: Marinobacterium sp. MBR-109 (assembly GCF_040547565.1). NCBI lineage: Bacteria > Pseudomonadati > Pseudomonadota > Gammaproteobacteria > Oceanospirillales > Oceanospirillaceae > Marinobacterium > Marinobacterium sp. MBR-109. Next base: position 42,288 of record NZ_JBEPPZ010000014.1, read on the forward strand.
TGCCATCCTTGCGAATCTCTTCGTAGCCGGCCTCTTCACCCACTTCACACTCAAAGGTCTTGTCGACGACAACGAAATTACCGACAGGGTCAACGGATTCACGCGGTTCGGACTCAAGCCTGATATCCATATCCGTCACCCAGCCCTGACTGTTGATATCGGAGTGGTAACCGATACTTCCGGCCTGTGAACGCAGCAATTCAGACAGCTGAACCTGAGCGACACAGCCTGTTTCCGTGCCGGTATCCATCTGGGCCGCCAGAGGTGCGGGGATCTGATCCACCAGATCCGCCAGGCGCGGATAGTTGACGGTCAAACTGGTCAGGCCATTGGCATCCAGCGACTCGGAGCTGATTTTGTCGACAGCCTGCTGCGCCTTCTCACCCTTGAACGCTACGATATGGTTGCCCTGAATGCCGGCCCTGATGCTCATGCCAGGGGCAATGAACGACAGGTCGATGTCACTCAGGCTGCCATCCTGGGGGATGCGAATCATGCGGCCAAACGGTGTACTGCCCAGCAGTGACAGCAGCGGCTGTGGGTTGGCGGTGGCGATACTGAACAGGAAGTCGTAGTGTTCAGGAACCGGTTGGGTGGGGCTAAGCTTGAGATCATACAGCGAGAAGCCGGCACCGGATGTGCCCTGAGCCATGCCGGCAAAAATCCCCATCATGGCCGGGCTGGCATTGGACATCTGCTGTTGGGCACTGACCAGCTGTGGGCAGCTGAAATCGGCCTGAACAAACTGGTTCCACAGTGCCGTACTGGCCGGTACCAGATTGTCGATATTGAGCGCCAGGCCCAGCCCCAGAATCTGGTTTTCGGCATCCTGACTGTGGGTCGGGATATGGCCTCTGAGCTTGCTCAGGTTTTCTACCACATTGCCGTTTTTCAGCTCCAGTACGGTGCGGCTGGACAGCGTGCTGCCGGATGTCGAACCGGTGTTGCCGGCCACCAGACGCGGCATTTGGCTGACAAGGGCTACCAGCTCGTTGCGGCAACTGGCTTCCATATGCTGTTCAATCGGCTTGCCGCTGGCATCACGAATGGCAGGGTGGAGCTGGCGCGCCAGAGAGTTGCTGCCGGGCTCCATGACACCGCGTGCCAGCCGTTCCAGGTGCACAAAGGCGGTCATGCTGGTGTCGAAGCCGTGGCTTTTACGGATCTCTTTCAACTCACCACTGTCAGCCAGTGACTGCTCCGGTCGATCCAGGGCCATACGCAGGCGCTTGCTGGTGGCGTCATCGCTGTAAATGAAGAAACTGATGGTGGCAGTGCCGTCGGCAACCCGAACCGCCAGATCCACACTGCGGTCTGCGTCCGGGTTAAGGCGCCAGGTACGCACACGGGCATCGCCCAGCTGTTCATCGCGAGGCTGCAGCCCGCTGGCGGCAGAGGCTTCATCCAACGGCGCCCAGAAGCTGGCTTCATCTGTCACGCCCAGGCGGATCACCGGCACCAGACCGTCCATGTAGATCGCCTGCGGACGGGTCAGATCAAAACTGTAATGATCAACCAGCGCACCGTAGGTGGTCGAGTGGGTGAGCAGATCGGCCAGCAGGTGGCGCGCAAAGCGGGCGGCGGGGCTGTCTTCCCCCGCGTTTTGCAGCTCCTGAATCAGCTCGCTCAGTTCACTCTGTGAGGCCGGCATCAGTGGGGTGCTGCGCAGCTGCTGCATCAGGGCAGGGTCGGCGCTGCCGCCAAGGTACATAACCGTATCGGCCGGTACATGTGCCGTCATCTCGGTTGGGCCTCCGGTGCCGCCCAGCCAGCCCTGCTGCCAGGCCAGCCCACCGCCTGCAACCACGACCAGTACACCCGCCCCTATCCATTTCTGCATCTTTGACTCCTTCAATTACGGCTTGCGTGAAAATAACCGCCAGAACCCTTGGGCGCCGGGGTATGTAAAGGTGTATCAGCATATCACTAACCGAAAACAGGCTATAGTGAAGGAAGGCAAATACCGAACGAGGTCGAGATGTTGCGAGCTGTGAGTCAACGTCTGTCTGCATTGCTGCTGTTATGTGTGATCGCAATGCCGTTACAGGCTGCAGAATCGGTTGAAGAGCACCTGCAGCAGTTGCTGCAAACGGGTGTTGCCGGCGAACTGCCGGCAACCGACAGGCTTGACTGGCCGGCGCTGCAGTCTCTGTATGAGCGCTCCGGCGGGCAGCTGCTGTGGAGCAATGCGCGTGGCGAAGCGAAAACGGTGATGCAACAGGAGCTGGAACACTGGATCCGGGCATCACTGCAACATGGGCTTGATCCGGCACATTATCAGTATGCGCGGCTGCAGCAGCCGTTTTCGGCCGGATCGGCCATGAGCCCCGAGCCGGTATTGAATGACCTCCTGTTGAGTCACAGTTTCATGCGTCTGGCACGAGATCTGGCCGGCGTGACCCCTTCTGCCGAAGAGCATGACCGGCTGTGGCGCTTCCAGCCACGTACTCTTGATGCGGTCGACCTGTTGCTGCAGGCCGCCGCGGCGGAAGAGGTGGGGGCAACTCTGCAGGCACTGCTGCCCCAGTCAGCCGAATATCAGCGTCTGGTTGAACATTATACGCAGCTGTTGCAGCGGCATGAACGCGAGACATGGGTGGCGCCGGACTTGAGCATGAATGGTCTGCTGCGCAGGGGGGCGAGTCACTCTGTGGTTGTGGGAGTACGTGATCTGTTGATTCGCAAGGAACTGTTGAACGCGGCAGAGAGTTCGTTTGAACCACAGGAGGTCTATACCCCGCTGGTTGTGGATGCGGTAAGGGCGTTCCAGCAGCAGCAGGGGCTGGAACCTGATGGCATTCTGGGGCCTGTGACCCGCGCAGCGCTACAGCGCTCGCCGGAGCAGCAGCTGCAGCAGGTACGGGTCAACCTGCAGCGCTGGCGCTGGCTGCCAAGAAATCTGGGCGAACGTTACCTGCTGGTCAGAACCGGGACCTACTCAATGACACTGGTTGAACAGGACAGAGCCGTGCAGCAATACCGAATTATCAGTGGTCGTCCGCACCGTCCTACCCTGTCGTTCGAGTCGGACGTGGACCACCTTATCATGCACCCACCCTGGACGGTGCCCTTCCGTCTGGCTGTTGAGGATCTGTTGCCCAAGCAGCGAAAGGATCCTGACTATTTTGCCCGCCAACAGATCGAGGTACTGCAGAAGGTGGATGGCAGCTGGCAGCCGGTTGACCCCGAGGGGATCGACTGGGAGAGTCTGTCGCGCCGAAATTTCCCGTATCTGTTGCGGCAGCGCCCTGGCCCCTTGAACAGTTTGGGTCGAATACGCTTTGGCATGTCAAACCCCTACAGTATTTACCTGCACGATACACCGCAGCAGACCCTGTTCGAGTCCACCGAGCGGGCGTTCAGTTCCGGCTGTATTCGAGTGGACGAAATTGAAGACCTTGCCCAGCGGCTGCTGGGTGAGCGCTCTCTGGAACAGGCACTGAACATCTCCCGCACCCATACGCTCAGGCTTGAGCGTCCGCTGCCGGTATACCTGGTCTATCTGACCGTCTGGGTGGATGAGCAACAGCAGGGACACTATCACCCCGATGTATACGGGCTGGACTGGCAGTTGCAGCAGGCATTGGGGCCGCTGCCGGAGATGCCTGATCCGAAGGCCGAGCCGGGTGCACTGGCACAAACTGTGCTTAAAGAGTAGCCAACGACAGGACTATTGGGTAAAATTCGACCAGATTTGTTTATTAATCATACAGTTGTCAATTTTACCGAGGTGCTGCATGCTGTTCACCCCACGCCAGATCCGATCGGATGCCGAAACGGCGCCAGAATGTCGTCAACGTCGCCGCCTGTTGACCGGGCTGGCCCTGACGGCAGCGGCACTGCATGTGCCACAGGCGGCAGCCAATATCCGCCCTCTGTTTGAACGCAAACTCCAGTTCAGTCATCTGCATACCGGTGAGCAACTGAAAACCACGTATTGGGCAGAAGGGCGTTACCTCAGCTCCAGCCTGGACGAGATCAACTACCTGTTGCGTGATTTCCGCACCGGCGAAATTCATCCGATAGATCCTCGGCTGCTGGACCTGTTGCACACCATCAGGGTGGAGAGCGGCAACATCAACAACCCGTTCGAGATCGTGTCCGGCTACCGCTCACCGAAAACCAACAATCAGCTGCGCACCAGTGGTGGCGGTGGTGTGGCCAAGAAGAGCCTGCATATGCAGGGCAAGGCGATCGATATCCGTCTGCCCGGAACATCACTGAAAGAGCTGCACCGAATCGCGTGCGAGGCGAAGGTTGGAGGGGTCGGTCTCTACACCAGCTCCAATTTTGTCCACATCGATACCGGCAACGTGCGCTACTGGGGCAGCTGAGCGCGGATGGCGGTCAGCTTGTCCCTCAGGCTGGCCGCTGACAGCTCGCCCAGATGAGAGTCCTGTAACCGTCCCTGTGCATCAATGAACAGGGTTGTGGGCAGAGCGCGCGAGCCATAGTGCGCCCCAAGCTGGTTCTGCTGATCCAGCAGAACATTTTCCAGCTGGATATCCAGCTGCTGTAGAAACGCCTCCACAGTTTGTGCATCTTCCCCCAGGTTGGCGAACAGGAAATGCACATCCGGCAATGACCTCTGGGCTTCGGCCAGTACGGGCATCTCACGCACACAGGGCGGGCACCAACTGGCCCAGATGTTGATCACGATCGGTTCACCGCTGAACTGCTGCAGGCTCACGGCCTCTCCGCTGAGCGTGTTGAAGCTCAAGGGTGGAAGCGTTTCAGTCGTTTTGTGCAACAGCTGCAGCGGCAGAGCGGTGGCGGTCCAGAACAGCGCGCCGCTCACCAGCCCGATGCTGAGGGGACGTCGCAGGGCAGGCTGGCGCAGCCCGAAAAACAGGGCACAGGCCAAGCCTGTGATCAGGCCGCTGACCCACCAGAAACCGCCATCGCGAATATCGATGATCTGCACAGGCTGCGACAGGTACTCATCGGCATACCGCAGCACAAACCCCAGCCGCGCCCCGACCAACCCCAGCAGCAGGGTAATGAACAGGGCGCTTTCCGGATTCCTGCCACCGCGGCGACTGCTCACCCAGCCGGCAAACAGGGCAACCAGAAAGGCGATCAGCAGGGCAAGGCGGTCCGCCGAGATGGCAAAGGGACCGATGGACAGTGACAGCATTGCAGGCTCCATGGCAAAAGGGATTGATACAATGACCCGTCAGGACCCGGAAGATTCCGTTTTCCGGTGCGAAGACTGCAGCTCAGCACAGTAATCACGCTCGGCGATGGCATCGGTGAACATCAGATAGTCGGCCGCCGCCGGTGCATCCGGGTAACTCTCCGGCAGATAGTCATAGGGCTGGTGGCGGTCATCCCGCACAGATGTCAGCAAGACAGTGACCGCCGGTTTTTCAAGCCAGAGCGGAATCCCCAGGTCATCTCGGGCGTGAATGGTGCCGGTCAGCATGACACCACTGAGTGCTTCAAGCTGTGCCTGATCAAGACGCTCGGCCATCTGCTGGTCCCGGGCCAGTTGCACCTGCAGCATCCCCTCCAGCGAGTCTTTGGGAAGCTGACCACAATGGCTTTCGAACAGCAGCCGGCGCATATAGTTGGCGTGCAGTTCCCCCGTATCACCTGCGGGAGCGCCTTCGCTGTAGGCACTGCGTTGCTGTTCACGGGTGAGGTCGGTGCCGATGACGGCGGGAGCTCGGTCGAGTGACAGGCGAACCACATCGGCATACAGCGTCCAGTTCCAGCCCGCATTCCAGTTCAGGAGCTCTGCCGTGACAGTGCTACCCTGTCCCAGTGCCTGATTCAGCAGGGGCTGTTGCGCTGTTGTTGCCATCTCCAGTGCCACCGCACCCAGCTGTCCGCGATCGGCAAGGCTTTCTATCCAACGCTGTTGCAGCCGGTGATGGTGTGGGTTGTCGTGCTGTTCGCCCAGCAACAGCCAGCCACCGGCAGGCAGTTGATTGAACAGCTCAGCCTCAGGCACAAAACGCTGCTCTGAAATGTGCCAGAGTTTGCCGCTCAGCGGGTGTTCGGCCTGTACCGTCAGAGGGATTGCCATTGCCAGCAGCAGCGTCAGGGTGTGTCGCATTACTGCCCCCGGCCCTTCACATCCAGGTAATCACGCTGAATAACGGTTTCAAGCGCGTTCATGGCTGCCACCAGCTCATCGAAGTGTTCACGGCAGGCTCTCAGCTGCTTGATCTGGTCTGCCGATGGCGCGTTGCCGCCACTGATGTTGGCGATGTCGATCAGCTCGCTGATATAGGCAGCTCGTGCGTGCGCTACCATCGACAGTACCGGCTTGAGACTGTCCAGGCTGAGTTCTGGAATCTTCGGGTTGATGATTTCGCGGTTGATGTCGCGACGCTGTTTTTCAAGCTCCAGCAGCAGGCGGTTGTTGTCCTGTGACATGGGCGATTCCTCGATGGTTGTCCTTTTCTTTTATCCTATACGCAAAAATGCACTGACGGGAGCGCTCAGGATGCGCTTTTCCCGCTGAGCTGGCATACTCCCTGCCAATCAGCGGGCTGGAACAGTTGCCTGCGCTAACGGAATCCAGTGTTCAAGGATCAGTTGATGAGTGTAGAGACCACCTTTGACGGTGATACCGAAAAACTGTCACTGCGCGACTTTACCGAGAAAGCCTATCTCGACTATTCCATGTACGTCATCCTCGATCGGGCACTGCCCAATATCGGCGATGGCATGAAGCCGGTGCAGCGTCGTATCGTCTATGCGATGTCGGAACTGGGGCTGAAGGCAACGGCCAAGTACAAGAAGTCGGCGCGTACCGTGGGTGATGTGCTGGGTAAGTTCCACCCCCATGGCGACTCGGCCTGTTACGAAGCGATGGTGCTGATGGCACAGCCTTTCAGCTACCGCTACCCGCTGGTCGACGGTCAAGGCAACTGGGGCTCGCCGGATGACCCCAAGTCATTTGCCGCCATGCGTTATACCGAGTCGCGGCTGGCGCCCTATGCCGAGCTTCTGCTGAAGGAGCTGGCGCAGGGCACGGTGAACTGGGTCCCCAACTTTGACGGCACCATGGACGAACCGGAAGTGCTGCCGGCTCGGCTGCCCAATGTGCTGCTCAACGGCGGCACCGGGATCGCTGTCGGCATGGCAACCGACATTCCCTCGCACAATCTGCGCGAGGTGGCTTCCGCCTGCTGTCATCTGCTGGATTATCCACAGGCTACGCTGGACGATCTGTGCAATATCGTGCGTGGCCCGGATATGCCTACCGAGGCGGAAATCATCACGCCGGCGGCGGATCTGCGTCAGATCTATACCACCGGGCGCGGCAGCTTTCGCATGCGTGCCATCTGGAGCCGGGAGGACGGAGAGGTGGTGGTTACGGCGCTTCCGGCGCAGGTGTCCGGAGCCAAGATTCTGGAACAGATTGCCGCCCAGATGCAGCAGAAAAAACTGCCGATGGTCAGTGATTTGCGTGATGAATCCGACCACGAAAACCCTACCCGTCTGGTGATTGTGCCGCGCTCCAACCGGGTCGATTGTGACCAGTTGATGGCGCACCTGTTCGCCACCACGGATCTGGAGCGCAGCTACCGCGTCAATCTGAACATGATCGGCATTGACGGCCGGCCGCAGGTCAAGGACCTGCGCCAGATCCTCACCGAGTGGCTCAGCTGGCGTACCAGCGTGGTCCGCCGCCGACTGGAATACCGGCTGCAGAAGGTGCGCGACCGTCTGCACATTCTCGAAGGCCTGATGGTGGCCTACCTCAATATTGATGAAGTGATCGCCATTATCCGTGAGGAGGAAAAGCCGAAAGATGAGCTGATGCGCCGTTTTGGCCTGACCGATGTGCAGGCCGATGCGATCCTCGACCTCAAGCTGCGTCACCTGGCGCGACTGGAAGAGATGAAGATCCGGGGCGAGCAGGACGAGCTGAATGAAGAACGTCAGCGCCTGGAACAAACCCTGGGGTCGGATGAACTGATGCGCAATCTGATCCGCGAAGAGATCGAAGCGGCGGCAGAAGAGTTTGGTGATGCCCGCCGCTCACCGCTGGCGGAACGGGGCGAAGCGCGTGCCTTCAGCGAAAAGGATCTGCTCAGCGCCGACCCGGTAACGGTGGTGCTGTCCAAGCAGGGCTGGATTCGGGCGGCCAAGGGGCATGATATTGATGCCGGTGGTCTCAGCTACAAGTCCGGTGATGGCTTCAAGCTAGCCTGTGCCGGGCGGATGAACCAGCCCACTGTACTGCTCGATTCCACCGGGCGCAGCTATACCCTCGATACCCACGCCCTGCCTTCGGCACGGGGCCAGGGTGAGCCGGTGACCGGTCATATCAGCCTGCCCAAGGGCGCTGTTGTGGATGCGTTGCTCTGTGGCCGTGACGAAGATGCGGTGTTGCTGGCATCGGATGCAGGTTACGGCTTTGTCACTCGGGTTGATCAGCTCACCAGCAAAACCAAAAACGGCAAGGCCGCCCTGACCCTGCCCAAGGGGGCGAAGGTGCTGCAGCCGGTACTGGTGCCGAGCGGTGATGCGTTACTGGCCGCGATCAGCAGCGAAGGACGGCTGTTGGTGTTCCCTGTGTCGGAGCTGCCCGAGCTGGCACGTGGCAAGGGTAACAAGATTATCAACATCCCCTCGGCGCGAGCGGCGGCCGGCGAAGAGCTGATGACCCATATCATGCTGCTGGGGCCCGGTGATACGCTGATGGTGCATGCCGGTCGCCAGCACCTGAAGCTCAAGGGTGCCGAGCTGGAACACTACCGTGGTGAACGCGGCCGTCGCGGCAACAAGCTGCCGCGGGGGTATCAGCGTGTTGATGGCATGGAGGTCATCAGCGACTGACAGCCTGCCTGCCGGCCTCGTCAGGAGGTCGGCTGGCTGCTCTGTGAACCCTGCTGACGTTCGTTCAGCTTGCTCAACAGATGACGTGCCTGTTTTTCCAGCAGGGCCTGGTAGGACTCGCTGACGCTGAGAATCAGCACCTTGTCTTCATCCTCACGTCGAATATCCGCTTTCTGCAGCAGGCTTTCCTTCAACAGCGGCGCTTCGGTCAACGCCGTGTGGCTGATCAGCTCGTTGCTCTGTGTGGTGCGGGTGAGAAAGTGGGCTTCTTCCTGCATCCGTTCGATGCGATCACGGGCGCCACGCACCAGGGCCATGTGCAGGTTCATGACCGGCTGGAAGGCGCGAATCTGACTCTGGTTGTACTGCTTGTATAGATGGGTGAACAGCATGGCACAGCAAAGTGCGTTGACGCCATGGCTGTCCTTGTCATCCGCGTTGGTGAACAGTACACGCAGGTTGCCGTCGCTCATCGGCTCGATACTGCCGCTGTAAATACGGGCGACCGAATTGGCCAGTGTGCGGTAGTTTTTCAGCAGTGCATTGCGCTCGTCATCCTCTACATTGTCGGAGTGCGCGCTACGGGTGTCGATCAGCAGCAGGTAGCCTGCCTCGTCCGGTGTCAGCATCAGCTCCAGCTCATGCTCGAAGCTGTACAGTCCCAGTTGCTCCTCGTTACCCAGCTTCAACGGGTTGGGGCGCAAGGGGGTGTACTCTTCCTCCTCCGCAGTGTGTTCCTCCAGCTCCATCTCGTCGGTGTCGGGTACCATCGCCTCGTCACTGTCGTCGGCCAGATCGGTAATCTGCGGGACCTGCGGGATAAAGCTGGGCATGCGACGTTCATCCCGCTCCGGTTTGAGCAGTGACACCAGCTCATCCGTATCGAAGCGTGGCTCACGCCGATCATTAAACGGGTATGCAGCCTCTGGCTCTGGTTCAGGTTCTGGATCAGGCTTGAGAGAAGGGGATTCAACGGCAATATCAGGCGGTGGTGCGTCATCCTGTTGCACGGAAGAGGGTTCAACTTCAGCTTCGGTGTCAGACTGAGCTGAAGCCGGCTCAGGCGACGGTCTGGAGGGCGCGAAGCGTGTGTCCTGTGGCGCTGCAGCTGTTGGCGAGCGGGTTTCCGGTTCCGTATCCATATCGTCGAAGCTGAATGCCGGGATGGTATCGCGGGCGGCAGCGGGGGTCAGTTCACGGGCAAACTCACGGAAGTCGGGTTTGGCTTCGACCGGAGCCGTGGCAGGCTGGCGGCGCAGGCTCATGCCCAACAGCAGTGCGGTCAGCAGCAGACTGCCACCCAGCAGCAGCCCTGTTTCCATCAACTGTCGGTGCAGCAGCTGTTCAAAAGGGGCTGGATTGGTCCAGTAGGTCAGTTGGCCGATCACTTCGTCACCCTGCACCAGATCGAGGCTGTGTCCACGCCCCTGAGGCTGGCCCGCCAGCGCGATCAGGGTTTGGTCCGGAGCGGTGAGTCGCAGGCCGCTGACCAGAGGTTGGGCTGCCAGTTCGGTGAACAGGAAGTTGAGACTGATGCGATCATCGGCCAGCACCAGTGGCTGGATCAGGATGGCACTGCTGCGGCCAAACATCAGCCCCACCTCGTTGGCCTGCTGGCGCGCCAGATCACTGCTGCGCAGGTATTCCAGCACACCGCCCAGTGACAGGCTCAGCAGCAGAATAAGAGCGACCGAGAGCAGTGCGCGCAGTGACAGCGTGCGAGGGCTGTGGTGAGTGTCGACTTGTGGCTCCATGGGGCTTCTTGCACCGGGTGGCTGATAGCGGAAAACGGATGTCCGATGATAGCAACAATCACCCCAGGGTCACAGTAATACCCCAGCGGCTTAAACCAGCTTTTTGCAGCACGAAAAGACCTTTTGTGTCTCTGGCGTTATACTGTGCGGCTGACAATGTCCAAGCGGATAGACGATGATGGATATAGCACAGTATATGACCCGACTCGGTGAACAGGCACGCGCGGCTTCACGTCTGATGGCCCGTGCTGACACCGACAGTAAGAACAAGGCGCTGCTGGCCATGGCTGAGGCGATTGATGCCCGCCGTGAAGCGCTGGCAGAGGCAAACCGTACCGATATGGAAAACGGTCGCGGCAAGGGGCTGGATGACGCATTGCTGGACCGGCTTGAGCTGACCCCGGCCCGCATTGACGGCATGATTGAGGGGTTGCGCCAAGTCGCGGCGCTGCCGGACCCGATCGGCGCGATTCGCGACATGAGCTATCGCCCGTCCGGCATTCAGGTTGGCAAGATGCGCGTGCCCCTGGGGGTTATCGGTATCATTTACGAGTCGCGTCCCAATGTGACCTGCGAGGCGGCAAGTCTGTGCCTGAAATCCGGCAACGCGGCGATTCTGCGCGGTGGGTCGGAAGCGATCAAGTCCAACCAGGCAATTGCAGCCTGTATTCGTCAGGGGCTGGAAGCCGCCGGGCTGCCTCAGGAAGCGGTGCAGGTGGTTGAAACCACGGATCGTGAGGCGGTCGGGCATCTGATCGCAATGCCCGAGTATGTAGACGTCATCGTGCCGCGTGGCGGCAAGGGCCTGATCGAACGGATCAGCAACGATGCTCGCGTGCCGGTGATTAAGCATCTGGACGGTATCTGCCATGTGTATATCGATGCCGAGGCCGACCGTACTAAAGCGCTGAATATCGCCATCAACGCCAAAACGCATCGCTATGGCACCTGCAACACCATGGAAACCCTGCTGGTGGATGCCGCCGTGGCCGCCGAGATCCTGCCTGAGCTGGCTGATCACTACGAGCAGCTGAATGTGGAGCTGCGCGGCTGTGAACGTACCCTTGCGCTGCTGCCGCGACTGAATGCCGCCACTGAGGCTGACTGGGACACCGAGTATCTGGCTCCGATTCTGTCGATTCGGATTGTGGACGGTATGGATGAGGCGATTGCCCATATCAACCGCCACAGCTCACAGCACACCGATGCCATCATCACCGAGAATTACACCAAGGCGCGTGCGTTCCTGCGCGAGGTGGATTCCAGCTCGGTGATGGTGAATGCATCGACCCGTTTCGCCGATGGCTTTGAATATGGTCTGGGCGCCGAGATCGGCATCTCCACCGACAAAATTCATGCGCGGGGTCCGGTGGGGCTGGAGGGGCTCACATCGGAAAAATACATCGTGCTGGGTGACGGTCAGGTTCGCAGCTGATGTCGCCGCTGGTGTTCATGGGCGGAACCTTCGACCCCGTTCACAATGGCCACCTGCGAACGGCGCTGGAACTGCAGCAGTGGCTTGGGGTCGAACAGGTCTGCCTGATCCCCTCCGGCGAGCCGGTACACCGTGATCGGCCCGGCTGCACTGCACGTGAGCGGCTTGAAATGGTGCAGCTGGCGGTGGCAGACGAACCGGCACTCTGTGCCGATGCGCGAGAAGTCGAGGCGGATGAGCCTTCATACTCACTGCTGACGCTGCAATCATTGCGTCAGGAGCGCGGACCCGGTTGCCCCATTGTCATGACCATGGGGATGGATGCTTTTCAGACGCTGGAGCGCTGGCATCGTTGGCAGGCGTTTCTGGATTATGCCCATATTCTGGTGATCGCACGGCCGGGCTATGTCGACAGTGATCTGAGCCCTGTATTGCAGACGCTGTTGCAGCAGCATCGCAGCCATGATCATAGGGAGCTGCTTGGGTCGCCCTCGGGGCGCATACATATTCAGGAATTGACCCCGCTGGGGATATCCGCCACCCAGATCAGACAACTGATAGCGTCCGGACAGTCGCCGCGCTACCTGTTACCTGAGCCGGTGTGGCACTATATCAGCCAGCATGAACTTTATGGTTTTCACTCAAAAGAGAAGGTACAAAGCGCTAATGCAAACTGAGCAACTGCGTGAACTGGTGCACAGTGCACTGGAAGATATCAAGGCCCGTGAGATCACCGAGATCGATGTGCGCGGCAAGTCCAGTGTGACCGACTACATGGTTATCGCCAGCGGCACCTCAAAGCGGCATGTAATGTCCGTGGCACAGGAAGTGCTCGACAAGGTCAAGGCAGCCGGTCTGCAGCCTGTTGGTACTGAAGGCCAGGCGGTGGGTGACTGGATTCTGGTGGACCTGGGCGATGTGATCGTGCATGTGATGATGCCGGATGCGCGCAGCTTCTATGACCTGGAACGTCTGTGGCGGTTTGATGCCGAAGACAGCGCAGAGCCTGTGCAGGAGTAAGCACTGACGTATGCGTATTCGCCTGCTTGCCGTTGGTAACCGCATGCCTGCCTGGGTTGAGGAGGGCTACAACGAGTATGCCCGCCGCCTGCCGCCTGACTTCCAGCTGGAACTGGTGGAGCTGACACCGGGACATCGAGGCAAGAATGCCGACATCGCCCGCGCCATTCGCAGCGAGGGTGATGCCATGCTCGCGGCCATCGGCAAGGGGGATCGGGTGGTGGCGCTGGATGTGAAAGGTCGCCCCTGGTCAACCCCTCAGCTGGCAGAGCAGGCTGAACAGTGGCGCATGGACGGACGCAACGTCAGCCTGATGGTCGGCGGACCTGACGGTCTTGATCCGCGAGTGCTGGCATTGGCCGATCAAAAATGGTCGTTGTCGGCGCTGACGTTGCCGCACCCATTGGTGCGAGTGGTGCTCGCTGAACAGCTCTACCGTGCCTGGACCATTCTCCAGGGCCACCCCTACCATAAATAGTGGCGCACCATGGCACCCTTTGAGCGCTTGAAGGACTATTCTCAGGAAAGCATCACCTTTACCAACCGGGCCGCTGTTGCCTTCGGGTGTGTACTGCTGTTGATGCTGGTCCTGATTGGGCGCATCTACTATCTGCAGGTGATCGAGTTTGATCGCTATGCGGCCATATCCGAAAAGAACCGGGTGCAGCTGCAGCCTGTGGCCCCGCGCCGCGGGCTTATCTATGATCGCAACGGGGTGTTGCTGGCCGATAATCAGCCCAACTTTTCGGTCACCCTGCTGAAAGAGGAAGTACAGGATCTCGACACCACACTGGCCGAGCTGGCCGAGCTGATTGAATTGAGCGAGCGTGATATCGAGCGTTTCGTGCGTCGCCTACAGCAGCGCCGGCGGCCGTTCGAGACGGTTCCGTTGCGCTTTGGTCTGAGCGAAGACGAAATTGCTCGCATATCGCTGAACTATCATCGGCTTCCCGGTGTGCAGGTTGAAGCCGACCTGATTCGGCGCTATCCCTATGGCGAATCCCTGGCGCATGCGCTGGGCTATGTAGGCCGGATAAACGAGCGTGAGTTGGAGCAGGTCGACCCGATCAACTATGCCGCCACACACTATATTGGCAAGCTGGGTATCGAGCGGTTCTATGAAGACCTTCTGCACGGGCAAGTGGGTTTCCAGAAGGTAGAGACCAACGCCCGGGGTCGTATTCTGCGCGTGCTTGAGCGGGAAGACCCGGTGCCGGGGCAGAATGTACAGCTGAGTCTGGATCTGCGCCTGCAGCAGTTTTCCGAGTCTCTGCTAGAGGGACGGAGAGCTTCTATTGTAGCGATCGAGCCAGACAGCGGCGAAATACTGGCACTGGTCAGTACACCAGGTTATGACCCCAACCTGTTCGTGACCGGTATATCCAGTCGTGACTACAGCGCTCTGCGTGACTCCATGGACCTGCCACTGTTCAACCGCGCCCTGCGGGGTGGCTATCCACCGGGCTCCACCATCAAGCCGGTCATCGCGCTGGCGGCACTGGAAACGGATACGATTACCCCAGAAAAAAGAGTTTGGGACCCCGGCTTCTATCAGATCAACCAGAATGGCCGACGCTATCGTGACTGGAAGCGTACCGGGCATGGCTGGGTTAATCTCAACGATGCCCTGGCCGAATCCTGCGATGTCTGGTTCTATGAGGTGGGTCACAAGATGGGCGTTGACCCGATGTCTGACTTCCTCGGTCGTTTCGGAGTGGGGGCGGATACCAGTCTGGATCTGCCTGAAGCCATCACCTCCTTCCTGCCCTCACGGGAGTGGAAGGAAAATGACCGTCGTCTGCCCTGGTATCCCGGTGATTCGATCAACCTGAGTATTGGACAGGGCTTTCTGGTCATGACGCCACTGCAGCTGGCAACGGCAGCGTCCGTGCTGGCCAATCGTGGGCGTTGGGTACAGCCGCACATGCTGCAGGGGCTGGTGCCGGAGCTGGGAGATACCCCGGTGCCTTTCAATCCGATCTACCGACGCAAGCCCAAACCGGCTGATGTCGTACTCAAGAACCCTGACAACTGGGATCCCGTGATTGATGGTATGGTGTCGGTCATGCACGGCGAAAAAGGAACTGCACGCCGCTCGGCCCAGGGGGCGCAGTATCGTATCGCGGGCAAGACCGGCACGGCCCAGGTGGTCGGTATTGCGCAGGATGCTGAATATGATGCCGAAGCACTGGCAGAGCGGCACCGTGACCATGCCCTGTTTATTGCGTTCGCACCAGTGGATAACCCCCGTATAGCCGTGGCCGTCGTGGTCGAAAATGGGGGGGGCGGGTCGAGTACCGCAGCCCCCATTGCACGCGAAGTGATGGATGCCTGGCTTATCGGTGACTACAACAATGACCTGCAGGTGAAACCATGAGCGGTCGTGACTTTCAGCGCACCATGCCGGGCAGCAATGTGCACTTGCAGCGCCCGGATGGGCTTTGGCGCTACACCCATCTGGATGGCTGGCTGTTGTTGTTGCTGTTACTGCTGTGCGGGTTCGGCCTTTTTGTGCTTTACAGTGCTTCGGGGCAGGACCTTGGTTATGTGAAGCGCCAGGCCGTCAGGATGGGGGCCGGTTTTGTGGCCATTCTGGTGTTGGCACAGATTCAGCCCAGAACCTACCGGTTTCTGGCACCACTGGCCTATCTGGCCGGGGCTGGCTTGCTGCTGGGTGTGCTGTTTTTTGGTGTCGGTGCCAAGGGCGCGCAGCGCTGGCTGGAACTGCCGGGGTTCCGCTTTCAGCCTTCAGAATTGATGAAGCTGGCGGTACCCTTGATGGTCGCGGCCTGGTTGACACGGCAGCAGTTACCGCCCACCTTTCGGCACCTGCTCAGTACACTGGTGCTACTGGCCATTCCCACCGCGTTGATCATGCAGCAGCCGGACCTCGGGACTTCACTGTTAATCGCGGCTTCAGGTGTGTTCGTTATTCTGCTTTCAGGGGTTTACTGGCGCTGGATTTTTATTGCCCTTGGGCTGGCCGCAGCAGCCTTGCCGGCGCTCTGGGCCATAATGAAAGACTATCAGCGTCAGCGAGTACTCACGTTTCTTGACCCCGAAAGTGACCCTCTGGGGTCGGGCTGGAACATCATCCAGTCAAAAACCGCCATCGGCTCCGGCGGCTTGCCGGGCAAGGGTTGGCTGCACGGTACCCAGTCTCAGCTCGACTTCTTGCCGGAGTCGCATACGGACTTCATTATTGCGGTGATTGGTGAAGAGCTGGGAATGGCCGGTGTATTGATCCTGCTGGCGCTCTATCTGTTGATCATTGCGCGTGGACTGATTATATCGGTGCAGGCACAGGACAGCTTTTCTCGTCTGCTTGCCGGCAGCATTACGCTGACTTTTTTTGTATATGTGTTCGTGAATATCGGAATGGTGACCGGGTTGCTGCCGGTGGTGGGGGTTCCCCTGCCAATGGTCAGTTACGGCGGGACCTCAATTGTGACGCTGATGGCAGGCTTTGGCATACTGATGTCCATCAGGACACACAGACAGATGCTGACCCGCTGAGGGAGAGATGGAATGCGCAAGAAGATCGGAACACTGCTGCTGACGGGGCTGATGCTGACAGGAGCAGGCACAGGTTATGCGGCTGACGGATATGACACTCACCCTCTGGCGGATGAGGTGGTTGCCAAACTGGCGGAGCAGGGGTTCGATGCCGAAGAGGTGCGCAAGGTCCTGGCCGAAGCACGACGGCAGGAGTCCATCCTGGAGGCGATTTCACGACCGGCCGAACGGCGCCTGACCTGGGGTGAGTATCGCAAGATTTTTGTGGAGCCGAACCGCATCACGCAGGGTGTCAGCTTCTGGCAGGAACATGAAGATACCCTCAAGCGTGCGGAAGAAACCTACGGTGTCCCGGCCGAAATCATCGTGGCCATCATCGGTGTGGAAACCCGCTACGGTCGTATCATGGGACGCTACCGGGTACTGGATGCACTGGCAACACTGGGCTTTGATTATCCCAAACGTGCCGATTTCTTCAGGGGGCAGCTGATCGAGTTCATGCAGATGGTGCGTGAGGAAAACCTCGACCCCACTGCGCTGGTGGGCTCCTATGCTGGCGCCATGGGCTATGGTCAGTTCATTCCCTCGAGCTTCCGCAACTACGCTGTGGACTTCGATGCCGATGGCAAACGCAATATCTGGAGCAACAAGGTTGATGCCATCGGCAGTGTCGCCAACTATTTCAACGAGCATGGCTGGAAAGCCGGTGAGCCGGTACGTTCCAATGTAGTCATGAATGAGCCGGCTGACCCGCAATGGGTGAACGCCGGCCTTAAACCCGAGGTCAGTCTGGCTGAGTGGGAAGCACGAGGTGTCTCCACTCGGCGTGACCTCGATCCGGAGCAGAAGGCAACCCTGATGGAGCTGACCATGGAAGATGGTGAGCACTACTGGTTCGGGCTGCATAACTTCTATGTGATCACTCGCTACAACCATAGCCATCTGTATGCCATGGCGGTGTATGAGCTCAGTCAGGCGATTCGTGAAGCGCGTGAATCACAGGAGCCTTGAGATGAAAAGACTGATGCTGCCGCTGCTGGCAGCGGCATTGACCCTGGGCGGCTGCGCTTCGAAGGACAGCGGCAGCAGCAGTCGTTACAGCATGAAATATGATCGCGGGCCGGAACAGACGGTCAGTATGGCCCATGTGCCGGATGCCGTGCCGCGCTACGAGCCGGTCAGTCGCTGGGGTAACAAAAGTCCCTATGAAGTACTCGGCAAACGTTACTATGTGCTGCCAAGTGCAGAGGGCTATCAAGTGCGTGGCAACGCCTCCTGGTACGGCAAGAAGTTCCATGGCCACACTACTTCGAACGGTGAAATCTACGATATGTACCAGATGACGGCCGCACACAAGTCGCTGCCGTTGCCCAGCTTTGTCAGGGTGACCAATCTGGATAATGGTCGTCAGGTGATCGTTCGGGTCAATGACCGCGGCCCTTTCCATGCCGACCGGGTAATCGACCTGTCCTACGCGGCAGCCTACCGTCTGGATATGCTGCAGAAGGGTACGGCTCGGGTTGAAGTCGAGGCGATCACGCCGGGCAGCAGCGGTGCGGTGCTGGCGCAATCCAGAGAGCAGGAAGGGCGCAGCCTGGTCAGTGCTGATCAGGCTGCGATCACTGGGCGCATGTTGCAGATCGCGGCATTTTCGACCGAGTCGGGTGCTCGGGATGTTGCGGAGCGCCTGCGTGGTCTGCTGCAGGAGCCTGTTCAGATCAACCCGGTGCAGCGCGAAGCGCGAACCCTTTACCGGGTCCATCTGGGTCCGCTGACCGGCAGTCATACACTGGGCTGGATTCTTGATCAGCTGAATGCGGCGGGTTATCCGGGCGCACACCTGGTGGACTTGCCCTGAACCGGCGGGTAGAGTTGAACCTTTGTACGGGCAGCGGGTCACTGCTGCAGACTTCACTTCCACGATGTAACGAGACTATGGCGCAACGACTCACTCTTCAACACCTCTTCGCCCTTTCTGTCCTGCTGATGCTGATGCTGGTAGCGAGCACAGCCCAGGCGGTTTCAGCACTGATTCCGGCCCCGCCCCAGATTGCGGCGCGTGCCTATCTGGTGATGGATGCCGATACCGGACATGTCATCGCTGCGGACCGTGAAGATGAGCGCTTCCCGCCCGCCAGTCTGACCAAAATGATGACCAGCTACGTGGTTGAGTACGAAATTGCCAAGGGCAATATTGCGCTCGAGGACATGGTGCTGGTGAGCGAAAAGGCCTGGCGTACCGGTGGCTCACGCATGTTTATCCAGGAAGGAACGCAGGTCAGCGTGGATGATCTGCTGCACGGCGTTATTATCCAGTCGGGCAACGATGCCTCGGTTGCACTGGCCGAACATATTGCCGGCAGCGAACGTGCATTTGCCGACCTGATGAACCAGCATGCTCGCCTGCTGGGTATGGAAAACACACACTTCGTCAATGCCACCGGCCTGCCGGCAGAGGATCATTACTCTACGGCAATTGATCTGGCGATACTGGGCAAGGCGCTGATCAATGAGTTTCCGCAGCATTATGCGCTCTACTCACAAAAATACTTTACCTACAACAATATACGTCAGCCCAACCGTAACAAGCTGCTGTGGCGGGACGACAGCGTGGACGGCATCAAGACCGGTCATACGGATGAGGCCGGCTACTGCCTGGTTGCCTCGGCTGTGCGTGACGACATGCGCCTGGTTTCGGTGGTGATGGGCAGCAGCAGCGAAGAGGTGAGGGCTCAGGAAAGCCAGAAACTGCTGTCCTATGGCTTCCGTTACTACCGAACTCATGCTCTGTATGAGGCGGGTCAGGTGCTGCGTGACGAAAAGGTATGGGCCGGCAGCCGTGACCAGATTCGACTGGGTGTAGCTGAAAACCTTGCCGTTACCGTACCGCGTGGCCAGACCGATCAGCTTGAAGCCAGTATTGAGCTGGACAAGGTGATCAAGGCTCCGGTGGCCAGCGGTGATGTGCTGGGTCAGGTGCAGATTACCCTGCAGGGCGAACGCGTGGCTTCGGTGCCACTGGTTGCGCTGGAGGCTGTTCCTGAAGGTGGTCTGTTCAAGCGGATCTGGCATGCCATTCTGCTCTTCTTTATCGGCCTGATCGGCTAAAAATCAGACAAAAACCTTGAATCCGGTTTATGCTGCCCACATCTATCAATGATGTGGGCAACTGCGTTTTATGAATACAGAAATCGTCTACCTCAACGGTGAATACCTTCAGGCCGACCAGGCGCGCATCTCCGTGTTTGATCGTGGCTTCCTGTTTGCCGACAGCGTGTATGAAGTGATCCCTTACTATCAGGGCGTAGGCTTCCGGCTGCAGCAGCATCTGGACCGTCTGGCTTACAGCCTGCGTGCAGTCAGAATAGAAACCGATCATGACTGGGCGGCCATTCTGGATGAGCTGGTCAGTCAAAACGGGGGGGGCAATCTGTCGGTCTACCTGCAGATCAGCCGTGGCAGTGCCGGTTACCGTACCCACGCCTATGACGATCGGATGCAACCGACCGTGTTTGCCTGCTGCTCTGCGATCCGCGACATCTATGCCGATGGCCCGGAGCATGTTCAGGGCTACAAGGTGATCGTGACCGCTGATCTGCGCTGGCATCGCTGTGATATCAAGTCCACCGGCTTGCTGCCCAATATTCTGGTGTTGCAGCAGGCGCGGGAAGCGGGTGCCGATGAGGCCCTGCTGGTACGCGATGGTCTGTTGAGTGAAGGCACCTCCTGCAACCTGTTTCTGGTGCGTCAGGGGGTGATCTACACACCCAAGCGCAGCTCGGAAATACTGGGCGGCACCACCCGTGAACTGATTCTGGAACTTGCAGCGGAAAACGGCATCCCCTACCAGGAGGTCGACCTGCGACCGGAAGATCTGGCCAGTGCCGATGAAGTTTGGATCTCCAGCTCTACCCGCGGTGTTGTGCCTGTGCTTGAAATCGATGGATGCCCTGTTGCCGACGGCGCGAAAGGCCCGCTGTGGCAGCGCATGTTTACCCTGTTTACCCGTTTCCAACACCGGCTAATGACCGGAGAGAGAGCATGAGTACCGAACCAAAAGCCCCGAAAATCGAATTTCCCCACCCTGACTATCCGATCAAGGTGATCGGCGATAATGAGCAGGATTTCAAGGGAATGGTCATCGAAGTTGTCCAGATCCATGCCCCGGATCTGGACATCGAGCAGGTTACCGTGCAGGAAAGCGGCAACGGCAACTACAGCTCAGTGCGGATGAAAATCACCGCTACCAGCAAGGAGCAGCTGGAAAATCTGCATCAGGACCTCAAGGCGACCAGCCGTGTGAAGATGGTGCTCTGATGGCACTGGCTGACCAGCTGCTTGTGCGTGAGCTTGGGCTTCAGCCCTATGCCCCCATCTGGCAGCGGATGCAGACTTTCACCAACAGCCGTACAGCTGACAGTCGCGACGAAATCTGGCTGCTTCAGCATGAGCCGGTTTTCACACAGGGGCAGGCGGGTAAGGCAGAGCACCTGATCAATCCCGGCAATATCCCCGTGGTTCAGGTGGATCGCGGTGGCCAGGTAACCTACCATGGCCCCGGCCAGCTCATTGCCTACCTGTTACTGGACTTGCGTAGGCGCAAGCTGGGCGTGCGTGATCTGGTCGACATTATCGAGCAGTCCATCGTGGCCGTGCTGGCGGACTGTGGTATCAGTGCCTACCCGAAACCGGACGCACCGGGTGTATATGTCGATGAGCGCAAGATCTGCTCGCTGGGGCTGCGTATTCGCAGAGGCTGCTCGTTTCATGGCCTGGCACTCAACCTGAATATGGATCTGGAGCCCTTCTTGCGGATCAACCCCTGCGGCTATGCCGGGCTTGAAATGACACAGGTGCAGACCCTGGCCCCCGACGCCGATCTGACACAGTTGCCTAATAACCTAGTAAATTACTTGGTTAAAAAATTGGGGTATAATCAGATTACTCGCACACCAACACTGGAAGACTGAATCAGAATGGCTGAATCCACCGAAAAAAACAGCGGTAGAATCGAGCAGGGCGTCAAACTGCGTGGCGCTGAAAAGGTTGCTCGTATCCCGGTCAAGGTGATCCCGACCGAGAAGGACGAGATGCAGCGCAAGCCTGACTGGCTGCGGGTGCGCATGGGCTCCAACGCCGAAGTGAAACGGATCAAGGACAAGCTGCGCAAGCACAAGCTGGCGTCTGTCTGTGAAGAGGCCAGTTGCCCCAATCTGGGCGAGTGTTTCAGCCATGGCACAGCGACTTTCATGATCATGGGCGATATCTGTACCCGTCGCTGTCCCTTCTGTGATGTGGCCCATGGACGCCCCAATGCACTGGCCCCTGAAGAGCCGCGTGAACTGGCCGAGGCCATTGCCGATATGGGGCTGCGCTATGTGGTGATCACGTCGGTGGACCGTGATGATCTGCGCGATGGCGGTGCCCAGCACTTTGCCGACTGCATCCGCGAAACCCGTCAGCGTATTCCGTCGATACAGATTGAAACACTGGTGCCCGACTTCCGTGGTCGTATGGATGTGGCACTGGAGATACTGGAGCAGACGCCGCCGGATGTGTTCAACCACAACCTCGAAACCGTGCCGCGGCTGTATCGCAAGGTACGCCCGGGTGCGGACTATCAGTGGTCACTGGATCTGCTCAAACGCTACAAGGCGCTGCGCCCTGAGGTGCGGACCAAATCCGGCCTGATGGTGGGTTGTGGTGAGACCAATGACGAGATCATCGAGGTGATGCGCGATTTGCGGGCGCATGATGTGGACATGATTACCATCGGTCAGTACCTGCAGCCAAGCCGCAACCATCTGGCGCTGGAGCGTTATGTGACACCGGCAGAGTTTGCCGAATTCGAACGGATCGCGAAGGAGTTGGGCTTTACCCATGTGGCCAGCGGGCCGCTGGTGCGCTCCTCCTACCATGCAGATCTTCAGGCGAAGGGTGAGCGTGTCAGCTGAAAAGACTTGTGGGCAGTCGGTAGAGGGGCGAATGAAAAGAGGAGGCTGAGCGCTTCCTCTTTTCGTTTCACTTGGGGCTTACTTGGCGGCGTCCAGCATGTACTGGATGGCGGATTTCATTTCCTCATCGGAGCAATCCATGCAGGTGCCCTTGGGCGGCATTGCGTTGATACCGGTCAGAGAGGTCGCCAGCAGCGCATCCATGCCTTTCTCGGCACGGGGTGCCCAGGCAGCCGCATCACCGAACTTCGGAGCGCCGGCAACGCCGGCAGCGTGGCATACGGAGCACTTGGTGTTGTAGAGTTCTTCACCGCTGCGCTCGGCCATGGCGGCAGTCGAGGACAGCATCAGGGCCGCGGCAGCGACCAGCAGAGTTTTTTTCATTGCAGGCTTCCTTTGTTATGGCCGGCAGCAGGGGCCGGAGTATAAAAAACCGTCAGAGTGTAGAGCGGCCTTTGACCTGTTGTAAATAGCGCAAAGGTCGTTAATACCGGCTTAATATCAGTGTTTACGCATGGAAACCGCGATTGGATTTTTCAGTGTCGACCAAGACGCATGGCAAACTCAGCCTGGCCCTGCAGCAGGCGGTCATGGCGCCGGCTGCGCTCCTGCAGATGATGTTCGCGGATGGCCTGTTCCAGCACCTCGTGCGGGACGGTTACCAGGTTGCGAACATCATCGACCGAGTAGCCACGGTTGAGTAACTGTTTCAGCTGTGCCGTCAGATGGATGGTGTTCATGCTCTGATCCTCCAAGTGTGTCATGGGATCATTGAACCTGACATCTGTTGCAGAAACATGTCAGTCAGTGCTGCGCAGGCTGCGGATAAGGCCGATGAACGCCAGTGGTACAAACACCACACCGGCACCGGCCAGCAGCTCGGCCATGGTCAGGCCGCCCAGCATTTCCGGTGTATAGCCGCAGGACTCCCAGATCTCGAACATCCAGGGCCACCAGCGGTCCGGTGCAAACCATTCAGGCAGTCCGGACTCAAAGCTGCAGCTGCTTTCAATCCAGCTGCGCTCAATGGCCAAGGTGCGCCAGCTGCGCTCGGTGAAGCCCAGCGCAATCACAGCGGTCAGCAGGTGACAGGCTTTTTGCACATGTGTGCAGCGTTGTGCCACAAGGCCCGCCACTGCGACCAGAACAAGAGCCGCAACCCAGAGACGTATATGGATGCACAGCACGCAGGGGCCGTAGTCCAGTCCATACTGGAAATACAGCGCCACGCCTTCAGCCGATAGGCTGCCGATCAACAGAGCTGACCAGTAAATGCAGGGGCTGAAAAGACGGTTCAGCAATGACTCAAAAGCCGGTGTAGTCATCTTCGATGCTCACAGTCACGTTCAAAGACAGGGGTGTTGCAGGAGAGTAACGGGGCAGGAAATTTGAAGCAAGCAACGGAGGCCACGGGTGGGCCTCCGTCGGAGTGTGTCAGTCAAACGGTTGGGGCTTCGGAGTCGCTGAGGCTATCTGGTCGGGAGTCAGACCTGATACGTTTTCTGCAACAGCATTTTGCACTATTGCAGTGCATAGCACTATATTAGTGCTTTAGTTGCACCAATGTAGTGCTGTATAATACTGAGCTTTTTTCCGACGGGTGTCCCGGTTCTGCCTGTTCAGGTGGCGCGTTTCTGCCAGTAGTCATTTCGTTATCGACACTGGTGCTGCCCGTGAAGCGTTAATCCATTCCTCAGAGGTACATCGATGTCCTACATCCATAACACCATCACGCAGCTGATGGCTTCCAGCCCTGCTCAGGCTGAATTCTATCAGGCTGTTGAAGAAGTGCTCGAATCGCTGGAGCCCTTGCTGGAGTCGGAAACTCGCTACCGGGACAGCGGTATCATTGAGCGCATGGTAGAACCCGAGCGCCAGATCATGTTCCGCATTCCCTGGGTTGATGACAAGGGCAAGGTGCAGGTCAATAAGGGTTACCGCATCGAATTCAACTCGGCTCTGGGCCCATACAAGGGCGGCCTTCGCTTTCATCCTTCCGTAAACGCCGGCATCATCAAATTCCTCGGCTTCGAGCAGATATTCAAGAACTCCCTGACCGGTTTGGCAATCGGTGGTGGCAAGGGGGGCGCCAACTTCAATCCCAAGGGTCGCTCCGATCAGGAAATCATGCGCTTCTGCCAATCTTTCATGAACGAGCTCTATCGGCATATTGGCCCGACTACCGATGTTCCGGCGGGTGATATCGGCGTGGGTGCCCGTGAAATCGGCTACATGTTCGGTCAGTATAAGCGTTTGACCGGTCGCTATGAGGGGGTTCTGACCGGCAAGGGGCTGCTGTGGGGCGGTTCACTGGTGCGCAAGGAGGCTACCGGTTACGGCTGTGTCTACTTCGCCCAGAACATGTTGCAGGCCCATGCGGACTCGCTGGCGGGTAAAACCTGTCTGGTGTCGGGTGCCGGTAATGTGGCGATCTATACCATCGAAAAGTTGTATCAGCTCGGTGCACGCCCGGTGACCTGTTCCGATTCCACCGGCACGCTGTATGACTGCCATGGTATCAACCTGGAAACCCTGAAGCAGATCAAGGAAGAGCATCGTGGCTCACTGGCCGAGTACCTGGAAGAACACCCGAAAGCGGAGTTCACCCCGGTTGAAGCCTACCCGGAAGATGGTCATGCAGTATGGCGTTACGCTGCCGATGCCGCTTTCCCGTGCGCAACCCAGAATGAGTTGACGGAAGCGGATGCACGCGCACTGATCGGCAACGGCGTACGCTGTATCAGTGAAGGTGCAAACATGCCTTTAACACCTGAAGCGGTAGAGGTGTTTATTGCAGAGCGTATTCATTACGGTCCGGGCAAGGCGGCCAACGCAGGTGGCGTGGCGACCAGTCAGCTGGAAATGGCACAGAATGCCAGCATGCAGCAGTGGACCTTCGAGCAGGTCGATGAACGTCTGCAGCAGATCATGGCCGGTATCTACCAGCGCTGCAGCGAAACAGCGAAGGCGTTTGATCAGCCGCATAACCTGGTACTGGGAGCCAACATCGCCGGTTTCCGCCGCGTGGCGGATGCCATGCTGGAGCAGGGTGTGGTTTAATCACCTGAACCGGTTTTGTCATCGTAGCCCGGGCCCTGTGCCCGGGTTTTTGCTTATTGGAGTCTAAGGATGCGGTCTCTGGCCCCTGAATTTGTTGTGATGCTGGCAGGTATCACCGCTGCCCTTCATATCGGGAAATTGCCGCCGGCCATTCCGGTGCTGCAGGACACCCTGGGTGTCACGCTGGTTGAGGCCGGTTTTCTGCTGTCTCTGGTGCAGCTGGCCGGCATGTTGGCAGGGGCCCTGATCGGGCTGCTGGCGGACAGTGCCGGTCTACGCCGCAGTGTGCTGCTGGGGCTGGGTATTCTGGTGCTCGCCAGCCTGCTCGGCAGCCAGGCACAGAGTGCGGCCATGCTGCTGTTGCTGCGTGGTATTGAAGGTTTCGGTTTTCTGCTGGTGACGCTATCCGGTCCGGGGCTGATTCGGCACCTGGTGGTGGCAGAGAAGCTGAGCCTGCGGCTTGGCTGGTGGGGGTGCTATATGGGGTTGGGCACCGGGATCGCCCTGCTGACAGGCCCCTGGGTCATGGCACAGGTGGGCTGGCAGGGCTGGTGGATATTGATGGCACTGTTGTCGCTGCTGATGCTGTTCTGGGTCTGGCGTGCTGTGCCGCCGGATCAGCAACTGCATACGCGCCAGGCGGGGCCGGTAGGCGGTGCGTTGGGACGTGTGCTGGGGCGACTGAAACTGACCCTGAGTCATCCGGGCCCCTGGCTGGTGGCGATGATTTTCGCCACCTATTCCGGTCAGTGGCTTTCAGTCATCGGGTTTTTGCCCTCAATCTATTCCGAAGCGGGCGTCAGTGCCGGGCTGGTGGGGCCGCTAACGGCTCTGGCGGCGGTGGTCAACATTATTGGTAATGTCCTGTCGGGGCGTTTGCTGCATGCGGGGGTAGGGGCAAGGCAGTTGCTGTATGGCGGTTTTGCTGTGATGGCAATGACCACGTGGTTTGCTTTCTCGGCCCTGACAGCTGACTTCCCTTGGCTGCGTTACCTTGCTGTACTGCTGTTTTCAGCCATCGGCGGCATGGTACCGGGAGCGTTGTTCTCGCTGGCGGTAAGGTTGGCACCGGACAGTTCTGTAGTGTCGACCTGTGTTGGCTGGATGCTGCAGTGGTCGGCCTTTGGGCAGTTTGTGGCGCCGCCCGCCATCGCCTGGCTGGCGGCGCAGGCCGGCGGCTGGCACTGGACCTGGATGGCAACAGGTGCGATGTCACTGCTTGGTGTCGTGCTGGTGACCAGGGTCAGCCGTCTGCCGGGGTTCGCTGCTGCTCACTGAGGATGCTGTTCACCAGACATAGCGGTGCAGGAGCAATATCGCCCGGCTTGGCGCCTGCCTGCTGCATGGCCCACTCAACTCGGGCCTCAGGGGTCAGGTGAGGGCGGCGCAAGGCTTCAACCGCCTGCAGGCGTGGCAGCAGGCCCCTGCCGTTGGCGATCTGGATGGCGAGTCCAGGGCGGGCATTCAGCTCCAGCAGCAGCGGGCCGCGCAACGCGTCGACGACCAGATCCACTCCCATGTAGCCAAGCCCGGTGGCTTCATAACAGCTGCTGGCCATGGTCAGCAGGTACTGCCAGCTTTCGATCTCGATGCTGTTGAGCTCAAGACCCGTATCAGGATGCAGCGTCAATGGACGGTCGAACTGTACAGCGTTACGGGCGCGGCCGTTGGCCAGGTCCAGCCCGACTCCCACTGCACCCTGATGCAGGTTGGCCTTGCCATCTGAAGCACGCGTTGCCAACCGCAGCATCGCCATTACGGGATAGCCCTGGAACACAATGATGCGAATGTCCGGTACACCCTGAAAGGAGTGGCGTGCAAGGCCCGGCTCGGAGCGTACCAGTGCCTCAACAATGGCAACATCGGGAGCGCCGCCCAGTGAATAGAGCCCCGCCAGAATGTTCGACAGGTGGCGCTCGATCTCCTGCAGCGAAATTTCCATTCCGGATGCCTTGATGAAGCGCTCACCCTCATGCGAGCCGATCACCAGAATCCCCTTGCCGCCGGAGCCCTTGGCCGGTTTGATGGCAAAGCCATCGAAGCCCGCGACCCGCTCCATGAAGTGGCCAATTTCGTGCTGCTCGCGCACCACCTGCAGCAGGGCAGGTGTGGCGACACCGTACTCTGCCACGGCCTGTTTGGTCAGCAGCTTGTTATCCACCAGCGGGTAGGCGCTGCGGTCGTTATAGCGCGCAATATAGTCAATATTGCGCTTGTTCATATTGAGGATGCCGAGCCGGTTCATGTGGCGCGGACTGATCCACTCGCCCCACCAGCCCATCAGTCGTACCTTTTCATCGGGGTGAAGCGGCGCAGCTCGGTGAGCTTGTAACCGGTGTACTGACCCAGCAGCAGGATTAGCCCGAGCACCACAAGGTGCAGTTCGGGGAAGTTGAAGCTGAGGTGCTCGGCCAGCGGTGCACGCATCACCAGGAATGCAAAAATGGCGACCAGCAGGCTGCCAAAGCCCTGTGTAACCACCTCGCGAGCGCCTTCCTCTTCCCACAGGATCGACATGCGCTCAATGGTCCATGCCAGAATGACCATCGGGAAAAAGGTGACGGTCATGCCGGTGCTGTAGCCCATCTGGTAGCCGATAATGCTGATGCCGGCGGTGATGAACAGAACCAGTACGATCAGAGCCGATATGCGCGATACCAGCAGCAGGTTGAGACTGGACAGATAGCCCCGCATCAACAGCCCCAGCGTGACGACGCCGATAAAGGCCGCAAGGCCCGGCAGTAGAGAGGTTTGCACAAAGGCTACTGCAATCAATACCGGCATGAATGTGCCGGACGTCTTGATGCCAACCACTATTCGCATCAGGCAGACCACCAGTGCACCAAACGGGAGCAGCAACAGCATGCGGAACATGCCCTGCTGCTCAACCGGCAGCTGATGCAGGCTGAAGGCCCCGAACGCCTGCCCATCCGCCTCGGCGCGGATGATCTGCAGGGCGGGAACTGTCTGACGCAACATGGAGAAGCTGACCACTGAGCTGCTGCCTCCCGTTACATCCAGCAGTGAGCTGGCCTCCTGCCGCCAGAGCAACACATCATCCGGCACCCCCTGCTCGGCGGTACGCGGGTTGAACGTGAGCCAGCGATCGCCGTCATGTACCTGCAGCCAGGGCAGCAACGACTGCTGTCGACGGGCATCCTCAAGTCGAAGTCCTTCGGCGATGCGGGCCGGTGTGCCACTGTGGTTTATGAGGAGGTAAAGTGCCTCGGCGCGGGTTCTGTCACTCAGCAGAAGGCGTGTATTCTGGTCCGGTGTTGGGCTGTTAAGTACGGTGATCAATTCGCGTGTGAAGCTGGCCGGGCTGCTGGAACGACTGCCCGCCAGCTCAATCACCGCGCGTGCGGCCGCAATATCAGGCCCCTCCAGAAAAACTTCGTTGGCAGTTACCGGGGTATTGTTGGGTTGAGCGTCTGTGTCATCTGAAGCGGTCAGTCGGCTCTTGAAGTAGAGTGTCTGTGGGCCGCTGGCCTGACGGATGGTCCACTCGGCACGACGATCCTGGCCACGCTGGGTAATGGCAAAACCGTAACCGGGCGAGGCTGCCTGCTCAGACAGTACCGAGAATCCGGGCGGGCTGTCCGGCAGGTTGAGGCTGACCGTGACCGGCTCGCCCCAGGCACGAAAATCGACCCGCGCTTCTACCAGCCAGACAGGCTGTTGCTGGCCAGGCAGCCAGGGAACCCCCAGCTGATAATGACGCAGAACAGCCAGCAGGATGCCCGCCAGAATCAGCAGGCCCGTCGCAATAAAAAACGGGGCTTTGGAATGTCGGCTCAAGGTGCTTTGACTCCCTGTTCAGTATTCAGACCTTCGGGCAGTTCGGTCACGAATTCCTGGCCCACATCGACCAGCATCACATCACGCAGGATATTGCGTCCAACCAGTACCGGGTAGGTCAGGTGGCTGCGATCGCTCAGGGTAAATTCAGCCAGGTCGCGGTGATCGCCGATCATGAACGGCAGCTCTACGACAATGCGTCGTTCGGGATCATCGGTGTTTGACTGTATGATGCGAGCACGTCGGGAAATTTCATGCTCCATGGTCAGGGTTTCATCACGGCCGGGTACGCTGACATCAAACCGAACCCAGGGCTGGCCGTTGCGCTCGAATCGCTTAACGTTGATGGCATGCAAGGATGAGGTGGCGGCACCGCTGTCAATGCGTGCAGTATAGACCAAGCCCGGATCGGCAATGTAGATCGGTTCTGTTTCACCCACCACCAGCTTGCCCTTGAGACGAGCGGACGGCTCGCTGGTGGTTGGCTGCGGTGGCAAAATGCTTGCCTGCTGTTGCGGCAGTGACTGAATCAGGGCCTGTTGACGGTTTAAACGATCGAGCAGTGCCTGCTGGCGCAGCTGCTGGCGCGTTTCCATGATATCAAACTGCTCAAGAGTGCGTGTTTCAAGAGCTTCAAGGCGCTGCTTTTGCTGCTGGTGCTGTTGCTCCAGTTGATCCAGATCGGCTCGCTCCAGAAACAGGTAACGATCGTGGCTGCAGGCTGACAGCAGCACGGCAAGGCCGAGCAGGGAAACCAGACGGGTGATCCTTGATCGGGACGAACGAGTAGAAAGCATGGATAACTCCAGCCAACAGATAAATAAGGAACCTGGCAGCGTCAATAGACTCTGATGTGGGTGCCGACTCTGCAGTGGCGCAGCTTAACAGACAGTGAAAAATTCACCTGAATGTGTTCTGCTGCAGCGTGCAACGTGACGTGGGCATGATAAGACCGCAATGGATCGTCTGTCACTAACCCGGGCAATAGAGGGAGAAAAAATTCGTGAAACAGTGGCTAATTGGATTGCTGGTAATGGTTGTGGCGGCAGTGGCGGCCCTGGCGTGGCATCAGCTTGCGCCCGTTGAGCAGGAGCAGGGGCGGCAGAAACGCCCTCAGGCGGTACATGTGATCCAGCCGGCAGTACAGACGGTCAGAGACAGGATTGAGGCGGTCGGAACATTGCGTTCGCGGGATGAAGTCGTGGTGACCAGTGAGGTCACCGGACGGATTGTGGCGATTGACTTCACCACCGGTCAACAGGTCGACAAGGGGCAACGTCTGGTGCAGCTGGATGACCGTCAGGCTCAGGCTGACCTTGCGGTGGTCGAGGCGCGACTGGCTGATGCTCAACGTCAATTGCGCCGAGCCCAGCAGCTGCGCAGCAGCAACAGTATTTCTCAGGCTCAGGTGGATGAACTTCGCACTGCCGTCAATGTGGCTGAAGCCGAGCGTCAGGCCGCCAGAGTAAGGGCAGCCAACCACCGTATCGTGGCGCCCTTTGCCGGCGTGGTGGGGCTGCGTGAGTTCAGTCCAGGTGCCTATATTGAAAACGGAGACCCGTTGACCACCCTGGATGCGAGTGGCGAGATGGAGCTGACCTTTGCCGTAGCCGAGCGTTTTATCGGCCAGTTGCAGCAGGGTCAGCCTGTGAACAGTGTCACCTCCAGCTGGCCGGATGAGGTGTTCCGGGGCGAGTTGGCGGAGCTGGATACTCGAATCGATCCTCTTAGCCGAACGCTCAAGGTCAGGGCGTTGATCGACAACAGTGAAGGACGTCTGCGTCCGGGGCAATTCATGTCGGTTCGGTTGACACTCAGGCAGCGAGAAGCGCTGGTGGTGCCTGAGCAGGCGGTGCTGTTGCAGGGCGATGAGCGCTATCTGTTCATCGCCACTGACGACAATACGGCGGAACGCCGCTCGGTGCAGCTGGGCAGCCGTGAGCCCGGCAAGGTCGAAATTCTCTCGGGCATCAACGCGGAAGATCGAGTCGTGATCACGGCTCAGGATCGGCTTTCCAGTGGTGATGCACTGCAGATTCTTGAAGGTACGGGTGATGCCATTCCGGAGTCTGAGTTGACCCGACAGGAGTCCTGAACATGGTGTTGTCCGATATTTCCATCAAGCGACCCGTGTTTGCCACGGTCATGAGCCTGCTGATTCTGGTGTTTGGGCTGGCGGCGCTGAATCAGCTGCCGGTGCGTGAATATCCCGATATCGACCCACCGGTGGTATCGGTCTCTACCGACTATACCGGTGCCGCTGCCGAGGTGGTGGACACCCAGATTACTCAGGTGATTGAGGGAGCGATCAGCGGTATCGAAGGGATTCGATCAATCGAATCCAGTACCGAACAGGGCGAGTCACGCACGACGATTGAGTTCACCACCTCGCGGGATGTGGATGTGGCGGCCAACGACGTGCGTGATGCCGTGGCCCGTGTCAGCAACCGGCTGCCTGACGAGGCAGATCCGCCTGTCGTCCGCAAGGCGGACTCCAACGCACGGCCGATGATGTGGATTACATTAAGGTCTGATATCTGGGATTCCGCTCAATTGAGTGATTTTGCCGATCGGGTCCTGAAAGATCGACTGGCAGTGGTCGATGGTGTGGCAGAAGTGCGGATTGGCGGTGAGCGTCGTTATGCCGTGCGTGTCTGGCTGGACCCTGAACGGCTGGCGGCCCGTGATATGACAGTAGCTGAAGTGGAGCGAGCGCTGCGGGCCAACAATGTTGAACTGCCCGGCGGCTCGGTGGAGTCGGTCAGTCGTGACTTTACCGTGCGCACGGAAGGTCGGCTCAACCGGGTTGAAGAGTTTCGTGAAATGGTGATTCGCCGTGACGGCAACGTGCTGTTGCGACTGGGTGATGTGGCCGATGTGCAACTGGGCGTTGAGTCTGATGTGAGCCGTTTGCGCGCCAATGGACAGACCGCCATCGGCATGGGCATTACGCGTCAGTCGAAGGCCAACACGGTCGCAGTTTCAGACCGGGTCAAGGAAGAACTGAGCCGGATACGGGAGAGTCTGCCGCCTGAAGTGAGTATCACCGAAAGCTATGACGAGTCGATTTTTATTCGTGCGTCCATCAAGGAAGTACTGGTCACGCTGGCGATCTCGGTATCACTGGTGATACTGGTGATCTTCATTTTCCTGCGCTCCTGGCGGGCCACCCTGATACCGGCCGTGACCATTCCGGTTGCTGTTATCGGTGCGTTTATCGGCCTCGGCTTTCTCGGCTTTTCCATCAACGTACTGACACTGCTGGCGATCATCCTGGCGATCGGTCTGGTCGTGGATGATGCCATCGTCATGCTGGAAAACATTCAGCGTCGCATCGATGAGGGCGAAAAGCCATTGGTGGCGGCCTATCTTGGGGCGCGTCAGGTTGCCTTTGCCGTCATAGCCACCACGTTGACGCTGGTCGCGGTGTTCGTACCGATCTCATTCATGGGGGGTAATATCGGCCGCCTGTTCAGTGAGTTTGGCTTTACGCTGGCTTCGGCGGTGATCGTATCCAGTTTCGTAGCACTGACGCTGGCTCCCATGCTCTGCTCCAAATGGCTCCGACACAGCCCTGAGCAAGAGGAAGGGCATCGGATCTGGATGGCCAGCGAACGTGTGCTGGGTGCGCTTAATCGAGGCTATGAACGCATGTTGCGCTTCTCGCTGCGTCAGCCCGGTCTTTTGCTGGGGATTGGCCTGGCCGGTCTGGTGCTGGCCGCGGTGATCTTTCCACGTCTGCCGCAGGAGTTGGCACCAACCGAAGACCGGGGTGTCATTATCATGCCGACCAAGGCGCCGCGTGGTTCCACGGCCGACTATACCGAACACCACGTCCGCCAGATTGAACAGCGGCTGCTGCCCTATCTTGAAGACGGAGTGGCCGAACGGCTGTTGTCCATCGTCGGCTTCCGTGGCGAGGCCGACAACGCCTTTATCATTCTGGGCTTGAGTCACTGGGATCAGCGTGATGTGAAACAGCAGAGCATTGCCACTGAGTTGTTTCCAAAACTGGCACAGGTGCCCGGCGTGCGCTCGATTCCGATCAACCCGCCGGGACTGGGGCAAAGCGGCTTCAGTCAGCCCGTCTCTTTTGTGATTGGTGGGCCTGACTATGAAAGCGTACAAAGCTGGAGCCAGGAGATCCTGCAGCGAGCCCAGGAAAACCCGAACCTGATCAACCTTGAAACCGACTTCGAGCTGACCCGACCAGAGCTGCGCGTTAACATCGACCGCCAGCGTGCGGCTGATCTTGATGTCACGGTTGAAGATGTGGGGCTGACCCTGCAAACCGTACTGGCGTCACGTCAGGTTACCACCTACATGGACCGGGGCCGCGAGTATGACGTTATCGTACAGGCTCAGGATGCCAGCCGAGCTACGCCGTCTGATCTCGGGCGGATCTATCTGCGACCACGCGAAGGGGGCGACTTGATACCGCTTCAGGCACTGGTGGATGTGGAAGAGGTGGGAGCCAACCCGGACCTGCGCCGCATCGACCGCCTGCCTGCCGTTATCATCAGTGGCTCGCTGGCGCCAGGCTATGATCTGGGTACGGCACTGGGCTACCTCAATGGGCTTGCTCAGGACTACCTGCCGCCGGAGGCGAGGGTCAGCTATAAGGGGCTCAGCCGAGAGTTTCAGGATTCTTCAGCGGCGATCTATCTGACCTTTGCGCTGGCGTTTGTGATCGTGTTTCTGGTCCTGGCGGCCCAGTTCGAGAGCTGGATTCACCCTCTGATCATCATGCTCACCGTTCCACTGGCCGTGACGGGCGCGCTGGCCGCGCTTTGGGTATCAGGGATCAGTCTCAATATCTACAGCCAGATCGGCATTATCATGTTGCTTGGATTGATGGCCAAAAACGGCATCCTGATCGTGGAGTTTGCCAACCAGTTGCGTGACAAGGGGCTGGAGGTCCATGAGGCGATTCTGCAGGGCGCGATCATGCGCTTCAGACCGGTGTTGATGACCACTATCTCCACCATTTTCGGCGCGATACCGCTGGTACTGGCGACCGGAGCCGGGGCGGAAAGCCGTGCAGCCATTGGCATGGTGATTCTGGGTGGGCTGGTATTTGCGGCCACACTGACCCTGTTTATCATTCCGGTGCTGTACAACCTGCTTGCACGGTATGCCAAGTCAGCGGGCGCCGTTGAGAAGGCGCTGAGTCGAGAGTTGCCCAAGCATGAGCATGAAGTGAACAGAGATGAAGCGATTTGAGGGGGCCTTCCTTGGCACGCTATCGCTGGAAGATAGTGTCTCCATAATACAACACCAAAATCAGTGTGCAAACGTAAACAGCAACAGGCCCGTCGCACCAGGTGTGCCGATGGGTCTGGAGGGTATATGGGACAGGGAATACAGAGGCAAGCGTAGGGCGAATCTCTCTTTCGGTAGCCCGGCGGTCTCATCCATTACAGACCCGAGGCTTTGCGTCCGCTGCGCACAGCGGTTGCCCTTTCGGGAGAGATTCTTTCGCTGGAAAGCGGGAAAGGCCATACATCAAAGCCAAACCTGATTGCATACTAGCAACATTAGGATGGATGCGCCAACCGTCAGGTTTTGAGTGGGATCAAGAAGAACGTGCTCCATGATACACTTAACACTGGTATTCCCTTCCTCCGGGCCATGGAGTGATCATGCCTCGCTTCTCTTCCGAGCACTTGTGTACAGAGTGGACCTCAATAAACCAGCGCTTCACCGCTGAAATCCAGCAATTTGTCATCAACTTTTCCCGCGAACATTCGGCTTCCCTGTCGGAGCATTTCTATCGGGAGATGCTGGCTGACCCCGCTGCATCACAGTTCCTGTCAAACGATGAAGTACAGAACCGTTTGGGTCAGTCCATGCAGCGTTGGGTTGCGGGCCTGTTCGCCTCGGTCACAGAAGATGATGTGGTGCGGTTGATTGCAGAACAACGCAAGATCGGTGAAGTACATGCTCGTATCGGGATACCTGTTCACCTGGTGTTGAGAGGCGCACGCTGCCTCAAGGATCGCTTTGTTCAATTGCTGCATGCAGTACCGAACCTGACCGGTGAGGATCAGTATGCGGCGATGCGACTGGCGTCGGATACCATCGACCTGGCAATGGAAGTTATGGGGCATGCTTATTCCCTGTCACACGATCGCAACTCTCGATCCGAAGAGGCCTATCGACTTTTCGCCATCACCCAGAATATTGCCAACGAAAAAGATCAGCAGAGGGCGGCGCTGTTCGACTGGGAGAATCAGCTGATGTTCAGCCAGGCGATCGGTACTCAGCCCAGCGAACTGCCGCGAATACAGGCGTCGGACTTTGGCCTCTGGTTCCGCCATAAGGGTATTCATGCCTTTGAAGGCTCGGCTGAAGCCGGCGCGGTGATGGACACCATGGAAGAGATTGACAGTGTACTTCTGCCGCTTTTCGGGTCGGATGGCAGCAACGCCATCAGCCAGGATTCTCGCGTACACCTGTTGCGAGACCTGCGAGACAAGGTTAAAAGCATCCGCTTTCACCTGAGCAATCTGTTTGAACGCAACGATGAGCTGGAGTCCGGCCGCGATGTGCTGACGCGGCTGCTGAACCGAAAGTTCATGCCGGTAGTGCTGAGCAAACAGATCAGCCAGTCTCGCGCTCAGAAAACGGCCTTTGCCGTCCTTGCCATTGATATTGATCACTTCAAGCAAGTCAACGACGTTCATGGGCATCAGGCGGGTGACAGTGTGCTGCAGCAGCTGGCGTTGATACTGGTGAACAACAGTCGTTCCGGTGACTATCTGTTCCGATTGGGCGGTGAAGAGTTTTTACTCATCGCGGTGGATATGGATGCCACACGCGCCAGAACAGTAGCGGAGAAGCTGCGCAAAAGCGTCGAGCAGGAACGTTTCCTGCTGTACGATGGCAAAGAGCTGAAAGCCACCATCAGCGTGGGTGTGGCCTGCTTTGATGGTCACCCCGATTATCAGAGACTGCTGCGCAAAGCGGATGACGCGCTTTATCAGGCCAAAAACAGTGGTCGCAACAGAGTGGTGGTGGCGATGGGTGGTGGGGTGCCAGAGAATGACTGAAGTGAAAAGACTGGTGCCCCAGGCAGGACTCTAACCTGCGACCTGCCCCTTAGGAGGGGGCTGCTCTATACAACTGAGCTACTGAGGCATTTCAAGGCTGTGGATTCTACCGTCAGTAGTCCGGATTTTCTAGGCTTTGCCCAGGCTGCGTTGACCTTCATAGCGGCCCTTGTCGCCTTTCTGGTCATAAATGGAGTTGCCTTGGGCGTGTCCCTGCAGCAATGCCAGCAGCTGGTCCGTGTTCTGTTTGCTGCGCAGCAGCGTCTGTTCGTTCCGCTGATTCAGCATGCGCACCTGCTCCAGCGACTGTTCCAGACGCTGCCAAGCCTGCTCCAGCAGCTCGCTGGCGGGCGCGGGCAGTTTGCGGATGAAGGCAACGACAGCATCGCGGCTGGTTTCAACCTGAAGCTGTGTCAGCAGGGCGTTGCGCTCACGAATATTGCGATCAAGCCCAAGCAGGCACTCCTGCTTTTGCTGGTTGCTCTGTTTAAGTTGCTCAAGATCGCGTGTTTCAAGCGCAGCAAGCTCTGTATCGAGCAGTTTCTGCAGCTGTGACAAAAGCACAACGCCCTGATCGATCAGGGCGCCGAGCTGGATACTGATATCCTTGGCGGGCTGGTCAGTCATCAGTTATTAGCCGAGCAGACTGTCAAGCTGCAGCATACGGTCGGCGATACGCTCGTTATCGATCTTGTAGGAACCATCTTCGATGGCTGCCTTGATCTGAGCTACACGGTCGCTGTTCACGTCTGCGTTTCCGCTGTTTTCGCCCACGGAGCGCTGCAGCGCCTGTGCTGTATCACTGATACGTACAGTGTCGTCGCTCCGAGCAGGCGTATTGCCAGTCGGCTGGTTACCGGCGCTGTTGCCGGTGGCCGGGGTCTGCTGCTCACTGACTTTGCCTCGGTTGCCTGCCGACTGGGCGGGAGACAGGCCGGGAAAATCGATAGCCATTTTAAGTTACCTCGCAATCAGTTCTATGCAAGGGTATCGGGCGCCCTGAGTAAAACTTTAAGGTTTTTTACATTTGTTTGACTTGCCAAGCAGTATAGCTGAACAGTCGGGCGACTGTGAACCGAACTCAGGGGACACGAACCACACCACCGCCTTCCACGCGTGCACGAATTTCGCGCCCTGAGCGGTTGTTGAGGACATCGATTATGTCACCCATGCGCCCGTCCTGTCGTGCGGTCCCTTCGGTGCGGATGACAGCACCGCCGCGGGATGCCTCGATGATCACAGGGTCGCCTCGGCTGACAGCGTTTGCCTGAGTCAGCATGCGAGGAGTGATCGGTGTGTCTGCGCTGATACTGATGCGGGCCTGATTCCCGACGACATCCTGCTGACGGTAAAAATAGTCACCGGACAGACTGGCAATATCCTGTTCTCGCAGCTGCAACTTGCCGGCATTTATGCGGCTGCCTTTGACGATCGGCGTTGCAGCGACCACAATCGCCTTGTATTGCTTGACTCTGCCGGTGACGAACAGGCTCCAGCGCGGCATGCTGCAGCTGGCTTTTGCAGTAATGCGCTCACCGCTGTGAAAGGGAAGTGTCACGTTAATGGGGGCTTCACAGGGGGCGAGTTGCAGTTGCTGATTGACCGGGTTCAGGCTGACCTCGACCCGGCTGTCTGGTACTTTAGACAGCAAGTGTTGTTTAATGGCTTCAGTCACCTGCAAGTTGATCCGCGCTGCGGTATCATCGGCAGAAGCCGAAAAAGGCAGCATCAGGATGCAGACTATGGCAAAAACAGTGGCAACTGGTGTTAAATTGATATTATTCACGCGGGTGTCCTGGCTTTCGAAGCCGGGCGAAACTCATTGTTAGCGACCTCGGGGTTGGTTAAATCATGTCAGGGATCCTGGATACTGTAAACCTGCGCACGCAGATGGTCGGTCAGAACCGTCTAGAACTGTTGCTTTTCGGGCTGGAAACCAATCAGCGCTACGGCATTAACGTATTCAAGGTACGTGAAGTGCTTCAGTGTCCGGATCTGACTGAAGTGCCGCGCCAGACCAGTGCAATCAAGGGGATGGCGCATATCCGCGGCGAAACCATACCGGTGCTTGATCTGTCCGAAGCGATTGGCCGCAGGCCGATTCCGGAAGAGGATCTGCCCAAAACCTTTCTGATTGTGGCCGAGTACAACCGTCGTACGCTGGCCTTTATGGTGCGCAAGGTAGACCGCATCCTGAACACTCAGTGGGACCAGATCATGGCGCCGCCGAAAGAGATCGGTAACGAGAACTACCTGACCGCCGTGTTCGAATATGAAGGCAAGCTGGTTGAAATTCTGGACGTAGAACAGATCCTCGCGGACCTGTACCCCATGTCAACTGATGTCAGTGACGAGGTGGCAACGCAGGATGACCGCGCCCGCGCCCGACAGCGCCACGTTCTGATCGTCGATGACTCCGCAGTGGCACGTAACCAGATGCAGCGCAGCCTGGAAGATCTTGGTGTAAAGGTATCGGTTGCCAATAATGGTCGTCAGGCGCTTGATCTGCTCAAGGGGCTGGTTGAGAAAGGGGTGGACGTTGAGAGCTTTTTCCTCTTGGTGATCTCCGACATCGAAATGCCTGAAATGGATGGCTACACCCTGACCTCCATGATCCGTGAGGATCAGCGCATGTCCAAGCTGCATGTGGTGCTGCACACCTCATTGAGTGGCGGCTTCAACGTGTCGATGGTGAAAAAGGTAGGGGCCGACGGCTTCCTGGCCAAATTCAACCCGAACGATCTGGCCGGAGTGGTAGTGAACCGTATCCGTCAGGTCGAACAAGGCTGACGGGGAGCGTCTCCGGGTGAGCATCAGCTTCAGTATTACACCGGCGGAATTCCGTGAATTCAGCAGCTTTCTCGAAAAAAGCTGCGGCATTCTGCTGGCTGAACACAAGCAGTATCTGGTCCAAAGCCGCTTGGGCAAGATCATGCAGCAGCAGGGGTGTGCAAACCTCAGTGAGCTGGTGGCACGTCTTGGCCGGGCGGGTGGCAACAGCTTGAAAGAACAGGTGATTGATGCCATGACCACCAACGAAACCCTCTGGTTTCGTGATATCCACCCCTACGAGATTCTGCGTAACAAGCTCCTGCCTGAACTGCATGAAAAAAGTCGCTTCCAGAAGCTGCGCATCTGGTCTGCTGCCTGCTCTACCGGGCAGGAGCCGTACTCCATCAGTATGGTGATCGACGAATTCAAGCAGAGCCATGCAGGGGCTTTTTCGTCCGGTGAAGAGATACTGGCGACTGATATTTCCACGACAGTGCTCGATCAGGCCCGACGGGGTGAATATGAAATGCTGGCATTGGGTCGAGGGCTGTCTCAGGATCGCCTGCACCGTTATTTCGAGTCATCGCCATCCGGCAGCTGGGGCATCAAGCCCCATATCAAGAGCCGGGTGCGCTTTCAAAGCCTCAACCTGCTTGGGCCTTACAGTTCACTGGGGCAGTTTGATCTGATTTTCTGTCGCAATGTGCTGATCTACTTTTCATCCGACGTAAAACTCGAGATCCTGCGCAAGATGCACAAACAGTTGCGCCCCGGTGGTTACCTGCTGCTTGGCGCTTCCGAGTCCCTCTCTGGTCTGCCGGACCTGTACAAAATGATCCACTGCCGCCCCGGTATTATCTACCAGGCGATCTGAATCTGAGCGGCGGCCTGCCGCTCTTTGCCGCCCCGTTGCACGAAGAGCGGTACAGCATTGCCGCTTGCCGCTGTACCTTGCCTCTGAAAACAGAGCCTGACCTTCCCGAACCCCTTTATAATCGGCTTTTTCTTCCGATGGCACGCTGCTTGCTTAACTACAGGCAAAGCAACCTGTAACGGATAAGCGGCAATGGCGATCAGCTTCAATTCAGCACTGGGAATTCATGAAAACGCCCTGACACTCAGAGCGCGTCGTGCTGAAGTGCTGGCCAACAACATTGCCAATGCGGATACGCCCAACTACAAGGCGCGTGATCTGGATTTTAGTGCCGTGCTCGAAGGTGAAACCGCTGGTGCCAATCTGTCGTTGAAGAAAACGGCATCCGGTCATCAGTCCGAGTTTTTGTCACCGGATGCCGCCGCCGACCTCATGTTCCGTATTCCGAACCAGCCGGCAGTCGATGGCAATACTGTAGAGACCCAGGAAGAGATGGCTCGCTACACCGACAATGCGCTCCGTTATCAGGCCTCTTTCGAGTTCCTGAACAGCAAGTTCCAGGGGCTGACACGCGCAATCAAGGGTGAATAAGCATGTCGTTGAGTAACGTTTTCAATATCGCAGGCTCCGCCATGACCGCACAGACCGTGCGGCTTAACACCACCGCCAGCAACATGGCCAATGCGGAAAGCATCAGCTCCAGCGAAGCGGAAACCTACCGCGCACGCAAACCGGTGTTCGCGCTGAAAGAAACGCAGACAGAACACCTGCCTGATCACCTGCAGACGTTGGTGCCAGGTCAGGGCGTGGACGTAAAAGAGATCATTGAAAGCGATTCGCCTCTGCGCATGGCGTACGAACCGAATCACCCGATGGCTGATGAAAACGGCTATATCTGGTACCCGAATGTGAACGTGGTGGAAGAGATGGCTGACATGATTTCGGCCTCACGTTCCTTCCAGATCAACGCCGATATTATGAATACGGCCAAACAGATGCTGCAGCGCACATTGACGCTGGGGCAATAAGGCCAGTAAGAGGATAGCGCCATGAGCAATGTAAACGGCGTCGGTAGCAGTAACCCTTTTGAACAGATCAATCAGAAAAATCAGGCGCAGTCGAAGGCGACTGACGCTGTTTCTGAAGATCGCCAAATGTTCATGAAGCTGCTGATCGCACAGTTGCAAAACCAGGACCCGTCCAGTCCTGCTGATACCAGTGACTTCATGCAGCAGATATCGACGCTAAGCAATGTCGAAAGTATCCAGAATCTTTCCAAGACCATG
This sequence comes from Marinobacterium sp. MBR-109, assembly GCF_040547565.1. NCBI lineage: Bacteria > Pseudomonadati > Pseudomonadota > Gammaproteobacteria > Oceanospirillales > Oceanospirillaceae > Marinobacterium > Marinobacterium sp. MBR-109. The sequence continues at coordinate 83,608 of NZ_JBEPPZ010000014.1, forward strand.
GAAACAATGAGCAGCACCCTGATCAGCAGTCAGGCCGCGCTTCAGGCTTCATCCATGGTTGGACAGCGCGCGTTTGTGAATACAAACATTGCCCAGCTGCCTCAACAGGGAGGGCTGGTTGATGGGCTCGTGAGCACAGATGTCAGCTCCAGCGATGTCCGCATCTCAATCTATGATGGCAGCGGCAACCTGGTTGATCGCGTCAGTATGGGCGCGCAGCCACCGGGCGATCATAACTTCGTTTGGCAGGCAGGCGAAAATGTGCCGGCAGGCAATTATCGCATAGTGGCTGAGGCAGCCTCTGGTGCAGAAGGTAAATACGAAGAAGTGGGCACGTATATGGGGTTCAATATCAACAGCGTCACTCTGGGACAGAACGGGATCGGTATGAAGGTTAACACCGCGATCGGTTCTATCGATATGAGTGAAGTGAAACAGCTCGGTTAAGTGAGGTAACGAAGATGGCAGGTTTCAATACAGCTGTAACAGGACTCAAGTCGGCATCTACCTTGCTGGACGTGGCCGGTAACAACATCGCCAACGCCAGTACAGTTGGCTTCAAGTCCTCGCGTACCGAGTTTGGTGACATTTATGCAACAGCGGTAGTGGGTGCGGGCTCGTCCAATACCCCGGGCTCTGGTGTTACAGTGACGGATATCTCCCAGGATTTCAGCGGTGGTACCATTGAGTTCACCAACAGCAACCTGGACCTGGCGATTAATGGCTCCGGCTTCTTCATGCTGGACGATGGGCAGGGGAATATCACCTACACCCGTGCCGGTGCGTTTGAGTTGGATAAGCAGGGCAACATTGTCAGCAAGAATGGCAAGTACCTGCAGGGTTATGGTTTGGACGCGCAGGGCAATCAGTTGCCGATACAGAACCTGTCAGTGACTGAAAAAGAAAGTCCGCCCAAAGCAACTGAGCGGGTCGAGCTCTCTTTCAATATTAACGCTAACTCCAATGCTGAAGATCTGAATATCCCGTTTTCCAAGACGGATCCTACTTCCTACACCTATTCGACGACTGTAGGCACGTTTGATAGCTTGGGTAACGAGCAGAGCGTACGGTTTTATTTTGCCGAACAGCGCCCGGTGCGTGAAGAGCACAATTATGCCGCCACCGCCTGGGATCCGGCAGCAAACGCCGGTGCCGGTGGTCTTGATTTTACGAGTGCAGCCCTCTCTGGCTTTAACCTTAATGTGGCCAGCAGCTTGGGCGCGGGCGCTGAAGATCCCAACACGCTTTATTTTGATGATGCGGGTACCGCACCGTATGCGCTGACAGCTGAATCCATAGAGAAACTGTCGGGTGTGCCGTCAAACGTAGATGGTGACCCCCGCATTGATGCAAATACAGTGAGACTTGGTGCAACGGGTGATCTGTCTTTCGAGGTAAAGGCGGAATATGTGGCGTATGGCGATTTTGTTGTTACCAAAGCGGATGGCACTGAGGCGGTTGGGAGTATTACCGAGCGCAGTGCCAGTGAGGTTCAGGCTCTGACTTTGGACTCCGCTGGCGTTTTTGATGCTGCGGGTGCGCTGACGCAGGATGTCACAGTCACGATTGCCGGAGTTGAAATTACCGTTAAACGACCGACTGCTGCCGGGGAAATTAAGACTCTGGACCAGGTAGGTCAGGAAATAGCCAGTAAAGAACAGCAGATTCTGGATAAAAACCCTGATATTGAATCAGTTCAATATGATGATGGAACAGATCAGCTCAGGATTACATGGAAGCCTGAAGCTGGTGATGTTGGTCGCCTGGGGGTATCCGGTGCTGATGCAAATAATCTGTTCACGACCACCGTTTTGAGTGGCCAAACGGTTCCTGACGTTTCAGTACTTGAAGTGGGTGACAACAGCTTCATCGGTGCCTATCGCTCGTATGCCTTCTTGAATGACAGGGATCAGCTGAATCTTGGAAAGGAACTTGATCCTGGTGAGACCAGTCCGGATAACCAGCCTACGGAAGTAGGTCCGGTCATGATTAACTTCAATTCGATCACGGGTGTGCTTGAAAAGGTTAATGGTCAGGAAGTTGCCTCGACTGGTCGTGCACCCACGCTTACCATTCTGGGAGCTGATCCTGCTAACCCGCTGGATCAAATTCTGGACTCTGATGTAGACCAGTTGGCGGGCCTGCAGTTGGATATCTCAGGCTCCAGTCAGTTTGCTTCTGAGTCGATCGTTAAGCGTCAGCAGCAGGATGGCTATACCAAAGGTGACCTGATCGGGGTTAGTTTTGCCGAGACCGGTGAAATGGTCGCTAGCTACAGTAACGGTCAGCGTGCCAACCTTGGACTGGTCTCTGTTGCGACTTTTGAAAACCAGGACGGTCTGCAGCCCAGTGGTAACACAGAGTGGATAGCGACCCTCTCTTCAGGTAATGCCATTGTTAACCCGCCAGGCACTGGCCTGAATGGCACTCTGCGTTCGGCTGCATTGGAGCAGTCCAACGTGGACTTGTCAGAAGAGCTGGTGAAGCTGATCGAAGGTCAGCGTAACTTCCAGGCCAACTCCAAGACACTGGAAACGCTGAATACGGTGACTCAGGCGATTCTGCAGATCTGACCAGCTGCATCACGTATCCTCAAGCCGGGCTATCTGCCCGGCTTTCTCGTTTATGGCACATAGTTTGCTTAATACAAGGTAAAGCCAGTTTGAACGGCAAGGTTTTACCGGAGTAAACGATGGATAAAGTGCTGTATGTCGCCATGACCGGCGCGCGTGAGAACATGTACGCGCAGCAGGCGCACGCCAACAACCTGGCCAATGCCACCACCACCGGCTTCAAGAGTGATTTCGAGCAAGCCCGCGCCATGCGGGTGCTGGGAGAAGGCTTCGAGTCTCGTGTTTACTCAATGAGTGAGCGCCCCGGTACCGATATGGACAGCGGAACCTTGATGCAAACGGGTCGCGATCTTGATGTGGCTGTGGAAGGTGATGGCTGGATCGCGATTCAGGGGCCAGACGGCAACGAAGTGTACACCCGTAACGGCTCCCTGCAGATCAATGCCGCCAACCAATTGGTGACGGGCAGTGGTTTGCCGGTGATCGGTGCCGGTGGAATCCCCATCGTCATTCCGCCGGCTGAAAGCATTACGATCGGCAATGATGGCACCATTACTATCCGTCCGCTGGGTGAAAACGCGGTCGAAATTGCACTGGTCGATCAGATAAAGCTGGTACAGCCGGAAAATGATCAACTGTTCAAGGGGCGTGATGGCTTCATGCACACCGATAACGATGTGCCATTGCCCCAGGCGCTAAACGCCCAGCTTCGTGCGGGCTATCTCGAAGCCAGTAATGTAAATGCTATCTCAGAACTGACGGCTATGATCGGCCTGCAGCGCCAGTTCGAGATGCAGGTCAAAATGATGAAGACAGCAGAAGAGATGTCCACCTCTGCGTCTGAAATTCTTTCATTGAGCTGATATTAAGGAGTCTGCCCCATGCACGGTGCTTTGCATGTCGCTAAAACCGGTCTGAGTGCACAGGATACTCAGCTCAAGGTGATTTCCAACAACCTGGCCAACGTCAGTACCGTTGGCTTCAAGAAAGATCGGCTGGAATTTGAGGATCTGCTGTATCAAATCCGCCGCCAGCCCGGTGCGGCCACCGGTGAAGATTCAATGTTGCCTTCTGGTCTGCAGCTGGGCAGTGGTGTGCGTACCGTCAGCACCCAGAAGCTGTTTCACACCGGCGATATGCAGATCACGGATCAGACTTTTGATGTGGCAATCAATGGCCGCGGGTTTTTGCAGGTCGCCATGCCCAATGGCGATATTGGCTATACTCGCAACGGAGAACTTCACCTCGATGGTGAAAACCGGCTGGTTACGTCTGAAGGCTATCTAATTGAGCCCGCCATTACCTTGCCAGAGCAGGTGACCAATTTCTCGGTGGGGAATGATGGCACCGTGAATGTGACCGTGGCGGGTGATCCTAATCCCGTGGAACTCGGTCAGCTGGAACTGGCTGACTTTGTGAACCCTCAGGGCTTGCAAGCAATCGGTCAAAACCTGTTCCTTGAAACGGCTGCCAGCGGCGCCCCGATTGTAGGTGTTGCCGGAGAAGAAGGGCGTGGCATTATCAAGCAAGGCATGCTGGAAGGCTCCAATGTGAATGCAGTGGAAGAGCTGGTGGATATGATCACGACCCAGCGTGCCTACGAGATGAACTCCAAGGTGATCTCGACCGCCGATGAAATGCTGTCTTACGTCAGCCAGCAGCTCTGATAACCGGTTAAATTGAGGAATGAAGATGTCTAACCTGTTGCGACTGTTGCCACTGGCAGGCCTGATCCTGCTGACCGGTTGTGTCAACAAGGCCCCGAAGCCTGACAATCCCTATTACGCCCCGATCCAGCCGGCGCAGATGGAGCAGCCAAAGCCTGTGAACGGTTCCATCTATCAGGCGGGCGCGGGCATGGATCTGTACGGTGATGGTCGTGCGCGTCGTGTGGGTGACATCATTACGGTAGTATTGACAGAACGTACCCAGTCTTCGAAAAGCTCATCAACCGAAACCGACAAGAGTACCAATATTGGTATCAGTGCACCCAATGTGTTGGGTCAGGATTTGGCTGTGCTGGGTAATCCGCTCAGTGCCACCATGAACAGCAACAGCGGCTTTGAAGGTGAGGGTAGCTCTGATATGAGCAACAGCCTGAATGGAAATATTACCGTTACCGTGCATCAAGTGCTCCCCAATGGAGCCATGCTGGTCCGCGGTGAAAAGTGGCTGACGCTGAATCAGGGCGATGAATATATCCGTGTAAGCGGTCTGGTACGGCCCCAGGATATCGGCCCGGACAACAGCATCGAGTCTACACGCCTTGCTGATGCACGCATTACATACAGCGGTACCGGTGCCACCCACGACGCTAATGTCATGGGCTGGCTGGCACGTTTCTTTATCAGCCCACTGTGGCCGTTTTAAGTGCTTCTGAGGAGAACGCCATGAATAAAATGCTTCGACTTGGATTGCTGCTGACCCTGATCCCGGCCCTGTTGGCAACGCCACTGGCACACGCCCAACAGCGGCTGAAAGATATCACCAGCGTGGCGGGTGTGCGCACCAACCAGCTGGTGGGTTATGGTCTGGTGGTGGGGCTTGACGGCACCGGTGACAAGACCAGTTTTACCTCGCAGACCTTCCGTAACATGCTGAACAATTTCGGTGTGGCGATTCCGCCCAATATTGACCCGAAATCGAAGAACATCGCGGCGGTGGCGATCCATGCCGATCTGCCGCCCTTTGCCAAACCGGGGCAGAGCATTGATATCACGGTATCCACTATCGGCGATGCCAAAAGCCTGCGTGGCGGCAGTCTGTTGATGGCGCCGATGAAGGGAGCCGACGGCAATGTCTACGCCATTGCTCAGGGCAACCTGGTCGTGTCCGGCTTTGGCGCCATGGGCAACGATGGCTCGCGTCTGTCGCTGAACGTGCCCAGTGTTGGTCGAATTCCGAATGGTGCCACGGTTGAGCGCACGGTGCCCAACGCGTTTGCACAGGGTGACAGCCTGATGTTCAACCTGAACCACCCGGATTTCACCACCGCTCGCCGCGTGGCTGAGCAGATCAACAACCTGCTGGGGCCAGACATGGCACAGGCGCTGGATGCAGCCTCCATTCGTGTGCGTGCGCCGCGTGATCCGTCACAGCGGGTCTCGTTTCTGTCAGTGCTGGAAAACCTCGAAGTCCAGCCCGGTGAAGAAACGGCCAAGGTCATCATCAACTCCCGTACCGGCACCATCATCATCGGTCAGAACGTGCGCGTGTCGCCGGTGGCGATTACCCATGGTGGCCTGACCGTCGCCATTACCGAAAATCTGGATGTTACTCAGCCCAACGTGCTCGGTGGTGGCAATACCGTGGTCACACCACGTACCGAGATTGAAATTGAAGAAGGCTCGGGCCGCATGTTCGAGTTTGCGCCGGGTGCAACCCTGAGTGACATCGTTGAAGCGGTCAATCAGGTGGGTGCAGCGCCCGGTGATTTGATGGCGATCCTTGAAGCACTCAAACAGTCCGGTGCGCTCAAGGCTGAATTGGTGGTGATCTGATATGGCGATCGACAGCGGCAGAATGAGCCCATCGCAGGCGGCGCTGTATACCGACCTGAACCAGCTGCAAAAGCTGAAAAATCAGGCTGGCAATGACCAGCAGGCTGCATTGAAAGGTGTGGCGCAGGAGTTCGAGCAACTGTTCATGAACATGATGCTCAAAAGCATGCGCCAGGCCAGTGATGTGTTGGCGTCCGACAGCCCGTTCAACTCCGGCGACGTCAAGTTTTATCAGGAGATGTTCGACCAGCAGATGACGCTGGACCTGTCGAAAAAGGACAGCATCGGCCTGGCCGATATCATCGTTAAGCAGCTGAGCCAGCAACATGCACCCGTCGTGGCGCCGGGGCAGGATGATAAGAAGGGTGATCAGCAGTCGATGACTGAACAGATGCTGTCACGTGCCTTCGGTGGCGGGCCGCTGCCACAGACACCGGGCATGAATTACCGTGCAGCATCAACCAGCGAACCTGAGCAGGAAGGCAGTGATACGGCTCAAGCTGTGTCTCAGGAACTGGCCGATCAGGACAAGGCAGGCTCTGAAACTGCAGTGGTGAAAGAAACCCTGCCCAACCGTTTTGAAACCCCGGCCGAGTTCATTGAGCAGTTAATGCCGCTGGCCGAACAGGCAGGCAAGGAGCTGGGTGTAAACCCCAATGTGCTGCTGGCCCAGGCCGCGCTTGAAACCGGCTGGGGCAAGTTCATCACCCGTGATGCAATCAGTGGGGAAAGCAGTCGCAACCTGTTCAATATCAAGGCACATAGCAGTTGGGAAGGTGATACGGCAAAGGTACAAACGCTGGAATACCGTGGCGGCGTGCCCGAGAAGGAACAGGCTCGCTTCCGTGCCTACGACAGCTATGCCGACAGCTTTACCGACTACGTTGATTTTCTGCGCAGCAACCCGCGTTATCAACAGGCGCTGGAGCAGGGTGCCGACCCGACCCGCTTTGTACGTGAGCTGCACAACGCCGGGTATGCTACCGACCCTGAGTACGCAAACAAAATTGAGCGTATTTTTACAGGTGATCTGCTGGCCGGATTGGGTCGCAGTACTCAAGAAGGCTGATCACTGGCCGATACATATACGATACAGATAAGCCGGTGCGGTTGCTCCGCCTGGGAGAGACGAAATGAGTTCAAGTATCCTTAACATCGGTGTTCAGGCACTCAATGCCAACCAAACCGCGCTGTCCTATGTCGGGCAGAACATCGCGAACGTGAATACCGAAGGCTACACTCGCCAGACAGTGCTGATGGGCACCCAGCAGCCCCCGATTCTGGGGGTAGAGGTCAAGGATATTCGGCGCATGACCGACCAGTTCCTGATCAAGCAGGTCTGGGCTGATACGTCTGTATTCAAAAGCAACGAAGCCTATTCGCAAAAAATTGCTCAGCTGGATTCAATGCTGGTGTCGGACTCCACCAGCTTGTCATCGTCCATGGACAGCTATTTTGCCTCCATGCAGCAGGTAGTGGATGACCCACTGTTTATCGCCAACCGTGAGCTGTTTCTGGCCGAGGCTTCATCGCTGGCCAACTCATTCAATGATTTTGACAGCAAACTGCGCAGCCAGGCTGATCTGGTCAACACTGAAATTCGCAGCATGACCGACACGGTCAACTCGATCACCGAAAACATTGCGGCATTGAATGTTCAGATCAGCACTATGCATGCGGCAGGGCAGAGCACCAACGAGTTGCAGGATAAGCGTGATCTGTTGGTTAAAGACTTGTCGGGTTACGTTACGACAAGTGTAATCTCGCAGGATGGCATTACCTACAACGTGATGATCGGGACAGGTCAGCCCTTGGTTGTGGGTAATACGGCTGCGCGTTTGGATGTACGTAACAGTGACGCTGACCCGACTCAGCTTGATATTTATATGACAAATGGCTCGGGTATCAGTTCTCAGGTCACCAACCAATTGGGCAATGGTGCCATTGGGGGCATGGTCAACTATCGAGATAACGTGCTTCAACCGACGCTGAATGAAGTTGGGCGATTGGCGATTGTGTTCTCGGAAACCATGAATGAGCAGCACCGGAAAGGGATGGATCTCAACGGTGATATGGGTGAAGACCTGTTCAAGCCCCTGCAGCGTGGTGAAGTCACCGCCAATGCACAAAACAAAAACCTGAATACCTCGGCACACGTCAGCTTTTATGATGTAAAGGAACTTACGGGCAGTGATTACAAGTTTGAAGTCACGGGGATCGATAGCTTCCGTATTACCCGCCTGAGTGATGGCCAGCGTTTTGACTCTTCCAATCTCACCGAAGTGACCAGCGCAGATGAGCTGGACCAAAGTGCAACGTTTTATGAAGATACCGCCAACGGCAGTGTAAGTATCAGCCTTGATGGCATGACCTTTACGTTGAAAGGAGAGGCGGGTGTCGGTGACAGTTACCTGATCCAGCCGACCCGTAGTGGTGGCCAGCTAATGGACACCAAAATAAACAACCCGCGTATGCTGGCCTTGGCCTCGCCCTTGCGGATTGAGCCTGCCTCCACCAATACCGGCAATGCCGAACTGACCGATATCAACATCACGTCAACACGCTCGAGTGCAAATTTGCGCACCGGTGCAGCTGAGTTGCCGCTTGAGATCGTATTCAACGCCCCGGATGCCGATGGCAATGTTACATATTCTGTATACATGAATGTGGCATCCGGCAGCCCGGAAATATACGAAGGCATGGAAAATCTGGTTTACACTGAGGGTGAACCGATCGTGATCGAACAGGATGACTATGCGCTGACATTTAACAATCAGCCCAATCCAGGTGATCGTTTCACCGTTGAGTTCAATACCAATGGCTATTCGGATAACAGCAACGCCTTGGCCATGTCTGACCTGCAAAATCAAACGCTGGTCAACGGTTTCAGTTATCAAGACACCTATGGCCAGTTGCTGGCAAAAGTCGGCACCCAGGCCAGCAATGCCAATATTTCCTACGCGTCGAGCCGTTCGGTTCTGACAGCCAGTGAGAACGCCCTGCAAAGCGTTGCTGGCGTTAACCTGGACGAAGAGGCCGCCAACCTGGTGAAGTACCAGCAGGCGTACTCGGCCGCAGCCCAGCTGATCTCAGCCTATCAGACCATATTTGACAGCCTGATCAGTGCTGTTCGGAGGTAATCATGCGTATTTCAACCGGCCAGATTTTTACCAGCGCCAACCGTAACATGATGGAAAACCAGACCTCCTTGCTGGATATTCAGAACAAGCTTTCCAGCGGTAAAAAATTCACCAGCCTGGCGGAAGACCCGGTAGGAGCCAGTCGTGTGGTGGGTTTGAAGCGTGAGCTGGCGCAGCTGGACATGTTTCAAAGCAATATCGATGCCTCCCGCCGCAGGCTTGAGCTGGAAGAAACCACGTTAGATGATCTGAACACGGCATCTGACCGGGCTCGTGAGCTGGTTCTGCAGGCGGCCAACGGTACTTTGAGTGACGCTGACCGTAAAACCATCTCCTATGAGCTTGAGGAGCTGGTCGGCTATATGTCGGGCTTGATGAACACGCGTGATGCGAAAGGAGAGTATCTCTTCTCGGGTTCACAGGGGCAGGTTAAAACCTACACACAACAAGGCAATCGCTATGTTTTTCAGGGTGATGCGACTACTCGGCAAATTCAGGTGTCCAGTGAGCTGTATGTCCGTGCCTCTGACTCAGGCAAGTTCCTGTTTGAATCGGTGATTGATGAGCCAAGCCTGCAGGCAACCGGCAGTTTGCAGTCCAGTTTTGACCCGGAAAACCTGACTGTTACCGACCCTGACGCCTTTGCTGCTTTTATGCGGCAAACCGGTGATATCAAAGTTGAAGTTGACCAGTATGTAGACAGTGTAACCATGGCTACGGTGAACACGTATACCTTGCGTGACAGTGCTGGAAACGTGGCGAAGGATGCGTCGGGTAACCCGTTGCAGAATGTCGAGTTCACTAACGGCGCTGTTCCTGAAATAGAGCTGCCCGGTGCCAGGCTGGTGCTGGACTTGGCCGAGCCTGTTTCTCCCGATCCGTCCGCGTTGGCCATTCAGGGAGAGGGTGCCGCGGTGGTTGGCGCAGGCACAATTTCATCCGAGCCTGACTTCCTTCAGTTGATGCGCGAGACAACCGGCGATATTCGGCTGGAAATGGCTTATGACGCAGGCAGCGATGAATATGCATACAATGTGCTGGATCAGGCGGGTAATACGCTGACAAGCGTAACGGGTATTCCCTCGGCCTCACCGCTGCAAACAGTCAATCTTGCTGGTCCGCCCACGGTGTCGTTTGATATTGACCTTACAACGGTGACCGACTCCACTGTCGCAACCTTCGTTGTGGATACACCGCCGACATCAGAGCTGAAACTTGGTTTTTCTCAGCCGCCATCCAACATACTGAACACTATGCTCGATACCATCGAGCTGATGCGTGAGCCGGTTGCCGGTAATGCGCAGGCCCAAACGGAGCTACAGGAACGTTTTGCCAAAACCTTGGATCAGATCAGCATGTCCCAAGAGCGGCTGTCTGAAGCCACGGCTACGCTCGGCTCGCGCCTTAATACGCTGGATGATGCTGAAATGAGCAATACCGACTTTAAATTGATGACTGAGGGCACCCTCTCATCGGTGCAGGATTTGGACTATGCCGCAGCGGCGACAGAACTCAGCAAACGCCAGCTTGCCCTTGAAGCTGCCTATGCCAGTTTTGCCAAAATTCAGGATCTGAGTCTGTTCAATTACATACGTTAAAACCAGAAATGTTAAGGCTCAGCTGAACCGGTCGTAGGCCTTGCGCGCCTGTTTGCTCAGCTGCAGTTTGTTGTGCTCTTCCCCCACCTCTTTACGCTGTACACTCAGCTGCTTGAGTATGCTCTCCTCAAGCAGCTGAGCTTGTTTAATAAGGCCTTGGCACCCAATCAATACATCGCGAGGCCAGGGCTTCTGACTCTCGATATCCAGCTCGGCGACCAGTTCGGCACGCTGAAGCTGCAGTGACTCCACCTCGGTCAGGTCGCCGGCTTCAACCCTGAGCTGCAGCGCCTCGGTGGCCTGTAACAGTTGCAGCGACAGCTCCATGATTTTATCCATTCGCGTTACCTCACAAAAATGCTAATGCCCAGTCTGAACGTGCCGATAAAGCAAAACAAGCACCCAGTGCGGCACATACAAATTTAGCGTTAAAGTTTGTACCGAGTGGGTCGATAAAGTAAGCACAAGCGGATCAACCGCCCAGTTTTAGCAACGATTTGCATACAGCCGGTCAGACAGACCGCTATCGAGGAGAAACACTCATGGCAATGGTAATCAACTCAAACATCATGTCGCTGAATGCTCAGAATCAGCTGACAAAATCCAGCAATGAACTGAACACCTCTATGGAGCGTCTGACCAGCGGTAAGCGTATCAACTCCGCAGCCGATGACGCGGCCGGTCTTGCGATCGCCAGCCGTATGACCTCTCAGGTGCGAGGCCTGGACCAAGCGGTACGTAACGCCAACGATGGTATCTCTCTGATCCAGACCGCTGAAGGTGCGCTGGAAGAGTCCACCAACATCCTGCAGCGTATGCGTGAACTGTCCATTCAGTCCGCGAACGGAACCTACTCTGAAGGTAACCGCTCCACCCTGAACGCTGAGGTGAAGCAGCTGACTGCTGAGCTGAACCGTATCTCTGAAACCACCTCATTCAACGGCCAGAAAATTCTGGACGGCTCGCTGGGTAAAACATCTTTGCAGGTGGGCTCTGAAGCCAACGAAACCATCAGCTTCCAGATCCAGGCAATGGATGCCAAAACTTTGGGTATGGGGTCTACCAGTGTTGATATGCTGAGCGCAGAAACAACTTTGGCTGATCTGACTGGTGCTGCAGACTTGGGTTATAACGATGTATTGATTAATGGACAGTCCATCGTTGCTCTGGGAGATACAGCCATTGATGGTACGGATGCAGATGGTGCCCAGCAGGTTATTGATGCGATTAACAATAATGTGTCAGGTGTTTCTGCTTCAATGATGGCAGTTGCAACAGCAACCGATGTGGGTGATGGGGTCTTCGATGGAACCGCTAACAGCCTGACAATTGATGTAACTAAAATTGATGGTACAACCACATCGCTTGAAATAACAGATACTGAATCCTTGAAGGAAGTTGTTGATAAAATTAACAGTCAAGGACAAGGGTTGGTCACTGCGAATCTGAATGATGATGGTGAAATTTCAATCACTGCAATGGATGCCTCGGCTATTACATTTACCGATGGGGCTGCTGGTACAGGCTTAGGTACGATCGCAAATGCTAGTGGTCAGCTGGTCCTGACGTCAGACAATGGTGAAGAAATTACTGTAGAGCGAGGCTCTACCGGTACTCTTGAGCAACTTAATGCGCTTGGTTTCCGTGAAAGTAATAAACCAGGTGTCGTGGAGGGTGTCGGTATTGCAACCCCAACAAACGCTTGGGGTGTGGGTGATGTGACAATTAATGGTGTACAGATATCTGCAGATAACACTGATAGCTTGCAGGGCAAAATTAACGCAATTAACGATGTTTCTACTGAAACAGGTGTGACAGCCTCAACATTTGCTGCAGCAACGCTTGATTTCTCTGCAGTAGACGTGTCTTCTCTTACAGGTGGTGCATTTAACCTTAATGGCACAGAGATCACTACTGCTGCAGGTACCCTCGATGATGTAGCAACTGCAATTAATGGTCAAACTGACTCGACAGGTATTACTGCACAAGTACTCGGCACTAAGTTGGTTTTGGAAGGTAACGTTTCCTCAATTACTTTCGCCGATGGTGGAGGTGCAGTAGCTGATGCGTTAGGTGATGGTACTAACGTTGCCGTTTTGCAGAGTAGTTTAGATGAGTCTACAGGTACTGCCGGGGCTGCTGCAGCGGATGGCGATGTTGTTAATGGTGGTATTCAGCTGAAATCTGATAACGGTAGTCCAATAAGCATCGAACTGGGTGCAAACGCTACAGCCGCTGATATTGGTCTGCTGGAGTCCAATTCTGCTGGTGATGGCAAATTCGGCGCAGCAGTCAACAGTATAGACATCTCTACTGTAGCGGGCGCTCAGAAGGCGATCAGTATCATTGATAACGCGCTGGATACCATCAACTCAACTCGTGGTGACCTCGGTGCGGTAAGCAACCGTCTGGACTTCACCATCAACAACCTGTCCAGCATCTCCGAGAACGTGTCCGCTGCACGTTCACGGGTAGAAGATGCCGACTTCGCCAAGGAATCTGCAAACCTGAGCCGTGCTCAGGTGCTGCAGCAGGCCGGTACCGCAATGCTGGCCCAGGCCAACGCGGCACCGCAGCAGGTACTCTCACTGCTGCAGTAAGCATTAGGGTCTATCCTTAATGAGTAAGGCTGCCCCGCCGGGGCGGCCTTTTTGAACAAGAGGTAAGGGTAATGAATATCGAAACCTCCGGCATTAATGCAAATGCCCCGTCACAACAGTCAAGCGCATCTTCCCGTCAGTTGCCTGACTCCGCTTCAGCCAATACGGCTGCACCCGTGCCAACGGTGAATGCAGCGACGAATACTGTGCAGCAGGCTCAGCAGGCTGAAAAGCCTGAGGTATCACCTGAAAAGCTGCAGGCAGCTGTCGAAAAGATGAACGAGCTGATGCAGAGTGGTAACCGCTCGCTCAGGTTTTCCGTTGATGACACCGCCGACAGAGTGGTGGTCAAGGTAATGGATCTGGAAACCGAAGAAGTGGTGCGCCAGATACCCACTGAAGAAACCCTGAAATTCTCTGAATTTCTTGAAGGTATGGTTGGCCTGATCTTTGACGAGAGGGCCTGAAAGCACACTCAAGTCTCTGCTACACTGTACCGCCTAAGCGCAACCCAGGGAGGCCCCCATGTCTAATATTATCTCTTCACTCGGCGGTGGTTCAGGGATCGATACCACCAGCCTGGTATCCCAGCTGACTCAGATCGAACGTGCCCCCAAAGAACAGCGTCTTGATGTTCGGCAGGAAAAGCTCGAAGCTGAGATTTCAGCGTACGGCACACTCAAAAGCGCGCTCTCTGATTTTCAAGGGGTGCTGGCACCTCTGGGTAACAGTGACACCTTTAACGCGCGCTCGGTTGCCTTCCCTGAAACCGGCGTTATTACGCCCAACTCCCTGGCGGCAGGCGCGCAAACCGGTAGCTATCAGATCGAAGTAATGAATGTGGCCAAGGCTCAGTCTCTGGTGATGGGTAACAGCGCCGACCCGAAGTCACCGCTGGGGGCCACGGGTGAGCTGAGTATTCAGTTTGGCGAATGGAGCTATTCAGGCAATGACCCGGACCAGTTTCAGGTCAACGATGCCCGTGCTGCATTGAATATTACGGTTGATGCATCGGACTCACTGCAAACGCTGGCAGACAAAATCAACAAGGGTGACAGTGGTGTTCAGGCCAGTGTCATGAAAGTGGATGGCCAGTATCAGCTTCTGCTGAGTGCTCCTTCTGGCGCCGGTAATGCCATGCAGATCTCCGCATCAGACGGGGCAACCGGTCTGGAAGGTTTTGAGTACAATCAGGCTGCGGCCATTGCCGGCACCGGAGCCTTGCAAACGCAGGCCGCCAGTGATGCTGTGCTCAAAATCAATGGCCTTGAGGTGCGTCGTGACACCAATACCATTGACGATGTCATCGAAGGCTTTGACTTCACAATCAACAAGCCCAGTAACGGGGAAGTGGTCAACTTCTCGGTCGATGCCGATAAGGCTGTGGCTGAACAGTCCATCCGTGATTTTGTCGAAGCCTATAACAGCTTCCTGACCACCGCGAAGAATCTGACTGGTTACAGCAAGGACGAAGACAACAATACCGTCCGCGGTGACCTGGCCACTGATGGTACCGCCAAAGCTCTGATCAGTCAGCTGCGCGGTATGGTGGGTACTGAAGTTAATGGTGTTGAGTCCGGCTTTACAGCCTTGACGAATTTGGGCATACGTACTCAGTTGGATGGATCCCTTTCCATTAACGAGAAAGAGTTCAGCTCGGCCATGAGCGGTAACTTTGATCTGGTCGGTGATCTCTTCGCGCAGAAGGCCTCTTCCAGCAACAGTTTCGTTGACGTGGGTATGGGGACGCGCATCGGTAATACGGTGCCTGGCAGCTACCAGGTCGAGATTACGCAGGACCCGGCCAAGGGCTCACTGGCTGGCAGCAGCGTTGGGACCCTCTTTGATAATCCGCTCGATACCAGTGGCGGTGGTTACGCCTTCAAAATCAGCATTGATGGTACTCGCAGTAATGAAATTACACTGAATGGAGTGTACGCAGATGCAGAGTCATTACGCTCTGAGCTGCAGTCACTGATTAATGGTGATGAGAAGCTCAAGGCGGTTAATGCCAAGGTGGATGTCGGTTTCGATGCCGACACTGGCCAGTTCACCTTTACTTCACGTGAGTATGGGGCTGCATCAAAGGTTAGCCTGAGCGAGCAAAGTGCTGCAATGGATGATCTAGGACTTGGTGCAGGCTCAACGTTGACGGCCACGGCTGGCCGTGATGTTAAAGGTACAATCAATGGCGTGGCTGCTTTTGGTGCCGGTAATGTATTACTGCCCGAGCTTGGATCTGATGCCTATGGCCTGAACCTGTCCATAAGGCCGGGGGCTGCTGCCGAGGGTGAATTCACTATCGGCTTCTCACGCGGCATGGGCGGGCAGCTGACCAATTTGATAGATCAGTTCCTTGCCCGGGATGGCGCTATTGCCACCCGGGAAGAAAATATCGACAAGCAGCTGGATAAGGTTTCCACTGACCGTGAAGATCTCGATCGCCGCATGGAGCAGTATGAGACCCGTATAAGCGCTCAGTTTTTGGCAATGGAGCGTATCATCAGCAGTCTGAATACCACCGGAAACTCGCTCGATGGTATCCTTGACCGACTGCCGTTTACAGCCCAGAAGTAAAGTGCAGCCAATCCGTTTTCCGACAGAGTAGAGCGACTGAATGAACAACAAGGCCCTGAGTCAGTATAAAAGCGTTGATTTGAATGCGGCGGTAGCCTCTGCCACCCCCCACCAGCTGATCAGTATGCTGTTCCGTGGCACACTTGAGGCGCTGGCGAAAGCGAACGGAGCGATTGAGCGCAAGGATATCCAGCTGCGCACAACTCAGCTGAACAAGGCCTGTGAAATCATCGTTAACCTCAAAGGCTCGCTCGACCTCGAAAAAGGCGGCGAAGTCGCTGAAAACCTGGATGGCCTGTACGACTACATGCTGCGTACTCTAATGGAAGCCAATCGCAACAACGATGTTGCCAAGGTCAAGGAAGTGTCTGGTCTGATTGCTGAGATCGCTGAAGGCTGGTCACAGATTCCTGCAGAAGAGCACAACACCACCGCTGTTGAATAAGCCTTTATTTATAAAGGGTCAGAGCAAAATTTGATTTTCATTTAAAAAAGCCGAACCAGCACGTTCGGCTTTTTTACGGCACTCACAAAAGGAGTTGTGATGAGCCATGACCAGAATTTCAAGAATTTGATTCTTGATTACCTCCGCGAGGCGCTGGAAATCTTTGCGGCTGACGAAGCCACCATGATTAACGCCTCAGCACGCATTTGGGTTCTACCCCGTTTCCACTTAGCCGAAATGTTCAACACCGAGCGGGTGGTGCCGGTGGTGGTCTTCCTGCGTGATGGCGCAGTACCTGATCGACTGGAACTGGGCGGCGATCGCCACACTTATCTGAGCTTCCGCTATCTGGCCTGTCATCTTCCAAGGCTGGACTGGCAACAGTACCGCGATAGCCAGAACCTCACCGCACGGCTAAACTTACCCAATATGCACTACGCCCACGCCATGCGCGGCCTGTTTGAGCTTGAACCCGACCCGGAAAAACAGATCAAATACATCGACTTTATCGACATCTACACCGCCCTGGCCCCCGATGAGCTGGAGCGTTACTGTGAGCAATATTCGGAGGATGTGAAAAAAATGAGCAGCTTCGCGGAACGTCATTTGGAAAAAGGCCGCCAGGAAGGCATGCAGCAAGGTATGCAGCAGGGCGAGGCCCGAGTACTGCTGCGCCAGATGGAGCGAAAGTTCGGTACTGTATCGGTCGAGATTCGCCAGCGCATCAATCAGGCGGATGAGGAACTGCTGCTGGAGTGGTCAGAGCGGATCCTGACTGCTAACAGCCCTGAGGAAGTGCTGCATTGAATGGAAGCAACTGGGATTACCCGTTGACCTTCTGCAAGAAGAGGAACAAGCCTGTTGATGAATCTGAAACCACAACTCAAGAAATGCTCGAAAGCAGATCTAATTCAACTGATCGAGCGATTGTACGGTGCCAGTGAAGATATTGATGCGGTTATCCATGCATTTCTGCTTACCGGCGACGCTGCCGGCAGCGATGGTGTTGTGGCATCACTCAGGCAGGATTTGGGTGCAATTATCAACGGGGTTGATTTCATCGATTATCGCCATGCAGGCGATTTTGCGGCTCGTCTGGAGCGTGTTCTGTTCACTGCCTGCGACCGGGTGTCGCCTCAAAATCCTGCAGCCGCGCTGAGTCTGGTTGAGTACTTCATGTCGTTGGTCGATCAGCTCTTCGAGCGGGTGGACGATTCCGGCGGTGATATCGGCATGTTGTTTATGCAGGTGGTTGAGCTTTGGCTGGAGCTTGCGGAAAAGGTGAGAGAGTATGAGCCCGTGGGTGCCACCGATTGGGTCGAACGTGTGTTGTATTACTTTGACCACAATGACTACGGCGTCTTCGATGAGCTTATCCCCAAAAGTGCCATGTTGCTGACTGAACAGGAGCTGAGGCAGCTGGCCTGGCGCTTTGAAAATGATGCACGTAAAGCGTTGCAGGTGCAGCCAGAATCCGATCAACCGGGAAGCTACAACCAAAAGGCGGCTCACGCCTGTATCGGTCTGGCATCGGTAGCCCATGCATTAAGTGATATGGCGCTGTATGAAAAGTCGACACTGATCAGAAGCCCTGCGCCCAACTACCTGCAGATGGCTGCGATTGTACGTTTCGCGCTATCGATTCAGGATTATGATCGAGCTCGATATTGGCTGGCACAAGAGGTATGGCATGGGCATCCTGTTGAGCACACCCGGCTCAATAACGAGCTGTTTCGATTGCAGGGTGATACGGAGGGTCTCAAGGCAAATTTGCTCAATGCGTTTATGGAGCAGGCCTATACCCATTGCCTGAAAGATTACTGGGAGCTGGCTAATACCGCTGAAAAGGCGGAACAGCGCCCCGCAATTGTGGCGCTTGCTCAGCGAAGCGACGACTTGGTGATGGCGGTTGAATCCCTGCTAACGATCGATGAAATCTCTGCAGCAGCCAAATATATTTCTCGCGCTGAGAAGCCGCTTGACCAGGTGTTTTATGCCGACTTGACCAACTGGGCCGCTTGTTTGGAGCAGAGCCATGAGTGGCTGGCGGCGATACTTTGCTACCGTGCGCTGTTAAGCGATATTCTCGATAGCGGCCGCAGCAAGGCCTATGGGCATGCTGCGCGTTATTTTCGGCGGTTGTTGCAACTGGATAAACAGCATCCAAACTATGGCGAGCATGGCGATGCTCAGCAGTACATAGGTCAGTTGCAGCAAAAACACTGGCGCAAACGAGCCTTCTGGAGCCAGGCTGATTACCCCAACAAGGCACAGTAGCATTGTTGCCGATTCTGAGAATGTAAAGAAAATGAGCAGCTTCGCAGAACGTCATTTGGAAAAAGGCCGCCAGGAAGGTATGCAGCAGGGCGAGGCCCGAGTACTGCTGCGCCAGATGGAGCGAAAGTTCGGTACTGTATCGGTCGAAATTCGCCAGCGCATCAATCAAGCGGATGAGGAACTGCTGCTGGAGTGGTCAGAACGCATCCTCACGGCCAACAGCCCGGAAGAGGTATTGCATTGAATGATTGACGACTTGTCGCCTGTTTGGAGTAGCCATGCGTTTATCCACTGAGCAAATCAACACAATACTGAACAGTATCACTCGGGCGCTGGGTGATACTGTTCTTTTCGTCGGGGTTTACGGCTCTCGTCTGGACGATGCAGGACGAGGTGGTGATGTTGATTTGTACTTGGAAACTATCCGCCCAATACCTTTGTTGAGCAGGGCGGCGCTTGTTCTCGGTAACTGTCAAGGTATCTGTCGCCCTGTCTGATTTTTATGCAGCCATTCGCACTGTCTCAGTGACCACTTTCCGCTCTGGATTCAACGACACT